>JBBQCI010000024.1:0-42879 GCA_038318565.1 Planctomycetota bacterium
GGCCACTCGAAGAACGTCATGGACACGGTGCGCTGGATCAAGCAGCAGCACGACATCGAGGTAATCGCCGGCAACGTCGCCACTACCGAGGGCGCGCGCGACCTGATCAAGGCCGGCGCTGATGCGGTGAAGGTCGGCATCGGTCCCGGATCGATCTGCACCACCCGTATCGTCGCTGGTGTTGGGGTGCCGCAAATCACTGCCGTGATGAACGCGGTGAAGGCGACCAAGAAGGCCGGCATCCCGGTGATCGCCGACGGCGGCATCAAGTACTCGGGCGATCTCGCCAAGGCCCTCGCGGTCGGCGCTGACGTGGTGATGCTTGGCTCGATCCTCGCCGGCTGCGACGAAAGTCCGGGCGAGTCGATCATCTACCAGGGCCGCCAATTCAAAGCGTACCGTGGCATGGGTTCGATCGGCGCGATGCAGAAGGGCAGCGCCGACCGGTATGGCCAGGACAGCGCGACCGAAGCGACCAAGCTGGTTGCCGAAGGTATCGAAGGCATGGTCCCGGCCAAGGGGCCACTTGGCATCGTCGTCCACCAGATGGTTGGCGGACTCAAGGCCGCGCTTGGCTACAGCGGCGCCAAGACCATTCCCGAACTGCAGAAGAAGGCCGTACTCTGCCGCATGACCAGCGCCGGATTGCGCGAAAGCCATCCGCACGACGTCACGATCACGAAGGAAGCGCCGAACTACCGGCCCGAATAAATGTCCCAGCACGAAACCATCATCATCCTCGATTTCGGCTCCCAAGTCACCCAGCTCATCGCGCGCCGGGTGCGCGAGGCCGACGTCTACTGCGAGATCATCTCGTGCCATGCCGGTGTGGCGGCGGTGAAGGCGAAGAATCCCAAGGGCATCATCCTGTCCGGTGGCCCCGCCTCGGTGTACACCCCAGGCGCGCCACAGATCGATCCCGAGCTGTACAAGCTGGGCGTGCCAGTGCTGGGTATCTGCTACGGTATCCAGGTCACTGCCCACAACACCGGCGGAACGGTGGTGAAGGCCGAGCACCGCGAATTCGGCCGCACCGAGATCATCTGCGACGTGACCAGCCCGCTGTTCGCTGGCCTGCCCGGTGAACAGACCGTGTGGATGAGTCACGGCGACCGCATCGATTCGATCCCCGGCGCCACCGCCATCGCCCGTTCGACCAGCTGTCCGCTTGCCGCGGTGCATGCGCCGAAGCTCAATTTCTGGGGCGTGCAGTTTCATCCTGAAGTCACGCACAGTGATCACGGAACCGCGATCATCCGCAACTTCCTAGTGCGTATCTGCGGCTGCAAGCGCGACTGGACGATGGGCTCGTTCATCGACGAAGAGATCCTGCGCATCCGCAGTCAGGTCGGCTCCGAGCGCGTCATCCTTGGCCTGTCGGGCGGAGTTGATTCCTCGGTTGCCGCCGTGCTGCTGCACAAGGCGATCGGCAAGCAGCTGACCTGCATCTTCGTCAACAACGGCGTGCTGCGGAAGGACGAGGCTGATGGCGTGCGCAAGCTGTTCGCCGACCACATCGGCATCGACCTCGACTACGTCGACGCCACCGACCGTTTCCTTGATGCGCTGGCCGGCATCTCTGATCCCGAGCGTAAGCGTAAGGCGATCGGCAAGCTGTTCATCGACGTGTTCAAGGACGAGGCCGCCCGCATCAAGACGACGAGCGGCGGGCAGGTCAAGTTCCTCGCCCAGGGCACGCTGTACCCCGACGTCATCGAATCGATCTCGGTCCACGGCGGCCCCGCCTCGGTGATCAAGAGCCATCACAACGTTGGCGGCCTGCCCGCCGATCTCGGCCTCGGTCTGGTTGAACCGTTCCGTTACCTGTTCAAGGACGAAGTCCGCATGATCGGGTCGAAGCTGGGCTTATCCGACGCCGTGGTCTGGCGTCAGCCCTTCCCCGGCCCAGGCCTAGCTGTGCGCATCCTCGGCGAGGTCACCCGCGAAAAAGTCGCAGTATTGCAGGAGGCCGACGCCATCGTCCGCGCCGAGATCGCCGCCGCTGGTCTCGAACGTTCGATCTGGCAGGCCTTCGCCGTACTGCTGCCGGTCAAGTCGGTCGGCGTGATGGGCGACGAGCGCACCTACCAGGACTGCTGCGCGGTGCGCTGCGTCACCAGCACCGACGGCATGACCGCCGACTGGGCGCAGCTGCCGCACGACTTGCTGGGGCGGATCAGCAACCGCATCATCAACGAGGTCCGCGGCATCAACCGCGTGGTCTACGATATCACCTCCAAGCCGCCGGGCACCATCGAGTGGGAGTGATGGATTGTAAGGAGTTAAGCACTCCGAGGCAGTCCAGTTCCGACACCGGATCAGCAGTGGAAAAGCGACCGACGAAGCACCGACACGGCTGACTACTGGGACTTTTGCTGGGAGTTCGTTTCGAATCGCTGGCCGAAGTCCCGGCAGAAGCTCGTGAAGGGTCATCACCATGGGCGTCTTCCGACGCTCGGGTTCGACTGTGTGGACCATCGAGTTCGTGCATAACGGCACGTGCTACCACCGGTCATCCGGCTTGACCACATGCTGGAACCCATCGCTGCCATTGGGCTGAAGGACGGCAAGACCATGGTCGATCCGCAGGAGTTAGCCGATTACGAGAACTACGTCCATCTGCGTCAGGCCGTGCTGCTGTACCCAGCAATGCTGCCGCCTGAGGCTTGCCCGCCGTAACTTGTATCTACGCTCTGTAGGTAGAAGAGGAGCCGCGCCATGACTGCAACCGCCGTGCGCAGTAAGTTGTTCTGGACCGGAGGCAGCCAGGCCGTCCGCCTACCCAAGGCCATGCGCCTGGCTGGCTCGGAGGTCATGGTCAGCCGGAAAGGCACGGCCATCGTCATCAAGCCAGCCAAGGAGCAAAAATCCTGGGACGGCTTCTGGGAAGCCTTTGAGCCTCTGATTGGTGATGCCTCCATCCGTCGTTGGCCAACAGGACCTGCCGAGGTCCGTGAGCAGCTATGAAATACCTGCTCGACACGGACCACTGCATCGCCGTCCTGAACCGGGATGCGCGTATCAAGCCAACTCTGGAAAGTCACGCCGCCACAGCTATCCGGTTGAGCACCGTCTCCTTGGCCGAACTGCGCTACGGCATTGCCAAGAGCGCCAAGCAGGAGGAGTCTCAGGCCCGGTTGAGGCACCTGCTCGGGAAGATCACCCCGGTGCCGTTCGATGACGATGCCACCATCCGCTATGGCGACCTGCGGGCTCTGCTGGAGAAGCGGGGGGCGTCCATCGGCCCCTTAGACACCTTGATCGCCGCTCACGCGCTCTCTCTTGGCTGGACGCTGGTGACGCACAATACCCGTGAGTTCAAGCGGGTGCCGGGTCTCGTCGTCGAGGATTGGCTGACCTGATCGCCTGGGTTAGCCGCGCGCTGCACCCGCCCCAGGTCATAGGACCTGGGGCTCTTTGTTTCGTCCCACCCAGCCCAGGCCATCTGGCTTGGGCGTTTTCATTCAGGAGTCCCATGCCCAAGAACTCAAAGCGCTATTTCCTGGCCAGCCTCTGCTCTGACCGACCCCGTGTAGCGTTGTTTCGCTTTCGAGTTCATATGGAGTGCTGGGACTTCTGCTGGGAGTTCGTTTCGACCAGGCGGGATTTTGGCCTTTCGTGGTGGACTCCGTTGATGCCCAGTTCGATACCGTCCGATCATAAAAAACAGTGAAATTGCAGGGAAAACCAGCACCGACGGCATGGCCGCCGACTGGGCGCAACTGCCGCACGACCTGCTGGGGCGGATCAGCAACCGCATCATCAACGAAGTGCGCGGCATCAACCGGGTGGTCTACGATATCACCTCCAAGCCGCCGGGCACCATCGAGTGGGAGTGATGGATTGTAAGGAGTAGGATAAACTGGGCGAGCAAGCCTGCCTGCCTGTTTGATGATGGCAACCGAACCACCGAACCCAAAGATGGATGCCATGGATACGGCAACTTTCCGTGCTTGCCTGCCGCTCGCCCCCGCTGATTCCGAGCCGATCTTTCTCACTGGTGCCACGGGCTACATTGGCGGACGACTGGTGCGTTGGCTGCTTGATCGCGGGTGGCGAGTGCGCGTTGCGGTTCGATCACCAGAAAAGCTGATGGGCCGCTCGTGGGCCAACCATCCCGGGCTGAGTGTGGTGGTCGTCGATCTTGCGAACCGGCGGACCTTGGCGCAGGCGATGGGCGGATGCGGGACGGCCTATTACCTGGTGCACTCCATGCTGGTGGCAGGGGCAGATTTTCATGCGCGGGATCACCTGCTTGCTGAGGTGTTTGCCCAGGCCGCAGAGGATGCCGCTCTGGAGCGGATCATCTATCTCGGGGGTTTGGGCGAAACCGGGCCGGGTCTCAGCGAGCATTTGGCCTCACGTCGATCGGTCGAGGAAGCGCTTGGTGCCGGCCGCGTACCGCTGACCGCATTTCGCGCCGGAGTGATTTTGGGCAGCGGTTCGGCGTCTTTTGAGATCCTGCGTTATCTGGTAGAGCGTCTGCCGGCGATGGTCACGCCTCGCTGGGTGATTACCGAATGCCAACCGATCGCCGTGCGCAACGTGCTCCATGTGTTGGTCGCTTGCCTGACCACACCGGGATCAGTTAGTGCGACGCTTGATCTGGGCGGCCCTGAAGTGTTGAGCTATCGCAAACTCATGCAGACGATGGCCGCTGCTCTTGGACTACGACCGCGAATCATCGTCTCGGTGCCGGTACTGACCCCGCGTTTATCCTCGTGGTGGATTCATCTGGTGACCCCGATCGATCATCGTTTGGCGCGACCATTGGCCGAGGGCCTGCGCAATCGGGTGGTCTGCCGGGATCAGCGTGCCAACGAATTGATGCCGCAAGAATTGCTGAACGTACGCGAGGCTATTGATCTGGCTTTGCAACGGAAAGCCGCCGACGATGTGGAGACTAGTTGGAGTGACGCTGGCCCCATGCCTGGCGATCCCACCTGGTCAGGCGGCACGGTGCTCGATGATCAGCGCACACGCACGACCACCGCCAGCGCCGCTGCGGTATTTCGCGCCATCTGCCTGGTAGGCGGCGATCATGGCTGGTATGCCACGGATTGGTTGTGGCACCTGCGCGGCGTCCTCGATCGCTGGGTTGGCGGCCCTGGTCTACGTCGAGGTCGGCGCGACGCCGTGCGCTTGCTGCCTGGCGACGCGGTGGATTTCTGGAGGGTTACAGCGGTTGAAACCGACCGTCGGCTGGAGTTGTCTGCCGAAATGCGGCTGCCCGGTGAAGCCCGCCTGGAATGGACCATCATCGACCGCGGGGATCATCGCGACGTCATCCAGCATGCCCGGTTCCGGCCACGCGGTTTGGGCGGTCTGCTCTATTGGTATGCGGTGCTGCCACTGCATGTGCTGGTGTTTCCTCGACTGCTTGCCGGCATACTGCGGGCAGCTGAAAATTTGGGAGGCGGGACGGCACAGCGCTGAGTGGTCACCGGGCCGGCCTTCGGACCAGGACGCAAGCAGGCGAAGCTCAGTGCAGCAGACGCCGCCCAACAGTGGTGTGGTCGGGTCGGATCGCCGGACGATATCGCCGAAGCAGTGCTCTATTTCGCCGGTGCGGGCTTTGGAACTGGAAAGACCCTGGTCGTCGATGGCGGTATGATCCGGACGATGATCTACGTCTGACCAGTCGGTGCGTTGGTCGTCCCCAGCCCCGTCGGCATTCGCCCTTTGGCCCTCGTGGGCGGTCTGCTAGCGTGCCATCGTGCCAGCTGATGAGCTTGATGCCCTGATGATCGCCGCCCAGGGAGGCGATGCCGAGTCGTACGCCCAGTTGATCGAGCAGACCCAGCATATCGTCCGTGCGACCATGCTGCGCGACACCGCCGACGCCGACCTGGCTGACGAACTTGCCCAAGAGGCCTTCGCCCGCGCTTGGGCCAAGCGAGAACAGTACCGGCCGGGGACCAGTCCGCGTGCTTGGCTGATCACCATTGCGCGCAGCCAGCTGATGGAGCACCACCGCCGGCTGGATCGTGACCGTCGGCATGCGCACGAAGTGGTGCGCGCCGAACTCCTGCGCCACCGGCCCGAGGACGAGGGTGGTCGCCGCGCCGAGATGCTGGCGGCGCTCAAGTTCTGCCTGGAGAGTCTGGGCGATGAGCACCGCCAGCTGATCGAGCTGGTGCACGGCGAAGGACTGAGCAGCGATGACGCCGGAATCCGCCTGGGCATCCGTGCCGACGCCTGCCGTCAGCGGCTGTCGCGGCTGACCCGCAAGCTGCGGGAATGCGCCGAAGGCCGGCTTGGTCCGGTTGGAGGCAGGCCGTGAGCGAAGCCCTGTCATCCGATGGCGAGCTGGCACGCGTGCGCGAACTCGCTGTCGCCTTTGCGCTCAGCGAGATCGACGATGCTGGCCGCCAGGAACTCTACGCTCTACTGACCGGCACGCGCGGTCCGGAGATGGCCAAGGCGGCCTGGGAGCAGCTCGATGGCACGGTCGATCTCCGTGTCCAGCTTGGCGGCCCGGCCTTTACCGAAGCGGTACGTCTGAAGCTGGCTGATGACGGCTCGTTCGCACGCGCCGCCAAACGACGTCTCGGCACTCGGCCGCCGCTTGATCCGGTTGATGCACCGCCGGCGCGCCCCAACCGCTGGAGCCGCCGCTTGGTGTGGTTCCTGGTGCCCATGTTGATTGCCGCTGGGATCACCCTGCTGGTGCTCCGGGCGCAGCCGCCTGCCACCGTCACTGCGGTCAACGGCCTGCCGGTCGCCGGCGGATCGGCGCTGCTGCCAGGAATCGGTCTTGATCCCTCTTCACCGGTCGCCGTGCCACCGGGTGCCGCGCTATCCTGGACCTGGCGCGATGGCAGTGCGGTGGTGATCGTCGGCCCGGCCAGCGCCGTGGCCCAGCCAAGCGGTCTGTCACTGGTCGGCGGAACCGCTTGGATCGTCGCCAAGGCTGCCGGGTTGACTATCGGCACGCCCGACCGTCGTCTGCACCTGCCGCCAGGAGCACGCGTCGCCATTTCGGTGGCCGATGGCAACACGGTCGTCGCGGTGCCAGGCGGCGCTCCGGGATTCGCCGAAGCCCCTGCCCCAGGCCGCCTGGCGGCGTTTGGTGCCGACGCGGCCTGGGATGCCCCACGAGCGATCAGTGGCGTAGTGGCTTTGCCCGGACCATGGTGGGATCTCGACGTTTTGGTTGGCAGCTGGGTAGGCGAACGACGTCTGAGCCTGACCCTTGATGCCGGGCCGACCCTGGTTTTGACTCCAACCACCCTGACTCTGTCCGAAGGTCGCGTCGCCCGCCTTTCCGGCGCACCAGCCGACGTCCGCCACCTGCATCTGCGCGTGCGCGGCCGGCGCGCCGAAGTCACCGTGGATGGTGGCGAGACCCACCTCGTGATGCTGGCCAGCCAGCCGACCGCCCTGCGTATCGAGCGCTCCGGCGCGGTCGGAGCAGAGGCCCAGTTGAGCACCGGTCCGGCGCCGCAACCCGTTCTGCCGCTGGCAGGCTGGTGATCGCGCGCAAGCATATGGCCATGCGTCTGATCGCCTACAGTCCAGCCATCATCCTACTGCTCACCAGTTGTGGAGAGCGGGCCGGAGCTCCGGTGCCTGCTCCAACCGTACCTGCTACTGAGCCTCCGACGGCTGCGGCTCCAGCTCCAGCTCCAGCTGCGCCAGCCTCCCAGCCGGGACCGGCAGTGCCGATCGACGAGCATTTTGCCGCCACGCGCGACGGTTGGCGGGCCGATTTCACCCTCCGGCTGCCGGCTTTGCCGCAGGCCGCCTCCAAGGGGATGCGTCGCGCCTGCACCGCCTGGCTGTTCCAGGGCCTGGCAGCCCCTCGCGGCACCATGGCGGAGACCGGTGAGGCGGCGCTGACAGCGCTGGTCGCCGATGGTGCGCGGCCGACGACCTCGACCGAGCCGTGGTACTGCGAGCGTTCCGTGGTCGCCACCCACTTCGGCCGGGGCTGGCTGGCCCTGCGTCGCAGCGATGTCTCGTACGCTGGCGGAAACCATCCCAACAATCGGGTGGAAAGTATGATCGTCGAGCTGGACGGCGTGCGTGCCCTGGTCCTCGACGAGGTCGTCCCGCCGGAACGCCAGGGCGAGTTGCGCCTGCTCTTGGCCCGCGAGTTGCGCCGCATCCGTGGTCTGTCCGCCGACGGTCCGCTGACCAGCGAAGTCGCCACCGATGCCGATCTGCCGATTCCGCTGCCGCTGCTGACTGACGAGGGCGCGCGCTTCGTATGGAATCCATATGAGATCGGGCCCTACAGCGACGGCGCTCTCGAGATCGCCTTGCCGGCGGTGCAGATGCGGCCGTTCCTGGCGAATGATCCCTGGTAAGAAGCGACGTGCTGACGCGGATGGATCGACAGACTACCAACAAACATATTGGAGAATCAGATGAAGCGTGAGCCCGTGGTGACGTATCTGACTAGGTATGTGCAGATGCGGAACGCCAAGATGTTCGGCATGTTCACCTCGATCTTCGCGGTCGGCGAGATCATGCAGGGTTACAAGCATCATCGTGAATTGTCGGACTACACTCAATTTGAGAATGCCCTGGTCTCGCAGATGTTCGCGGACGGCACCGCACTGGATGATGTCCTGGCCTGCCGGGATGGACTGGTGTCCTACAGCGAGGAGATCCAGGTTCGGGTGACTTGGCTGGAACGGCTCAGCTATCTCGTGGCCATCGTCGTCGGCTTATCCATCTTGGGCCTGGAGGGGTGGACGAATGGGATCCGCATGACCTGCTTCATCGGCCTGTTCCTGGCCTGTTTCTATCTGCTCTACGCCGCCTCGCGCCTCAACCACCTGTCGGTCATCTACCAAGGTTTCATCCAGGTGCTGGATGACGCCGTGAAGGAGATGAAAGCTGCGGCGGAGGCGCAGGCTAAGACCGCCGACACAGTCACCGACACTTCGGCGCCGCTGGCCTGAGACCTTACGGTAAACGCGGATATTTGCTGAAGTCCGGCTTGCGCTTCTCGAGGTAGGCGCGGTGGCCTTCGCTACCTTCTTCAGTCATGTAGAACAGCAGCGTGGCGTTACCGGCCAGCTCCTGCAGTCCGGCTTGGCCGTCGCAGTCGGCGTTGAAGGCTGATTTCAGGCAGCGCATGGCGAGCGGGCTGTGCTGCAACATCTCGTCGCACAGCCGCATGGTGGCGGCTTCTAGCTCGGCGAGCGGCACGACCTCGTTGACCAGGCCCATGGCCAGCGCTTCGGCGGCGCTGTACTTGCGGCAGGTGAACCAGAACTCGCGGGCCTTTTTCTGTCCGATACAGCGCGCCAGGTAGCTGGCGCCGAAGCCACCGTCGAAACTGCCGACCTTCGGCCCGGTTTGCCCGAACACCGCGTTGTCGGCCGCGACCGTCAGGTCGCAGACTAAGTGGAGGACTTGGCCGCCGCCGATCGCCCAGCCGGCGACCATCGCGACGACCGGCTTGGGGCAGCTGCGGATTTCACGCTGCAGGTCGAGGACGTTGAGGCGTGGAACCACATCGCCGTCCTTGCCACCGACATAGCCGCCGTGTCCACGCACGCGCTGGTCGCCGCCCGAGCAGAAAGCCTTCTCGCCTGCCCCGGTCAGGATGATCGCGCCGACGTCGAGCTGATCGCGGGCGTGGGCCAGGGCGTCGCGTAGCTCCTGCACGGTCTGCGGGGTGAAGGCGTTGTGCACCTCGGGCCGGTTGATGGTCAGCCGGGCGACCACGCCATCCGCGCGGCGCTGATGGTGGTAGAGCACGTGGCCGTAGCCGCGGTCGATGGGTGTCCAGTCGGGCATGTCGGGAATGTCGCCTCGGCGGGCGCGTGTCCACGCTCAGCTGGTCGCGAGACTATAGATCGAAGAACCACAGGGCGGCGCGGGCTACGAAGCCGTTGCCGCCGATCTTGCCGGCAAGGGCCAGTTGGCGGTTGGCGAGCAGACGGTCGCGTAGTCGAGTGCGGAACAGCACGGTCACCCGCGCCATGACGAACGCCGCGAGCGGAGCCAGGAGCAGTCCGATCACGGCCATACCAAGCCAGCCGGTGTGCGCCCAGCCGCTGGCATGTAGCGCGCCTGAGCCGGCGGCGGCCTGAGCCAGGCCATCCAGGCCGTTGCCCACAAGGAGGGCGACCGGGTCGCAGGCGAAGCTGAGCAGCTTCATCAGCCCCCAAAATACGAACACCGTGCCGAGGTGGCAGTTGACGACGATGGCGACGAGCAGGATGGCGCAGGCCAGCGGGCTGGGACCGCCTGATAACCACAGCGGCATGAATCCGAGCAGCGTGCCCAGCGCCGCGGCGGCGGCGATCTGCCAAGGCGCCGCGGCGGAGACCAGCGCCTTGATGAAGCCGCGCAGGATCTTGTACATCGCGTACATCACTTCCCCCAGCCCTTGAGCAGATCCTTGGCCTTTTCCTGAGCCTTCTGCACCTCTTCGTTCTTCTGCAGCTGCTGAACCTTGTCGTTCTTGCGCAACTGCTCGTTCAGGAGCTTCCCGCCTTCGTCGATCGCCGCCTGCTTGGCGGCATCGCCCAGCGAGTCCTTGACCAGTGCCGTCAAGCCGTTGTCGGTCACTTGCGGATCCTGAGGCGTGCCGCCGAGCTTCATCGTCCAGTCGAGCGGCTTGCCATCGAGTCGATTGACGATCTGTGCCACCTGGGCCTCCTGCTGACTGGGTGCCTGCGGCGCTAGCTTCAGCCCGGTAATCTTCGCTTGCACCGTGCCGTCAAGCCGCTCCGCCCAGCGCAGGTCCAGGACCACGTCGGCGAGTCCGCTGGCGCCGTGTCGGGCGATGGTTTCGCCGGCCAGTGCGGGATGGGCGAGCGCTTGCAGTGGCAGAGCGAGAGCGTTTACCTTGGCCCGTCCTGCTCCGAAGCCGAGATTCAAGGTACCGGCGCCGCGTGTCTGCGTCTGCACATCAAGACCCCAGTCGGTGCCTTGTTCGTGGCGGCCCCAGCCCAGGTTGAGGCCCTTGACGGTAAACGAGGTCACGGCGAAGGGCGTGTCGTCCGGTAACTGGATGTCCCGTCCGCTGGCGGAAAGGCGCCGGATCAGCACGCGCATGGCCGGACCGGCCGGGCCCGGTTCTGGTTCATAGGTATGTGCACCATTCCAATCGTGGGCCGGCCGCTGGCGCGGCGGCTTGGCCGGGGTGGCCGGGGTGGCCGACGTCGGCTGCGCCTCTGTCGCGTCTGCGTCCTTGTCGCGATTCTGGTGGTACTCATAGGCTTTCCTGGCGTATTCCCACCAGTCCAGCTTGCTCCAGTCGATACCGCCACGCTCCTCTGGCGGCGGGGTGATCAGCGGAATGGTGCCGTCGCCACGCCGGCGGAAGTCGCCGCTGGCGCCTTCAAGTACCACGTTGTCGAGCACGATGTCACCACCCAGACAGGCGAGCACATCGGCGTCCAGCTCAGCAGTGTCGGCCTGCATCAGCGAGCGCGGCTTACCCTCGACGTACTCGCGCAGATCCAGTTTGGTTATGGTGATGCGGCCGCCGAACAGGGATACGGCGATCTGCGTTTCGGGAGCGATCTCCAGTCCGGCCAGCCCGGCCGCACTGCGTACTTTGCTGGACAACCAAGGCTCGATCACCAGCGGCACCAGAGCCAGCAGCACGAGCAACGCCAGTGGGAGCAGCCACAGCGCGGCTCGGCGCAACAGGCGGGTCCGAGGTTGGGGAGCGGTAGCGGGCGATTGGGGGGCGGTCACGGTGCGGACTATTGCACCCAGGTGAAAACATCCATCGAGGACTGGAGGGTACTGGCAACGCCTAGGAGCGCCTAGGAGCGCCTAGGCTGGCGGTCTGAATGCATTGCTTCACCTGGCCAACCGCCGACCCTCCCAGCCATGGATCCTTTCGGGCTGAACGCCGCCGAGGCCCGGAGCTGGGCCCAATCGATCGGACTGCCCGCCTTCCGTGGCGAACAGCTGGTGCAGGGGATCTATCGCGCTGGGGCCGACCGCTATGCCGATGTGAAGGGCCTGCCGCGCGATCTGGCTGAGCGCCTGGACGCCGCCGGTCCGCTACTGCCCGGGGTCGAGGTGAAGCGCCAAGAAAGCCGCGATGGCACGGTAAAAAGCCTGTTGCGCCTGCATGACGGCAAACTGGTCGAGTGCGTGTCGATCCCCACCGCCACCCGTCACACTGTCTGCGTCTCCAGCCAGGTGGGCTGCGCGGTTGGCTGTTCGTTCTGTGCCAGCGGCCTCAATGGGGTCGAGCGTGACCTGACTCCCGGCGAGATCGTCTACCAGGTGGTCCACCACCAGCGCCTCAAGCCGGTGACCAACGTGGTGTTCATGGGCTCGGGCGAGCCGATGTTCAACTACGACAACGTCCTGCGTGCCATCCGCGTGCTGGGCGAACCGCTGGGGTTGGGCATGGGCCGCCGCCGGCTGACCATCTCGACCAGTGGAGTGCCGGCGCGCATCCGTCAGCTCGCCGTTGACGAGCCGCAAGTCACCCTGGCGCTGTCCCTGCATGCCGGTGACGACGAAACGCGCAGCAAGCTGGTGCCGCTGAACAAGCGCTGGCCGCTGACTGAGGTGCTGGCGGCGATGGGCGATTACGCCGGAGCGGTTGGTCGCCGCGCCACCCTGGAGTACGTCCTGCTGGCCGACGCCAACATGACGCACGCGCATGCCTTCTCGCTGGCTGCCGCGGCCAGGCCGATCGGCGCGCACATCAACTTGATCCCGTTCAACCCAGTGTTCGAGACCGGCCATCGCCGTCCGACCCCGGACGAAGTGCTGCTGTTCGCCGACCAGCTGTCCGCCGCTGGTGGCCACGCCACCGTACGTGGTTCGCGCGGCACTGACATCGATGCGGCCTGCGGGCAGCTGAAGAAGCGCGTCGACGAAGCTGCTCCGGCCTAACGCGTGCCGCGCAGAGCGTGCGCCCCGCGGGCCAGCGCGGCGGCGATGTGCTCAACCTCGTCGGAGGTCGAAGGCATGCCCAGGCTGATACGAATGCTATTGGCGGCATCTGCTGCGGTGCAACCCATTGCACGCAGGACGTGGCTGCCCTCGCCCGTCGTGCAGGCCGAGCCGTTGCTGGCCGCCACCTCGGCCAGCGTGCCGAGCCAGCCCGACTGCAGGCCGGGCAACGTCAGCATGCTCGTTCCTGGGATCCGCGCGGCGTCTGCCCCGTGGATGACGATTCCCGGCAACGCCTGTCGCAGCAGACCTTCGAGCTGGTTGGACAGGACCCGCAGATGTGTGGTGCGCGCGCGCAGTCCGGCACGGGCGGCAGTGCAGGCAGCGGCGAATCCGACGATACCCGGCAGATTGTGGGTGCCGGGGCGCAAACCGCGCTCTTGGCTGCCGCCATGCAGTTGCGCCGACAGGCCCAGACCACGGCGTATCCACAGAGCGCCGCAGCCTTGCGGCCCATACATCTTGTGGCCGGTGCAGGCGAGAGCGTCGGCCCCCAGAATAGTGACGTCGACCGGCAGCTTACCCACCACTTGGGTCGCATCGCAGACCACCAGGATGCCGTGTCGTCGTGCCATTGCGCTGGCAGCAGCGACATCGTGGATCACGCCCGTCTCGTTGTTGGCCAGCATCAGGGCGAGCAGGCCGGTACGGTCATCGAGCGCGGACTCCACGGCCTGGCCGCTCAGTCGACCCTGGGCGTCGACCGGCAGCACGGTCAAATCGGCGCCAGCTTCGGCGAGTCGGCGCAGCGGCTCGCTGATCGCACTGTGCTCGGTGGCGCAGGTCACCATGCGCGGGCGACTGGCCAGTAGGCGTTCACCAAGTCCGAGGATGGCGAGGTTGCAAGCCTCGGTTGCGCCGCTGGTGAAGATGATCTCGTCGGGCCGCGCGTTGATCAACGCGGCGACCTCGGCGCGGGCCTGATCGAGCTGGGCCAGGGCGCGACGCCCATAGGTGTGCTGCTTCGCTCCGGGATTGCCCCACCCGTCGCGCAGGACCGCCGTCATCGCCTCGACCACGGTTGGCAGTGGCGGAGTGGTGGCGTTGTAATCGGCGTAGATCACGGTGAGAGCCTACGCTGGCGACAAGGGGCGGAAGAGCAGAGCCGTCGTGCTTCAGCTCTTCCGCGCGACGGCTTTGCGCCAATGCTCCGGTATGTCCGCCGAGCACCACATCGCCGCCGCCTGGAAGTCGTACCGCCAGGCCAAACCCCGGCAGGGTGTCGAGCACGCCCAGCGTGCCGTCGAGGCCGACCCTGACGATGGTGAAGGCTGGTATGTGCTGGGGTGCAACCTCGAACGCGCCGGGCGCCTGCGCGATGCGGATCGCAACTTCATGCGGGCTGAGGAGACCAAGCACAATCCAGCAGGGGCCCCGTGGCGAGTCAGCTGGTCGCGCTTCCAGCGCTCGGTGCAATCAGCCGCTTCGGCGCTGCCTGACGATCTGCGTGGCGCGCTCGACGAAGTTACCCTGGTGATGGCCGACTACGCCGAGCCGTACATCATCCAGGAGTACGAGGATCCCGAACTGCTCGGCCTGTTCGAGGGAGCAACCCGCGCCGACCGCGACGGCCTGCATGGCATGGTCAGCCCACGCATCCACCTGTGGCGGCGCAGTCACGAGCACGCCTGCGCCTCGGCCAAGGAGTTCGACGAGGAGATCCGTCAGACTCTCCATCACGAGCTGGGTCACTACCTCGGCTTCGACGAGGGCGATCTCGAACGACTGGGTCTGGACTGAGAGCCTGCATTCCTGCCGGCCATCACCAATTCTCGGCATTAACTTCGAAGTGTTCCTGTGGGTGGAGGCAGGCCGGGCAGACATGCGGGGCTTGTTCCCCTTCATGGAGGTAGCCGCAGTTGCGGCAGTTCCAGGTGGTCGGCTTATCCTTGGCGAACACAGTGCCTTTGGCGACGTTGGCGAGCAGCGCGCGATAACGCTTCTCGTGGTGCTGCTCGGCGATGCAGATGCGCTCGAACGTGGCGGCGACGGCAGGAAAGCCTTCGGTGCGCGCGATCTTGGCGAATGCCGGATAGAGCTCGGACCACTCTTCGTGCTCGCCATGCGCCGCCGCTGCCAGGTTCTCGGCGGTCGTGCCGATCTTGCCGCTCGGGAAGGTGGCGGTGATTTCCACCTCGCCACCTTCCAGGAACGAGAAGAACCGCTTGGCGTGTTCCTTCTCCTGGTTGGCAGTCTCCTCGAAAATGGCGGCGATCTGCTGCAGGCCTTCTTTGCGCGCCGCTCCGGCGAAATAGGTGTAGCGGTTGCGTGCCTGCGATTCGCCAGCGAAGGCCTTGAGCAGATTCTTCTCGGTCTGGGTTCCGATGATGCTGGGCATGGTCGTCCGATCAGGTGTATGGTGCAACAGCCAGCCTAGCCGCACGGCCACCGATGGAATCACCGGTCGTATGTCGCGTAGAGGCCGTTTGGCCCTCACACATTCGCTGGTGTGATTAGACAAGCAGATTCCATCCGCAGCATGCACCGATGCCCAATCCCTATCAGGCATACTGGTGCGAGGAGAACATCTGGCAGCTCGCCAGCCGGCAGGCGTCCGCCGCAGGCGAACGACTGGTCATCGTGCTGACCGGCGCCGGCGGCGGCGAGGTGGCGTGCTGGCAGCAACGGGCTGGGCGGGCGGATCAGCCGCTGCTGTGGGATTACCACGTCGTGCTCGCCGCGTGCGATGGCACTGCTTGGCGGATCTGGGATCTCGATTCCTGTTTGGGATGTCCGGTTCCGGCGGCGGCTTGGCTATCCGCGACCTTCCCGTCGTCGCAGTTGGTCGAGCCCAGCTTTCAGCCGCGTTTCGCCATGTTTCTCGCGGCGACCTGGCTGAGTACGTTCGATAGTGACCGGTCGCACATGCGACTGGCGGATGGATCGTGGCAGCAGCCCCCGCCGCCCTGGCCAGCCATTCGCGGAGGCGGACTGACGCTCAGCGAAGCGGTCGAACAGGCGCGTGGCGGTTGCGACCTGGCGACCATGCGGCGACGGCTGCTGGAGGTGTAGCCTGGGTTAGCGCTGTTCGATAGTCGTGGCGCGTTTGGCTGAGCGCACATCGCCGCTGACCAGCGCATGCAGCCGCCAGGCCTGGGCCATCTCCGGCGCGGCTCCGGTCAGCTTGGTGGCGATGGCCGTCGCGGCCGGATCGCCGCGTAGCCAGGCCTGGCTGGCGTCGCGGGCCAATTGTCTGGCGACCTGCGGATCGATGCGCTGCCGGCACGCGATACGCCAGCGCACCAGGGCGGCAATGACCGCCAGCAGGACATAGGCAGGCAGCGCTCGCGGCAACACCCAAGCGGCAGCGAAACCACCGATGGCTGCGGCCAGCAGCAAAACGGCCAGCAAGAAAACGGTAGGGACGAGGAGGGGAATTCCGGCGGCGGGCCGGCCATCGACAATCAAGCCGGCGCCCGGCAGCAGGGCGTCGGCGACAGCGCTACGGTTCACTTGCCCTGGTAAAGGCGGGCGGCCAGGATTTCGGGCAGCCCGACCGCACGGATCTTGTTGGCCGCGGCATCGATGTCGTATTCGATGCGGTTGATCATCACTTCGCGCTTATCGCTGTCGAACAGGGCCCAGCTGGCTTTGTTGTTCTCATCGCGTGGCTGACCAACCGATCCGGCGTTGACGATGGTCGCCGTTTCACCGTCGATCGGGATGGCGTTTTCCAGCGTATAGGTGATCGGGTCGGTGTCGAAGAAGCCAACCGGCACGTGGCTGTGGCCGAGGAAGCCGAGCGATGAGCCTAGCCGGCGCAGGGCTTCGAAGCTTTGCTCGGCATCGAACACGGTCTGAATATAATTGAAGGCTTCAGGCTGGTGGAAGGTGCCGTGAGCAACCGCACAGTGGTCGTAGGTCAGCACCAGTGGCAGATTGGCGAGCCAGTCCTTCTGATCCTGCGAGAGCTGCTCGCGCGTCCACAGGGCGGCGGCTTTGGCGTAGGCGTTGAAGGCGTCGATCGAGATCTTGCCGACCGCGGCCCAGTCGTGGTTGCCAGCAATAACGTCGCATTTGAGGGCGCGGATCATTTCCAGGCACTGCACCGGTTCGGCACCGTAGCCGACGATGTCACCCAGGCAGACGACGCGGTCGACCGAACTCTCGCGGATCGACGCCAACACCTTGCCGAGGGCTTCGGTGTTGCCGTGAATGTCACCAAGGAAGGCGTAGCGCACTCAAGGGCTCCAGCGTTATGGGATATCTTGCCGCTCGAAGAGCGCCAGCCCCAGAGCTATCATACCACTACACCACAAGCAGGTGTAGATCAGACCGATGCCGACCGCCGACAACGGCAACCCACCCTCGACCTGGGCGGCGTCGTCAGCGGCAAGCAGGTCCAAGGCCGGTAGGACTACGGCTCCATGCAAACCCATCTGCGGCAGCAGGTGGGCGACTATCCAGATGCCAAAGCAGGCAAGGATGTTGCCGGCCAGGCCCAGACGCAGGGCCAAAACGATCGCCAGGCAGGTCAGGCAGGCGGCCTGGGCCTGGGCCAGGACGTGACCGCCAAGCAGGCCAAGCCAGGGGATTGCGACGATGTCCTCGGGATTGCGATGGCTATGGCCGAGGCGGTCGAATTCGAAGCCAGTGATGCTGCCCAGATGGACGCAGGCGATGTGGATGAGGGCGAGGGCGAGGCCACACAGGGCCACCGCGGTCAGCACACCCAGGGCCTTGCCGATCAGGAACGAACCGCGCGATAGTGGTTTGGCCAGCAGGGTCAGGGCGGTGCGGTCGGCGAGTTCGCGATGCACCGCGATGGTCGCGCCGACCACGCCGACGAACAAAGCGACCAGGGCATGCACCGCGATACCGGCCGAGCATAGCATGCGCATGCGGTCGGCTTCAGCGAAACTGAACATGCCGAAGACCAGCGACAGGCCGAGCAGAGCGGCGCCGATCAGCAGTGCCAGCCAGGTCGCCGGCTGGCGCAGGAGATCGACGGCAGTGAGTCGTGCCAGGGCAAGGGTCGCGGACATCGGCCCCCATGCTCTGCACCGGTTGTCCGTATCAAGACGGGGATATGCTGCTGACATGCTGCAGCTGCCCGTTGTCGAAGTCGCCGGATCCCCACGGGCGATGGGGCGTGCCTATGGCGAGGCGGTGCGCCATCTGGTTGGCGGCTTCATCGCCGACCGGGTGCGTGCCGGTAGCCTGTTTGTGCGCCAGCACCGGCGCGATGGTGACTTCCTGGCTACTGCCGCGACCTGCCTGGCCATCCTCGAGGCCTGGGATCCCGCCGGCTGGGACGAGCACCATGGGGTTGCCGAAGGCGCCGGGGTCGATCCGGTCGAGCTGTACGCGGCTGGTAATCTGACCGACATCCGCGATGCCGCCTGCTTCCGCCCAATCGCCGCCAGCGCCGAGAGTGAAGGCTGCACCACCGCCCTGGTGCCGGCAGCGCTTAGCGCCACCGGCGCTCCGTTGGCAGCGCAGACCTGGGATCTGAATCCGCCTGATTTGGAGTTCGTCGTAGCGGTGCATCGGCGCCCGCTCGACGGTCCGGCGACGGTCAGCGTGACCTGCGCTGGCTGTCCCAATCTGATGGGGCTGAATGCCGACGGGCTCGCTTTCGGCACCACCAATCTGAAGGTCCACGGCGTCCGCGCCGGGGTACCGTACCTGTCGATCCTACACCGCCTCTCGCGCTGCCATGACCGTGCCGAAGCCGCCGCGGTGCTGCGCGCTGCCCCGCTGGCTGCCGCCCACAGCTATTGGCTGGCGGATCCGAGCGGGATTGAGGATTGGGAATGCACCGCTGACGCCGCGATCCGGCGCTCTGGCGATGGCCCGCTGTGCCGCACCAACCATTGCCTTGATGCCGGCCATGCGGCTCGCGAGGACGAACCGCCAACCAGCAGCTCGCGGGCACGGCTTGACCATGCCGGCCGCGTCCTCGCTTCGCCGGGTATTTCCGTGGCTGATCTGCGCGCCCTCTTCAGCGACCGTTCGCAGGGCGTGGATTCGATCAATCGCTACGTCGAGGACGGTACCGGCACCTCGACCAATGCCTGCATGATCAGCGAGCCGCGCGAGCGTCGTCTGCACGCCTGCCGTGGCCCGGCCGACCGCGGTACCTGGGTGACGCTGCAGCCCTGAATGGCGTCAGATGGTCGCGTCGACGCTGGCGATCAGCACCGCAATCATCTGCTCAATTTCGTCCCAGGGCGCATTGAGCGGCGGGAACAGATACATGGTGTCGCCGAGCGGACGCAGCAGCACGCCGCGCCGCACCGCCTCTTGGTAGACGCGGAAGCCGGTGCGCGTGGCGCCATCCAGTGCTGCTCCGTCGCGGGCGCGCAGATCAATGGCGGCGACCATGCCGACTCCGCGCACCGGGCCCAACCAGGCCCGCGATCCGGCGGCGGCGGTCAGAGCTGTACGCATGCGGCGTCCGCTGCTGGTCGACAGCTCGCAAATGGATTCGGATGCCATGACCTCCAGTACGGCGCATGCGGCGGCCACCGCCAAGGCGTTACCGGCATAGGTGTTCGAGTGGAGGAATGCGCGGTGGCTGGCCCAGGTGCCGAGGAAGGCGTCGTAGACGGGTTGAGTGGCAAGGACGCAGGCGAGCGGCAGGCTGCCGCCGGTCAGTCCTTTGGACACCACCGCCAGGTCGGGCATGCCGTTGATCTGTCCGTTTGTCGCGAGATGTGAGGCGAGCATCGCTCCGCAGCGACCCATGCCGCTGGCCACCTCGTCGGCAATGAGCAGCACGCCGTGGGTGTCCGCCCAGGCGCGTAGGCGGGGCAACAGGTCGGGTGAGAGGATGCGCATGCCGCCGGCGCTTTGCAAGACGGGCTCATAGATGATGGCTGCCAAGCTGCCGGCCTGCCCATCAAGCTGTTGGACCAGCGCCGGCCATTCGGCCCCGGCGTCCATCCAGTGAGGATCCTTCGGCCCGCTGCGGTAGGGCAGGCCGGTCAGGGTGAGGGTGGGGAACAGTAGCGGACGATAGGGGTCGGCGTAGAGACCCAGGTCGCTGACCGACAGGGCGCCAACGGTTTCACCGTGGTAACCGTTCTCCAACGTGGCGTAGCGGGTGCGCTGGGTCTGTCCGGCCAGTTGCTGCCAGTGCAGCGCCATCTTCAGCGCCACTTCGACGGCGGTCGAGCCGTTGTCGGCGAAAAAGACCTTACTGAAGGGAGTGGCCTGGGCTGCGGACGTCACATTGCAGGCGGCCAGCAGCCGTTCGGCGAAGCCGACGATCAGTTCGTTGGTCGTATTGGCGAGAATGACGTGCTCAAAGCGGCTGAGCTGGTCGCGGATGGCGGCGGTGACCGCCGGATGCCCGTGTCCAAGACTCTTGCACCACCAACTGCTAATGGCGTCCAGGATAATACGGCCATCACTGAGGTGCAGGCGGCAGCCGCTGGCCGTCTGTACCGGCAGGGGGAGGAAGTCCTGGTAGTCGGTCATCTGGCTGCAGGGGTGCCAGATGCAGGCCAGATCGCGTTCGACGAGCAACTTTGCGTCCATGATGGCATCATCGAGGTCGTCCCGCGTCATTCCAGGTAGAAGTGAAGCCGGAAAAGACAACTTGATGGAAATGATGTCTGTCGGTCGAATGACTTGGCGTAAAAATTATTGGTTTAGTAGACAGTTATAGAATATGATGATTGACTTGTAGCAAAAAGTAACATCATCCCTCCTACTCGACGCAGAATCCGCAAGTGCGGCCAGCATGTGGCCGATCGAACATCAAAACCGTCGGGTACGGAGGCTCCCATGAATGCAAAGGTCCCAACTGGCGGCGAAATGATCGTCCGCTGTCTCGAGCGCGAGGGCGTTGACTACGTTTTCGCCTATAGCGGCGGTGCGGCGATGCCGATCTTTGACGCCTTGTATGACTCCAAGATCCGTCTGGTGCAGGTCCGCCACGAACAGGGCGCGACGCACATGGCGGACGGCTATGCCCGCGCCACCGGCAAGCCCGGCGTCGTCCTGGTCACCTCCGGACCCGGCGCCACCAACACCGTCACTGGCTGTTTGACCGCCCTGATGGACTCGGCTCCGATGATCGTGCTGTGCGGCCAGACCATCTCGCCGATGCTCGGTAAGGATGCGTTCCAGGAAGCCGACGTCACCGGCATCACCTACCCGGTGGTCAAGCACAGCTATCTGGTGAAGAAAGCGGCGGACATCCCGCGCATCATGAAAGAGGCGTTCTACCTCGCCACCTCCGGCCGGCCCGGTCCGGTGCTGCTCGATCTACCCAAGGACATCACCCAGGGCCCGTGCACTGCCCCGATGGTCGATGAGGTCTTTCTGCCCGGCTACCACATCCCGGGACGCGCTGACGCCAAGCTGCTCGACCAGGCCGCCGCCTACATCATGAAAGCCAAGCGCCCACTGCTGTATGTCGGTAATGGCGCGGTGATCAGCGGCGCCGGCGCTGCCATCCGTATGCTCGCCGAGAAGACCGGCGCGGCGGTGGTCAACACGCTGCTAGGCAAGGGCGCAGTCAGCGAAGACCTGCCCTACAACCTCGGCATGCTCGGCATGCACGGAACCGCCTACGCGAACCGTGCGGTTGAGCACTGTGACCTGATCATGGCGATCGGTGCTCGTTGGGACGACCGCATCACCGGCAAGCTGGCCTCGTTCTGCCCTGACGCGGTGAAGCTGCACATCGACATCGACATCGCCGAGTTCGGCAAGATCATCAGGCCGCACGTCAGCCTGGCTGGTGACGCCAAGCTGGTGATCGAGGACCTTATCCCGCGGGTGTCCAAGCTCGACACCGCAGCCTGGTGGAAGGACATCGAGGGCTGGCGCAAGGCCTACCCGTTGAAGTACCCCAAAAAGGGCGGCCTGCGCGCCCAGATGGTGCTTGATCGTCTCGACAAGCTCGGCGGTCGCGACTGCATTATCACGACCGACGTCGGCCAGCACCAGATGTGGTCGGCGCAGTTCAACCGTACGACCAAGAACCGCCACTGGATCAGTTCGGGCGGCGCCGGCACCATGGGCTTCGGCTTCCCGTCCGCGATCGGTGCCAGTCTGGCGACCAACCGCTCGCCGGTGTGGGCAGTGGTCGGCGACGGCGGCTTCCAGATGACCCTGTGCGAACTCTCCACCGCCGCGGTCGAGAAGGTCCCGGTCAAGGTCCTGATCATCAACAACCGCTACCTCGGCATGATCCGCCAGTGGCAGGAACTGTTCTTCGACAATCGCTTGTCTGGCTGCGATCTGCCGGGTAATCCCGATTTCTGCAAGCTCGCCGAGGCCTACGGGGTCAAGGCGTTCCGCATCAAGCGGGCTGCCGATGTCGACAAGGTGCTGAAGAAGGCGATGGCCTACAACGATGGTCCTTGCGTCATCGACGCTGAAGTGGTCAAGGAGGACAACGTCTTCCCGATGATCCCGGCCGGCGCCGGGTATGCCCAGATGATCGTGGAGAAGCCGAAGATGAAGATGGAAAAGCCGACTGGATCGACCTGAGCGGTCGTCCGATCGTGAACACCAAGACAGACAGGCAGCACCCATGACCACCGCCACCGCCACCCAGTTCCACACCATCGCTCTGCTCGTCCGCAACAAGCCGGGCGTGCTGGTGCGCACCGCGCTCGTCTTCTCGCGTCGTGGCTACAACATCGAATCGCTGGTCGTGTCGCCGGCCTTCGATGCCGAGATCGCCGGCTACAAGTCCGAAGCCAACGAGTTCTCGCGCATGACCATCACCTGCAGCGGTGATGAAGCGGTGCTGGAGCAGATCGTCAAGCAGCTGGAAAAGCTGATCGACGTCGTGCATGCGATCGACCACAGCGGCCAGGCCGTCATCGAAAGCGAACTCGCCCTGGTGAAGGTCAAGGTCGCCCTGTCCGACCGCACCGCGGTCTTGCAGATTGCCGAGCACTACAAGGCCAAGGTTGTCGATTACGGCAGCGATTCACTGATCCTCCGGGTCGAAGGTGAAAGCGACAAGCTCGACGCCTTCCTCGCCCTGCTCAAGGGCAGCAAGATCGTCGAACTGGTGCGCAGCGGTAAGATCCTGATGGCGCGGGGCCTGGCGACGACCTGACAGGTCGCCAGTCGACGTTGCGGGTCTATTCCGACCCGCAACGCGGCGCGTCGCTGGGCGTAGCATCTGCATGCGCTCCAGCCTCCTGATCCTGCTCACCGCCGCCCTGGTCGGTGCAGCTGATGTCGAACTTGCCCTGACCAGCGGTCGCACCGTGCGTGGTGAACTGGTCAGTGAGGCAGACGCCAATCTGGTCCTGCGCAGCCGGTTCCCGGCCCGCGGAACAGTGAAACTGGTCGAATCGACTTACGCCAAGACAGATATTTTGCGCCGTAAGGATCTGCCGAGCATCCAGCAGCAGTACGACGAGCGCAAGGCGCGTACCCCAGATACCGTGCCCGAGCAGTGCACTCTGGCCCAATGGGCCTATGAGAACTGTCTGCGCGAACAGGCCAAAGGCCACGCCCTGCATGTCCTCGAGGTCGATGCCGATAACGCCTGGGCCAAGCGCATCCTCGACAATTGCGGCTACCTTGAGGTGTCGGGCAAGTGGGTCGATGAAGCCGAGTACCTGAAAGCGAACAACCTGGTGCGGGTCGATGGTGAACTGGTCCCGGCCGATCTCGCCGAGGCGCGCCGCGAGTACATCCGGGCCAGGACCAACGAGACTCATCTCAAGCGCAAGGTGGCAGAGACCAGAGAGACGGCGACGGGCAAGGCTGAGAGCGCCGCGACAGCCGACGCCAAGGTCAAGGAGTCCACCGCCGCAGCAGAGGCTGCGCAGAAGGGTGCCGACGAGGCCGAGAAAGTTCTGGCCGAGGCCCGCCAGTCACCCCAGGGGAAAGGCGACGACGGACGCAAAGAGCGCTCGGAACGCATTGATGCCGCGGTCAAGAGGCTGACCGACGCGCGCACCAAAGTGAGCGAGGCCAAGACTGCAGCCGAGAAGGCCAAGCGCAGTGGCAGCAGCGACAAGTCGGCTGCCGAGCGCGCCAAGACCGCGCTGCCAGAGCTTGAAACCGCGCTCGCCAAGGCGCAGCAAGACGTGAAGACCGCTACCGCCAAGCTGCCCAAAGACGATCCGCTGTTGGCCAAGCCGGCGGTCGAGGAGAAGCCGGCGCCCGAAGCGGCCAAGAAGCCTGAAGCCGCAGCTGGTGCCCCGGCCGAGACACCGAAGCCACAGCTGCGCCGCCTCCGCTCCGGCGGCGGCGACTGATCGCGACCGCAGCGTCGTTTACCCTAGGAGCCTGTCGGAGACAGGCGACTAGGGAGCTTGCCCCCTTGCGCAAACCCCTGTTTTCGCGGAATCCGCAAACTCGCGACCGAAGGGAGGCGGAATCTGCGAAAACCAGGAGCCTGGCGGAGAAACTCCGACAGGCTCCTAGAAAACGCACTCGAATTCACCAGAGTCACAGAGGGTCGAGGGAAATGTGCGGAGTGCGGAATGGGTCATCACCAACAAGGGAGCTGAATTCCACCTATCCTCATAGCGCCTCTGAGCCTGCTTTTTCTCGAAATTCGGCATGAAGGCTCACACGCTCGCGCTGCATCGTTCCAGCCGGCCATCGGCATAGACCTCGACCCAATGTCCGTGGCCCCAGGGCCAATGTCCTGCCAGGATGAGGTCGGCTCCGCCGATCCGTCGCCGCCAGCTCTCGTGGATATGGCCGGCGATCAGGACATCGGCGCCACGAGCAGCCGCGCGCACCCGACGGGGATCCATGCAGATGCGTCGCATTTGCGAGGGTGGCCGGTTGCCGCGTGAGGTGCGGCGCAGGTAGGCGGCGATGCCATCCTGAATCACCTCCGGCATCAGCTGCAGCAGAACGCGGAAGGGGAAGGATCGGCTGAGGGCCGACCAGGCGTGGTAGCCAGGATCGCGGATCAGACGGTCGCCATGTACGATGCGCAGGCGCGTCCCACCCAGGGTGATATCCAGTCTGGGCCACGCCAGGCGGCCACCACAAGCGATCTCGAAGGCACGACCGGCTCCCAGTTCGCGGTTGCCGCGCACCACATCGACCTGCCAACCCGCTCGGCGTAGGGCGAGCATGCGGGTCAGGACCGGGCCATGGCGTTGCGCACAGGTCGCCCCGTCGACCCACCACTCGACCACATCGCCGAGCAGCACCAGCCGGGCAGGGCTGCGCTTCGCCAGACCATCCAGCCAGCGGCAGAAGCCCTGGTCGCTGCCATCGTGATGGACATCGCCGGCGATGTAGAGAACTGGTTCGGTCACGGCCGCACGCTAGCGCGCTCGTCGCGCGGCCCAATGGCGATGCGTCGGAGGCTCGGCGGTGGATACGTCCTGGCAGGGGCGGTAGATTGGTGCCATGCCACGCTACGCTCTGCTCATCGCCTACGATGGCACCGACTTTGCCGGCTGGTGGCGACAGCCGGATCTCGCCACCGTGGCGGGTGAACTAGATGCTGCCTGCGCCCGTTTCGGCGAGATCGGCGCAGCGGCGGTCGGGGCGTCGCGTACCGACGCCGGCGTTCATGCCGTTGGTCAGCTCGCCCACATCGACCTTCGTCGGTCCTGGCAACCTGGCCGGCTGGCGGCAGCGTTCAACCGTCAGCTCCCACCGGGCATCGTCGTGCGGTCAGCGGCAGTGGTGGATGACGCTTGGCATGCCGTGCACGGAGTACGGCGGAAGACCTATCGCTATGCTATCGACGGTGGTGCGGCGGCCGATCCGTTCCTGGCTCGTACTGCCTGGCGTCTGCCTGGGCTGGACCCTCTACGTCTGGCGGCTGCGGCGGCGCTGGTTCCGGGTCGCCGCGACTGGACGGCATTCGTCCGTCGTGGCGATCATCGCGAGGCGACCCGCTGCCGGGTCATCAACTGTCGTTGGCGGCAGCGTGGAGACGTTCTGCTTTGCGACCTGACGGCTGACGGATTCATCTACCGACTGGCTCGATCGCTGGTTGGCGGCATGGTTCAGGTGAGCCGTGGCACGGCCGACCTATCCGGATGGCGGGCGGTTCTGGCTGGCGAGGCTGGTGGGTCGGCCAAGCAGCAGGCCCCGGCCTGCGGACTGACCCTGTTGCGGGTGGTGCATCGGGCCCCGCCCCGGTGGTCGACTCCAGAGTGAACTGCAAAGCAGGCCAACGCGCTGGCGGAACACCTGGCCCGCTGGGGCGGGTGACGACTGGTTGCGGCCTGTCCCAGATCGCAATCATACCCGTTCGATGATCGTGGACCTGCCTGACGAAGCCGCCTCTGCCGCCCTTGCCCGTCGCCTCGCTGGCCATTTGCGGATCGGTGATCGCATCGCCCTCGATGGGCCCATGGGTGCCGGCAAGACCACCTTGGTGCGCCACCTGGTTCACGCCCTGGGCGGGGATCCAACGTGCGTCTCCAGCCCGACGTACACGCTTCTCCATCGTTATGCGAGCAACCCTCCTGTGATCCACGTCGACGCCTGCCGACTCAGTACCCCTGGCCAGCTGGCCGCCCTCGGATTTGAGGAGTTGAGCGCCGATGCGATTGCGGCTGTCGAGTGGGCCGCCCAGGTTGCTGCCGAGCTGGCGCCTAATTGGTACATCGCCCTGGAGCATCGGGCGGACGGTCGTCGCGCCACCATCAGTGCGCCGGCAGGGATTTTGCCATGAGCGGCACCACCAGGATCGATCTCGATAGCGGTGGCGCCGATCCACTGGTGCGCGCCTATGCCGCCAACAATCGTCTGACCTGCGCCGCTCACATCCTGCATTGGTGGTGGATCCCGATCGGATTTCTCGCCGCCCTGTGCGGAGGAGTAGTCGATTCCCTGCTGAGTGGTCCGCCTGAGGCGCTGGCCGGGGCAGAAAGCGACGTGGTGCGCGCCATGCATACCGTGCTGGGCAACCCATGGGCGGCGATCGGCGGCATGGTCATTGGCGGGGCGCTCGCGTCGCTGGCTGGTGCCTTGGTCCGCCCGAAGGGCGTGCCGGCGGCGCAGGAGCCGTGGCTGGGCACCGGCATCGCCATCCTGGCCTACCTACTGATGTTTGATGCCCTGGTCTGTCTTGGCATCGTCACCGGCCTGATCTGTCTGGTCTACGCTGCTGCGATCGCCTTCCGCCTGCTCGCGCTGAGCCTGGGCGGACGACTGCCGCCCAAGGCGGTGATCTCTGTCAACCCGGATGCCGACGCGGATGCGGCCAGCTGGCCGATCTACACCGTGCTGGTGCCGCTGTATCGCGAGCCGGAGGTCGCTTCGTCGATTCTCGCCAGCCTGCAGGCCCTCGACTATCCGCGTGAACGCCTTGATGTGAAGCTACTGCTGGAAGCCGACGATCCGGAAACCCTGCCGGCCTTGGAACGGGCTGGATTGCCCACGTGGATCGAGGTCATCGTCGCGCCACCGGCCCAGCCGAAGACCAAACCGCGGGCCTGTAACCATGGCTTGGCCGCGGCGCGTGGTGAATTTCTCGTTATTTTTGATGCCGAGGATCGTCCTGAGCCGGATCAGCTCAAGCAGGCGGTGATGCTGTTCCGCGCCAGTGGCTCCGAGATCGCCTGCCTCCAGGCCCAGCTCGCGTACCACAACCATACCCAGAACCTGCTCACCCGCTGGTTCGCGATCGAATACAACGTGTGGTTCCGGCGCTATCTCTCCGGCCTTGCGCGACTGCGCGTCCCGCTGCCCCTGGGTGGCACCAGCAACCACTTCCGCACCGCGGTTCTCCACCAGCTGGGTGGCTGGGACCCGTTCAACGTCACCGAGGACTGCGATCTTGGGATCCGCCTGCATGTCGCCGGCTTCCGCACGCGCATGCTCGATTCGGTGACCTGGGAAGAGGCCAACAGCCGGGTTGGCAACTGGATCCGCCAGCGCAGCCGTTGGTTGAAGGGCTACCTGATCACTCATCTGGTGTGGTGGCGCCGTCCGTTCTGGCTGATTGCGCGCCTGGGCCCGTGGGGCGCCTTCGGTTTCACCATGAGTGTGTTCTGCGTCGCGGCGCTGTCGGCTCTGAATCTCGTACTGTGGCTGTCGAGCGCGGTGTACCTCGCT
Organism: Planctomycetota bacterium; assembly: GCA_038318565.1. Classification (GTDB taxonomy): domain Bacteria; phylum Planctomycetota; class UBA11346; order UBA11346; family UBA11346; genus UBA11346. The sequence continues at coordinate 27,865 of JBBQCI010000024.1, forward strand.
CTGCTTAGCTGTGACATGGTGCGCGGATTCCGCCTGTGGGAGCTGCTGGCCACCCGCCATCCGGTGCCGAACGATCCGCTATCGGCGGCCGAACCCTGGTCGTGGCAGATGCTGTTCACCGGCCGCCTCGAGGATCCCGTCCTGGGTACCCTGTCGGTGATCTTTTTCGTCGCCGCCATCGCCCTGACCCTCGGCAACCTCGCCTTCGTCGTCACCGCTGCGATCTACGGCCGCCGACCCGGTCAGCGTGGCCTGTTGCTGGCCGCCATGCTGTCGCCGCTCTACTGGGTGCTGATCAGCATCGCCGCCTGGAAGGGTTTGTGGGAAGTCGTTACAAAACCGCATTTCTGGCAAAAGACCGTGCATGGGCTGAACACCCAGCCGGCGGCATCGCCGGCCTCACATCCGGGCAGCAGCGCGTCCTAGTGTCCCCGGCGCGGGTCGAAACTCCCCGCCCTTGCCTCCTCTGCTTCGTCCCGACACTCCCGCCGCACCTGCAGGAGCTCCCATGTCGGACCGTGCCGCCCGCTTCGTCTTCGCCGATGGGACCATCTTCCGTGGCCGTTCGGTCGGTGCTGTCGGCACAACCACCGGCGAGGCTGTCTTCAACACCGGTATGACCGGGTACCAGGAGGTCCTCAGCGACCCCAGCTACCGCGGTCAGATCGTCACCATGACCTATCCCGAGATCGGCAACTACGGGATCACGCCGCTGGACATGGAGAGCGATCGTGCCCAGGTCAGTGGCTTCGTCATGCGCAACTGCTGCGAAGTACCCTCGAACTTCCGCTCGGTCGAGAGCCTGCCCGATTTCCTCAAGCGCTCGGGCATTGTCGCGATCGACGGCGTCGATACCCGCGCCATCACCCGCAAGTTGCGCGTCACCGGCGTGGTTAACGCAGTGATCTCCTCCGAGGACCACAGCGACGCCGAGCTGATCGCCCGGGTCACGCAGGCTCCGTCGATGGCCGGCTTGGATCTCGCCAGCGTGGTTTCGTGCACGGCAGCCTACGACTGGAATGAACCGAGCGAGCCACGCGACTTCGGCACTCCGGTCGACTGGCCCAAGCTGGAAGGCCGTCCGCTGGTCGTCGCCATCGACTGCGGCGTGAAGCGCAATACCCTACGCCTGCTGGTGTCATGCGGCTTCCGCGTTCGCGTGGTGCCGAGTTCGACCAGCGCGGCCGAGATCCTCGCGCTGCAGCCGCGCGGCATCTTCCTGTCCAACGGCCCCGGTGATCCAGCTGCCGTGCCCAGCGTAGTCGCCAGCGCGAAGGAACTGCTCAAGACCGACCTGCCGGTGTTCGGCATCTGCCTGGGCCATCAGATCCTCGGACTCGCCTACGGCGCCACGACCTACAAGCTGAAGTTCGGCCACCGCGGTTCAAACCACCCGATCAAGCGCATATCGGACGGCAAGGTCGAGATCGCCAGCCACAACCACGGTTTCGCGGTCGATCCAAAGACCCTGCCGGCTGGCGTGCGCATGAGTCACGTCAATCTCAACGACGACACCTGCGCCGGCATCGAACACGAGACCAAGAAACAGTTCTCGGTGCAGTATCATCCCGAAGCCGCCCCCGGCCCGGCCGATCCGCTGTACTTGTTCCGCCGCTTCGCCGAATACGTGCGCGGCTAAGGTTTCAGCGCAGCGACTTGACCACCAGGTTGGTCACCCCGGTCACCACCATCTGGGCGGCGATTGCGGCCAGCAGCAGGCCTTCAAGACGCAGGACGATGCCGAGGAACGACGCGCTCAGGCGCTTCTGCAGGCGGCTGGCGAGCAGGAAGGTGATCAGGGTGGCCACGCCGACCAGCAGGATGGCCAGCAGCAGCGGCAGCGAACTGCTGGTTGAACCCCGCATGACCATGACCGTGGCGATGGCGCCCGGGCCGCTGAGCATCGGGATGGCCAGCGGGATGATGCCAACTTCCTGCTTTTGCACGCCCTCTTCGATCTCGGGATCAGTCGCCTTCATGCGCGTCTGACGGACCTGGACGAAGTCGAGAGCGATGATGAACAGCAGGATGCCGCCAGCGATGCGGAAGGCGTCGACTGAGACGCCGAAGAAGTCGAAGATGTGCTGGCCGACCAGGCAGGCGACCATCAGCGTCACGGTGGTGGCGATCGCGGCGATCCAGGCGGTGCGTATGCGGCGGGCCGGTGGATCGCCTTGAGTCATGCCAAGAAACATCGGCACCGTGCCGATCGGGCTGACGATGACGAAGACCGGAACCAGCGCCTGCAACGTCTCAATCAGCATCAGGGAGTCGTCCCGAGCGAGCCGTACTGCACGGCCGCGTTCTTGCGCAGCTCGGCAACCAGTGCCTTGGTGCGCGGTTCCAGCTCCTTCTCCAAAATGTCGAGCAGCAGGCGGTCGCGAACCTCGGCCAGGGTGACGACGCGGGCTGGGCGCTTGCCCATGACCATGGCAATGTCGACGCCATCCTGGTGGGCATGCGGCGGCAACAGTACCGGGTATGGGCCATCGGTTGCGAAGCAGCGTTCGACTAGCGGCTTGGGGATGCGGCGGGCGGTCTCATCCCCACGCTTGCCTTCGGCGTCGACCCAGCCTATGCGGCCATCCGGTCCCGAGCTGTCCCAGGCCTTAGCGAAGGCCTCCCAGGCCTTGGCGAAGGAGACCTCCTTGGTCGCGATCTGGCGGTGGATCAGGTTGGCCACGCCCTGCAGGCGGATCTGTTCCTCGGGAGTGACTTTGCCATCGGCGTCGCGTTTCCATGGGATATGCATCATCGACAGGTCAACCCCGGGGTGCTGATCCCAGCGGGCACGTTCGGCGTCCAGTTTGACCTGCAGCTTGGCATCGTCCCAATCGGCGCGCACCTGACGGCGGACCAGTTCATGGACGCCGGCCAGCATGCGTACGGCGGGCTGGGCGAGGAACTGGTCGGGGGTCTGCTTCTCCTTGACCCGCAGATAGCTGGCGAAGTCGACATGCCCTTGACCCTGGGCCTGCAACCGACGCTGGAAATCACGCTCCATCAGATGGTATTCCGTGGCCATGACCGCGTCGTCGATGACCATGCCGGCCTTGCCGACGGCCTGTTCGACCACCGCAATGTCGATCAGCTGCTCGCGCACCTTGGCGCCCTTCTCCCTCGACACCATGCTGGCGAGCTCGCGCTTGCGCAGTTGGTGACCACCGACCTCCATGACGACGGCGTCGTCGGACAGCTCGTCCCAGGCGACCTTCTCGAGATGTTCCTGAACCCAGTTCAGCAGCGCCTCGGCGCCCTCGCGACGCAGCAGCTCGCCGTCGAGCTGGGCCCGGGTGATGTTGATGGTGCCGACCCGGGCGATCACACCGGACGGCAGGGCTTCGCCAGAGCAGAGAATGGCGGTGATGATGAGGAGAAGGCAGGTTGGGCGCATGGAGGTCTCAGATGCGGGCGTGCAGGCTCAGCAGCTCGGGTGCCGAGAGCGATTCAAGGCGGCGGGCAGGATCGATGCTGGCGGCGGCGCAGGCCGCCTCGGCCTGTTCACGGGTGATCCCGGCATCGCGCAGGGCGCCAGGCAGAACCTTGCGACGGTAAGCGAATACCGCGCGCACCCAGGTCGAAAAGCCGGTCGGCAGCGCGCTGCGCGGCGTCCACGTGACGATCGCGCTGTCGACGTTAGGCCGTGGGTGGAAGGCGTCGCGGCCGATGCGTCGCAGCAGCCGCGGTTCTCCGGCGGCCTGGAAGACGGCGGCGCTGGCGCCCCAGGCATCGTCACCCGGGCGGCTGCACAGGCGCTGACCGCATTCGTACTGCACGGTGGCGGCGATGGCGCGCGGCTGGCTGGCCAGGGCGGCGGCCTCAAGCAGCACCGGGATGGCGACATCGTAGGGCAGGTTGCTGGCCAGCATCCACGCGCCACCAGAGGCGAATGCCTCGATTGCGGGGTGCAACTTCGACTTGCTGGCCAGGGCGTCGCCGTGCACCAGGGTCAGGCCGCGCGGTACCAAGCTGGTCTCCAGCCAAGCGGCCAGGCCGCGGTCGATCTCGATTGCCAGGACCTGGGCACCGGCATCCATCAGCCTGGTGGTGAGAATGCCGGTGCCGGGACCGATCTCGACGACGCGCGCGCCCGGCGCCAGCGGCAGCGCTGCGCACAAATCGCTGAGGACGCGCTCGTCGACCATGAAGTTCTGGCCGAAGCGATGCAGCGGCGAGCAGTCCGCCGCACTGAGGTCGGCCAGCACGCGCGCTTTCAGGCTGGGGCCGCGCTTGGTCTGGCTAGGCGCCGCAGGCACCGCAGGCACCGCAGTCACTGCGGCCCTGCGGCGTAGCCCGCGGGATCCAGCCCGACCTGCGTCCAAGCGGCGGCGTCCAGGGCGACCCCGCCGCGTTCGGTCATCGCCAACACGGTGTCCGGTGCCAGGACGAGGATGCGGGCCGTGATACGTTCACCGTCGCCAGTCTCGACCACGATGGCGACGCTCTCACCACTGGGGATCGCGGCCGGGCCGCGTGCCTCTAGGGCGGTCAGCGCGCGCAGCAGGCGGCGGGCGGCAACCGCGTCGGCGGGACGTTCGACCCCGGCGCTGCGGATGACCCAGGCGGCGGCGCGGCGTTCCAGGCGGAAGCTGCTGACTCCGCCGACCTCGACAGCGGCGATCAGCGACGGCGCAACCGGGAACAGCCGGGAGCTGGCGACATCGGCAAGCAGAGCCTCGGCATCGGCCGCCTCGATGGTGAAGGCCAGTCCGCCGGTCACGTCGACCATCAACCAGGCCTGGCCGGTTGGCAGCAGCTGGTCGCGGCTGGCGATCGGCGACAGCTTCCAGGCGCGTTCCTGAGGCACTGTGTCTTCTAGCTCGACCTCGTCCTCGGCCCCAGTCATGTTGACCTTGATCGGGGCGACCCGCACGGCGATCTCGGCCTGGGCGGGGATCGCCTTTTCAGCGGGGCTAGCGAGATGCACGGCCCGGGCGCTCAGCCGCACCAGGCTGCGCACCAGGCGACCGACGGCGAGCGGATCTGCCGGGGTGGCGTCCTTCGGGAAGGTGCGGGCCCAGCTACCGCCGGCGGCGCGAGCGTGGGTCTCGTTGCGCTGCGCTTCCGCAAGCCAGGTGCGTTGCAACTTGACGACCCGCGCCAACTCGACCGGCAGCGGATGCAGATCGAGGAAGGCGTCGGGCCGCAAGTCGGCGAGGACCGGTGGCATGGTTGCGACCGTACCGCTCCAGCCAGAGGCCCACACCTGCGAGCCGGCCAGCACGACCTTGGTCGGGCTGCCGTATTCCTGGGCGATCTCAATCGTGGTCGAGCCAGACCAGAGCGGTTCAGCCGCCTGCACCGCACTGCTGATGACCAGACCCAGCAGGGCGCTCTGAATCCGTTCGCCGGCGTCCTTGGCCGCTGGTTCGGCACCGCCGCTCCAACGCACTTCCCACGGCTTCTGGCCATCTTCTCCGTAGGTTCCGCGCTTGCCGATGTGGAAGACTTCGGTGCCGCCCCGGCTGATCGTCACCCGGTCTGGTGGGCCGAAGCCAAGCGGATCCAGCAGCCGGTCGTCGCGCAAGCTGGTGATCAGTTGCGGCCAGTCGATGTCGCCGGCGTCCTGGGCCGGGGTGCCGGCGCGTTCGATCCACAGGCGACCATCAGCACGCAGGATGCGGAGGTGTTCTTCGATACCGCCGAGTCCGCTCAGGCGCACGTCGTGGATAGCCTCGGCGCTGGCTGGGGCGCCGACCACGCTGGTCAGTTGGACGCTGCGCACGGCGCCGAGGATGCGTTCGACCCGGCCACTGGCGCGTGGACGCTGGTCGCCAGGAAACCGCCAGGCGCCGTCGATCCTGGCCATGCGGACGCCGTCGACGATCAGCCAATCGATGCTCGGTGGCGCCTGCGGCGGTTGACTCGGGGCGGCCGCTGGTGGCTGCAGTTCGATCAGCGGCTTGGCATCAAGTCGGGCAGCGGCCTGGGTGATCTGACGCAGTTCCCCGGCCTTGAGCAGGTAGACTCGGCGCGAGCGCGGATCCCACACCGCTGCGGTACCGTCAACCTCGCCCCATTGGCGCTCCTGGTCTCCGATTACCAGCTTGCGGCTGCCATCAACGCCCCAGGCCCGGGCGGCCTGGGCATCGACACCCTCGACCACGCGTTCGGGGGGCACCCGCAAGGCGGTGGCGCCGGCCGCGAAGGCGGACAGCGCCATCGCTTCGGTCGGACGGTCAAGACCGGCGACCGTGACCCGGCCGCCTTCGACGCGTTGCTCGCCGAAATCGCCGGTAACGAGAAACGGCTCAGCGATCTTGGGCGGGAAGACTGCAATCCCTGTGGCCGCGTTGCTCGGCCACAGCGTGTAGCCGGCGAGGATCGCGATCAGCGCGAGGACGATGGCATAACCCCAGCGCGGCATGGTCAGGGTGCTCCGAATTCGTGTGACTTGGGGAGGTCCTCGACCCGGGCGAGGCCGAAGCGCTGCAGAAACGCCTCGGTAGTGCCATAGAGCAATGGGCGGCCGAGGGCGTTTTCATCGCGGCCAATGACCTGGACGAGCTTCAGGTCCATCAGCTGGCGCAGCACCGGGCCGCACTGCACGCCACGCACGTCTTCGATCGCACCGCGGGCGACCGGCTGCTTGTAGGCGACCACCGCGAGGGTCTCGAGTGCGCTGCGCGTCAGCTTGTCAGGCAGGGCGCGCTTTTCGAAGCGACGCACCCAGGGATGGACCTCGGCGCGGGTCAACAGCTGCCAACCGCCAGCGATCTCCAGCAGATCCCAGCCGCGCTGTTCGCGCTTCCAGCGCGCCTGCAGGCCAAGCAAGAGCCCGCGTAGGTGGTTCTCGTCGGTGCCGGGCAGGCAATCAAGCAGCCGCGCCATCGCAACCGGCTTGGGCGAGACGAACAGCACACCTTCGACCGCCATGCGCAGCTCGGCGGGGGTGAGGTCGGCAGCATCAGGTGGTGGTGCGTCGGCGGCAGACTCGGCGGCGACCTGCAGGCTGGTGGCTGGCGGCTGGTCATCTGCTGACAACGGTGCGGCAGCCTGATCGGCCGGCTTCGGCTCCTCGATATCGTCGGAACCGCTCACCGCTTTCCCTCCAGAAAGTTCTTCAGCATGGTGTGGCCGTGTTCGGTCAGGAAACTCTCCGGATGGAACTGCACGCCTTCGATCGGCAGAGTCTTGTGACGGACGCCCATCAGCTCGTGCTGATCCTCGCTCCAGGCGGTTGCCATCAGGCAATCGGGCAGGGCATCGTCGACCACCAGCGAGTGATAACGGGTGGCGGTGAAGGGGGTGGGCAGGCCGGAGAACACGCCCTTGGTATCGTGCACGATCCGGCTGGTCTTGCCGTGCATCAGCCGACCGGCCCGCCGGACCACGCCGCCGAAGGCATGACCGATCGACTGGTGGCCGAGGCAGACACCGAGCAGCGGGATCTGCGCCAGACCAGCCAGGCGGATGGTCTCCAGCGAGATGCCGGCCTCGGTCGGCGAGGCCGGACCGGGCGAGATGACGATGTGATCGGGCCGGTCGTCGACGACGCGCTGGGCCGTGACCTCGTCGTTGCGGTAGACCTGCACCTGCGCACCCAGCTCCCAGAAATACTGGACCAGGTTGAAGGTGAAGGAGTCGTAGTTGTCGATGACGGTCAGCACGGGGGCGAGAATAGGGGGGAACCGGCCTGGGCAATGCGAGGGGCATGGGGAGCACCCGGTGTGCGCTGCTACAGTTCCCTGCCGTTCCCTACCGTTCTCCGTCCAAATGCCGGCGTAGCACGATCGCCGCTGCCTGGGCGTCGACCCAGCCGGGATCGCACGGCCACTTGCCGATCAGGCGCAATTCCTGCTTGGCTTCGCTGCTGCTGTAGCGCTCATCGACCAGGGTGATCGGCAGCTTGGTCAGGCCGGCCAGCACAGTGCGAAACTGCTGCACCCAGCGGGCGTTGCCGCCGTAGGTGCCATCGGCGTTGATCGGCATGCCGATGATCAGACCGGCGACCTGCTCTTTGGCCGCCAGGGCGGCGACCATGGTGGCGACCTGCTTGTCGCTCTGCCGGCGGATGAAGCCCAGGGGGGTCGCGTTGATGCCCAGAGCGTCCGATACCGCGATGCCGATGCGCACCCGGCCGTAATCGATCCCCAGCAAGCGCCCCTGTTCGCCCATCGCCAGCCTCCGCGGTGCCACACTAGGATCTCGCCGGGGTGCGGAAGCGTCCTTGCCCGTTGCCGCCTACCCAGCACGGTCGCGCCATGCCGGTCCGCCGATGGCTAATGCAGCACTGGTGGCTGGTCCTCGGCCTGCTGGTCCTCGGCGTAGTTCCGCGACTGGTCTGGCTGGATCAGCTGTGGGGTGGCGATTTCGACCTGGGCATCTACCACAACCTGTGCTGGAACCTGGCCGAGGGCCGTGGCTTCTGGAGCGACATCCTGGGGCGTAACCACCTCGGCGAGCATGCCAGCCCGTTGATGGCGCTGTTTGGACTGCTCTATCATCTGTCACCCACGGCAGCCTGGTTGGTTAGCGCCCAGGGCGTGGCGGTCGCGGTGATCGCCTGCTCGGCATTGTGGTTCGCTGACACCCGGCTGGCTGCCGTGGTCGATCCGGTCCGCCGGCGCTGGGCCTGGTGGATCATGCTGGCGCTGACCCTCGGCTATGTGCCGTTGTGGGGAGCCTGGTGGTACGATCCGCAACCGGTCTTGTTCGGAGCCGCCGGCCTCGCCCTTGCCCTGGTCGCGCTTGAACGGCAGCGCTGGTGGGCGGTGTGGCTAGGTCTGGCTGTCTTGTTGGCCAGCCGGGAAAGCGCTGCTTTGGCTGGGCTGGGATTGGCGTGGTGGGCTTGGCGCCGCTGTGCCAGTCCGCGCGCCGCCATCGCCATAGTGGTCATATCGCTGGCCTGGGTCGCCGTCGCGATGCTCTGGCTGATGCCGACGATGCGGCACGGCGGCGAGTGGAGCCACCCGGAGCGGCTCGATCCGTTCGGCCAGCAGGCCTGGAAGGGCCTGTATCTGGCGCGCCTGTTCGGGCAGCTCGCCCTGCTGCCGCTGTTTGATCCGGTGGCGGCGCTGGCTGCGCTGCCTGGCATCTTGCTCAACCTGTCGACCGGCTATTGGCCGCAGTTGTCATCGGTCTACCACTATGATGCGCAGATCGCGCCATTCCTGCTGGCGGCGGCTGCAGGTGGGTTGGCCCGGATCGCCGGCGGACGCTGGGCCTTGGGCGTTGGCCGCTGGCCGCTGGCGGCAGTGGTGCTTGGCGCGCTGGCCTGGGGTGCCTGTCCGCCGGCGCAGTGCATCTCGACCCTATGTCAGGACGAACGGGTCGAGCATCTGCGGGTGACCCGCGCTGAACTTGCCGAGGTGCTCGCCACCATCCCGCCCGACGCGCCGATCGCCTCAGACCCGCAGCTGGGACCGCTGTTGTGCCTGCGTCGTGGATATCGGTCGCTGCGCGGGCCTCGCGACGAGGGCTCTGCCGACCATGTAGCCGAACTACGGCCAGGCACCTACATCATCGTTCAGCGTTGGTGGTGGCAGAGCCAGATCCCGCATCCGCCTCGTGGGCTGGAGCTACGTCATGATGGGGGGGTGTTGCTGGTTTTGGTGAGGAGATGAGAGAGAGCTCTTGCCGGACGGTCGCCCGCCCGGATTGTCATAGGGAATGCATGCCGGTTATTTCCATCTCGCTGGTTCGATCGTGCTGGGCGTTGCCGGGCAGATGCTGTTCCGACTTGCCACGCTCAAGGGAGCCGGCCTGACGTCCCTGCTGTCCTGGTCCGCGTTCGGCGGCTGCGTCCTATATGCCAGCTCGACCGTCCTCTATTTGCTCGCGCTCCAGCGCCTGCCGCTGTCCCTGGCCATGCCCACCCTGGCCTGCGGCTACATCCTGGTCGCAGTGCTCGGCTGGTGGTGGTGGCGCGAACCGTTCTCTATAGTCCAGGTTGCCGGGCTGCTGCTGATCGTGATTGGCGTCGGGCTCCTCCATCTCCCCGGGATGCGCAGCGCATGACCGCACCGACCTACACCATCCTCATTCCGGTTTACAACGAGGCGGCGGTGCTGCCGTCGCTGTTCCCACGGCTCGATGACCTAGTCGCACGGCTCGGCTCGACGCGACGACCGAAGTGCTGCTCATCGACGATGGTTCGCGCGATGGCAGTGCCGAGCTGATCCGTGCTGCGTTGGCGACGCGTCCTTGGCTGCGCTTGCTGCGGTTCGCACGTAATTTCGGGCACCAGGCGGCAATCACCGCCGGCTATGATCATGCCGCCGGCTCAGCCGTGGTCTGCCTGGATGCTGATCTACAGGATCCGCCGGAAGTCATTCTCGAGATGGCGAAGCGGTGGCGTGAGGGCTTCGAGGTCGTGTACGGGGTACGGACCAAGCGCGAGGGCGAGAGCCGGTTCAAGAAGTTTACCGCTTGGGCCTTTTACCGCACCATGCGTAGTTTGGCCAAGGTCGATCTGCCAGTTGATGCCGGAGATTTTCGCCTGATGGACCGCAAGGCGGTCGACGCGCTGAAGCAGGTGCGCGAGCGCAGCCGGTACATGCGTGGACTGGTCGCGTGGATCGGCTTTCGCCAATGCGCCGTGCCCTACGATCGGGCCGAACGCTTCGCCGGCGAGACCAAATACCCATTGCGTAAGATGCTCAAGCTGGCCTTCGACGGTATCCTGTCATTCAGTGCGGTACCGCTGCGCATCGCCCTGGTCATCGGTTTTGCCGTCTCACTGCTGTCGATCATCGCCGGCCTCGTCGCCGTCGTTATCAAGCTCGGCGGCTGGTACACCGTGGACGGCTGGAGTTCGCTCGCTGTGCTGGTGAGCTTCATAGGCGGGGTGCAGCTAACTGTGCTCGGCATCATCGGCGAGTACATCAGCCGGATCTATGATGAGGTGAAGGCTCGCCCGCTGTACTTGGTCGCCGAACAGGCTGGCGGTCAGGCCTGATGCGCGCATTCCTGGTAGCTTGCCGTCGGAATGTCGGTGGCACGTCGTTTCTGGTAGTGGTGAGCATGCTGTGGTTCGCGGCCCATGTATGGCGCATCGGCGATGGACCCATGGGCTACCACGAATGGCGCGAAGCCGATACCTGCATGGTGGCCTGGAACCTGCATGTCGAGGAGTTCGATATGTTGCGTCCGCGCATCAGCGTGCGCGGCGATGGTGACGGTGTGTGTGGACAAGAGTTCCCGTTACTCAATGCCGTCATCGCTGGGGGCTGGACCCTGTTTGGCGAGCAGCAGCACTGGTGGCCGCGACTGCTCTCGATTGCCGCCGCCATAGCGATGATCATCGGTTTGCGTCGATTGCTTCTTGATCTGGGATGGTCCCGTTCCGCCGCCGGTTTAGCTGCGGCTGCGCTTGCCTGCTCGCCATTACTGTTCTTCTATGGGCGAAAGATCATCCCTGACATGCCTGCCGCGGCGCTGGCACTGTGGGGAACCGTTCTCGCCCGACGCTGGATCATCGGGCAGGCCGGCTGGCGCAGCGCTGCTGGAGGGGCAATCCTCTTCGGGCTGGTCGGCATGATCAAGCCCATCGCCTTGTGCATCGGCTTGCCGTTGGCTGTCGAGCTGGTGCATCGACATGGCGTCCGCGCGCTACTCCAGCCACGCTGGTGGCTGTTCGGCATCTGCTGTCTCACCCCGATGGTACTGTGGTTCCGCCATGCCGGCGGGCTGGGCGGTGACGGATATTTCCTGCTTGGCGTGCCGTGGCGCCGATCGCTGGAAGCCCTGCAGGCGGGTTGGCCGCTTGGCAAACTGTTGGTCGAGTGGCCGTGGCAGTTGTGGATCGGCTTGCCGCTGGTGCCGGCCTTCGCCATCGGCTGCTGGGCGTTGCGGCGCGCCCCGTGGATCTGGTGGTGGATGGCGGGAGCCTTCGGCGTGCTGTTGCCATTCGCCGGCCAATTTGGGCCACATGACTATTACACCCTGCCCATGGCGGCTCCGTGCGCCGCGCTTTCTGGTGCCGGCTTGGCCTGGGCTATACGCCAACGCATGCGCTCCATTGGGCTGGTTGCGGTGATCCTGCTGGTGGTGGCTGGTCCGCTGGCTTTCGTCCGGGTCGTCAATCGATACGGCGTGCCGTACGATCACGGGGCCATCCGTGCAGCTACTGTGCTGGCCGTTCCCGCGGACGCCCTTGTCGTATCTTACGACGGTGTGCCGGCGACCCTGCTCTATCGTCTTGGTCGCAATGGTTGGTCGATCTCAACCCAGGCCGAACTCGCCCAACTGCCCGAATTGGTTTCTCGAGGAGCCCGTTTCCTGGTTGCTCGTGGCGAGCACCGAGCGCAACTGGATGGGTTAGTCGGCGAGGCCATCCTGACCAGCGACGACATGACGGTGTACCGCCTTGTACGCTAGTGTTTGGGGTCAGTGTCGCTGCGTAGACCGAGTGCCATCGCCAACCCCAGCGCGGCATGTATCGCTGCGCCCTGCACGGCCCTGGTGGCATACGGTTCGAACATCCCGCCGACCAGCGCTACGGCAGCAACACCGATGCCCAGTTGCCAGCCAGCGGGAGCGACATGCCGTCGCCGCCACAGCCAGCCCAGAGCGGTCAGCCAGAATGCGGCGCACAAAACCAGGGCGGGCAAGCCGTACTCGGCCCACAGAGCCAGGATAGCGTTATGGGCGTGTGGCGCCGCACCAGCGAACTCGGGTATCTGTCCGGGATTCGCCGCATCGAAGTGGTCTTTGTAGGCGAGCTTGAAGGTGTTCTGCCCGCCCCAGCCGGTCATTGGGCGTTCGCCGATCAGTGCAATCGAGGTGCGCCAGATCGGCCAACGGCCATCCTGCAGGCGCATAGAGTTCGCCAGACGGTCGGGCTGGGTGATGGCGAAGCGGGCGGCCAGCGCGCCGCCGCCAGCAACCACCAAGATGAGGCCGATCACCGCCCAGCGCCGCCCACGGACACTCAGCGTCGCCCAGATGCCGGCGGCAGCGCCCAGGACGGCGGCGCGCGAACCGCATACGACCAGTCCGAGGGTTGCCGCGCCGCGCAGAACCCACAGTGCGGTCCGGCTACATGCCCAGGCGGCCTGCTGTTGGGCTGAGACCACCAGCAGCAGGGCGCAGGCCAGGCCGAAGGTCAGGTGGTGCTCAGAAAAACCGCGGGCAATAGCATGACGCTCGCCTGCGGGGTCGATCTTCAGTGGCCCATCACCCAGGCCGATGGTGAACTGGAGAACTGCGAGTGTTGCGGCGGCCGTCATGACCACGGCCAGGACGGAGATGGCCCTGGCGCGAATGCGCTGGTCGGACAGCCCCAAGGCGACCAGCGGTGCCAGCAGCCAGGTCCAGGCGGCGCCAGGTGGTGCCAATCGTGATCCATCGAGGCCTTGCGTCCGTGCGATCACGCACGACGTGACGATCCACAGGCCATAGGCTAGGCCGCAGAGGACCCAGGGCAGTCGCAGAGCGTGCCGGAATGGTGCGCGCGCTAGGGCTGCGCCGACGATTGCGGTGGCCAAGCCGATGCTCGCCCACGGCGGCGTCAGTAGCATGGTCAGCAGCATCGCCACGCTGCCCAGGCTCAGTAGGAACGCTCCCCAGCGTCGTGGATGGTTGACCGGCAGGGCAGCAAGCTCGCTGCGCCACGCGTCGATCGCAGCGACGATGCTCAATACGCCCCCTTGCCGAGCAGGACCACACGCACGGTGCGCGCCAGCACCACCAGATCGAGCCACACTGACCAGTTGCGCACGTAATAGCAGTCGAGGGCCACGCGTTCGGCGTAGGTGGTGTCGTTACGGCCTGACACCTGCCACAGGCCGCTGAGTCCCGGTCGCACCTTCTGGTAGAGGGCGAAACGACCGCCGTATTTGGCGATCTCGGCCTCGACGATCGGGCGCGGCCCGACCAGACTCATTTCGCCGCAGAGGATGTTCCACAGTTGCGGCAGCTCATCGAGCGAGGTGCGGCGGAGCAGCCGACCGATCCAGGTCACCCGCGGATCGTCCTTCAACTTGTGGTCGCGCACCCACTCCTCGCGCAGTTCGGGGTGCGCGGCCAGATACGAGACCAGCTGGGCGTCGGCATCCTTGACCATGCTGCGGAATTTCCAGGCGGTGAACTCGCGCCCACCACGTCCGATGCGTCGTTGGCCATAAAATACCGGGCCGGCGGATCCCAGTTTCACCGCCAGGGCGATGCCAGCGAAGATCCACCAGCACAGCAGGAGGCCGAGGCTGACAGAGACGAGGTCGAGGGCTCGTTTGAGCACTCGGACCTCGGGCCGTAGCAGGTTCTGCCGTACTTCGAGAACTAGCGTGTTGGCGAACTCGCGGGTCTCGGCGATGAGGTCGGGGGATCCCGGCAGGGCGGGGACGATGTGGACGTGGCGCAGATGGCCCCCCAGCGCGTCCAGCAACGTCGAGAGTCGTTCCGGCGGCAGCCCGGGCATGGCGAGGATTGCGTGGCGCAGGCCGCCTGCGGCATGCCGCGCCACCTCATCCAACAATGGACCGTTGACAGGGACACCTGCAATGGAGGTGCCAAACTTGCTGGCATCATCATCAAGCACGGCGATCGGTCGCAGCCCCAGCCACGGGCGGGAGCGCAGCAGTCCGACCGCCTGGGCTCCGGTCGCGCCAGCACCCAGGACGGCGCAGGGGATACCCCACCAGGGCAGCCGGCAACAGGCGCGGCGGATAGCCGTACGCGTCAGCGGCAGCAGGACCAGGGCTGAGACCCAGGTCACGATTAGGATCTGGCGCGACCAAGCATCGCCCGACTTGGCCGCGAACGTCAACGCCATCCCGGCGACGATGACCAAGGTGGTGCCGTGGCTCAGGCGGCGGAGTTCTTCAGCGGGGCTGAAACCGAGCGCAGGATAAAGACCGAGACCGCCATAGACCGCCAGCCCGGCGGCGAGGTAGAGTGGGATGGCGCGGAGGTACTGCTCGACCGGCAGATCCGGGTTGCCCAGGGTCTTGATCCACCAGGCGATTGCAGCGCAGGCGGCCAGGGCCGCCAGATCACCAATGGCGAGCGTCAGTACCTGCGCACGGCCGGACCAGCGAGAGGAATGCGATGAAGCCGGGAGGGCGGACACGC
>JBBQCI010000025.1:0-42257 GCA_038318565.1 Planctomycetota bacterium
GCGCAATCGGGCCTCCGGTACGGCGCTCAGCCCCGGCACCACCCGGGTACCTCCCTCCGACCGGCTCATCGGACAGTCTATCCCCGCAGACTGGTCCGCAAAGAAGGACTTGATTCGGTGGTAGTATCTTTGTCGCGGCTCGCTTTCGTCGCAGGCTCCGAAACCGTGGCGGGATCGGCTGCGCCGATTGTATCCCGCCACCACCGCTCGGCGCCCGCCCGCCGCGCAGCGGCGGCGGGGTGCTCAGCCGTCCAGCGTCCAATCCGGCAAATCAGCGCGCATTGGGGCTGGGCGCTCGCAGGTGCTGGTCAGGGTGACATACGTGCCCGATGCCGAGGCATCGTGCACCGCCTGCATGACGTCGAGGGCGTGCATTGCCACGGCGTCGTTGGCGCGGTGCGGCCGACCAGTGCGGATGGCCTGGGCCATGTCGGCGACACCGACGCCGCGCGAGCCGTCCTTGTAGGGATGAGTGCGGGCGTACTCAGTCCAGTCGTGCAGACCGCTGCGCTGAATGCGCACCGGACCACCGGTTCCGTTCGGATCAGCGACCTGGATCGAGCCCTTGGTGCCGTACAGCTCGATGTTGGGCATCGTGTGCCCACCCTTGATGTCGAAGCTGGTAGTCAGGGTGATGACCGCACCGCTGGCGAACTCGAGCACTGTGACGATGTGGGTCGGAACCTCGGCCTTCACCACCTTGCCGTTCTTCGGCTGACTGGTGATGGTGCGGGTCGGGAAGGTGGTAGCGGTGACGCCGCATACCCGCTTCACCGGTCCAAGCAGGGTGATCAGCGCGTGCAGGTAGTACGGCCCCATGTCGAACATCGGCCCGCCGCCAACTTCGTAGTAGAACTCCGGCTGGGGATGCCAACTCTCGTGGCCGCCGCAGAGCATGAACGCCGAGCCGCCGATGATCGGGCCGACCACACCCTCGTCGATGTACTTGCGCGCCGACTGCACGGCGCAGCCCAGTACGGTGTCGGGCGCGCAACCCAGGCGCAGGCCCTTGGCCTTGGCCTTGGCGACCATCGCCTCGCCTTCAGCACGGTTGAGCGCGAAGGGCTTCTCACCGAACACATGCTTGCCGGCATCGAGAGCGCGCAGCGCCACCGGGGCGTGCGCCTTCGGGATGGTCAGATTGACGACCAACTCGATCTCCTTGTCGGCGAGCATGTCCTCGACCGTGCAGGCCTTGGCCACACCGTGCTCGGTGGCCTTGGCCTTGGCACGCTCAATGTCGATGTCGGCGGCGGCCGCGACCTGGATGAATGGGAAGCGCTTGCAGGCGCCAAAGTAGGCGTTTGAGATCGATCCGCATCCAATGATGCCGATCTTCATGAGCTTGATGTCAGGCATGGGTATCCTTGAAGGTGAGTTGAATGTTGACCGGGTCCAGGGCACCGCCCTGGCCGCAGCGACGTCAGGAGCGAGGATCGAGCACCGAGGGGCGGTGGCGGGATATAATCGGCGCAGCCGATCCCGCCACGGTTTCCGAGCGCATGCGAGGAAACCGAACCCCGACAAAGCCCGGGGGACAGGCCCGCAGGGCGTGGCCCCTACGCTTTAAGCTGACCGCGCCGCCCAGAGCAGGCCACGCTCGGTGATGATGCGGCACTCGGGGATGTCGAAGTCTGCGAAGGTGTGGCCGAGCGAGTTGTAGAACACCTTACCCTTGCCCCACTTCTTCTTCCACACCACTGGCATGATCACGTCGCGGGTCTCGTCGGCATGCTGGCCAGAGAATCGGGTGGTCGCCAGGACTACGTTGCCCGGATCGGTGTGCATGTAGTACTGCTCGGTGTTGGGCATGCGGAAGTCCGCGATGCCGGCGGTCACTGCGTCGAACGGATTGCAGATGTGGACATCGTAGGCCATGCAGTTGCCCGGGTGGGCGACCCACTGCCCGCCGGTCATCCACTGGTACTCGGTGTTTTCGCGGAACGAGTCGCACAGTCCGCCGTGCCAGCCGGCCAGGCCGCAGCCGCCCTTCACAGCCTCATTCAGACCCTTGAACTGGTCGCCGCTGATTTTCGACATGGTCACGCACTGGACGATAAGGTCCTGCTTGGCCATGAGGGCAGCGTCGGCGTAGCTCGCCAGGTCATCACTGACCGTGACGGTGAAGCCGTTTTGTTCGAGGAAGGGGATGAAGCGGTCGACCGACTGCTTCGGGGTATGGCCGTCCCAGCCACCCCAGACGACAAGTGCGTGTTTGCTCATGGAAGCGCTCCCATGGCGGGAACCATGGCGTGGAAGCGCTTCCAGTCAAGCCTGGACTCAATCCTTGGATGACTCTTTACCGGCGAACTCTTACGAGCTTTTGTGAACCACACTAGGTGAGGCAACGTTTACCCCCGTGTCATGGGCACCGCTCTCCGTATTGTCCCATCCGAGGAGGCCGTCAGCCGCATGGAAGCCGCCATCGACTTGTCCCAGGATCCGCAGGCCCAGGCCGAGCTCGCGCTCATGGCCCGGGTGCGCGATGGCGATCGCGAAGCCGTCATCGGCATCGTCACGCGTTACCAGAGCGAATTGATCGGCTTTTTCTTCCACCTCTGCTGGGATCAGCTGACCAGCGAGGAACTGGCCCAGGACGTCTTCGTCCGTCTGTACAACGCCCGCGAACGCTGGCAGCCGACCGCGCGTCTGCGCACCTGGCTCTACCGCATTGCGCACAATCTGTGGATCGACCACCTGCGCCGCAAGCGCAGCTTGGTCAGTCTGGATGCCGAGCGCGGCGACGAGGGAATTCGCCTGTCCGACGTATTGGCCGCCGCCCCTGGTGCCGACCCCGATGCCGTCGAACGCGATCAGCAGATCCGCCTGCGCGTGCGTACCGCCCTCGCCGACCTTCCCGAAGGCCAGCGCGAGGTCTTCGTCATGGCCAACGACCAGGGCATGAAATACCACGACATCGCTGCCGTCCTCTGCATCCCCGAGGGCACGGTGAAGTCACGCATGCATCACGCCGTGCGCTTCCTGCGCGACGAGTTGTCCGACTTGGTCGAGGAGCCAGCGTGAGCTCCTCGTCAGACCCACTGTTGCGCGCCGTCGTGCGCGGCGATCCCAACTGCCCGGATGGCGCCAATCTCGCCAAGCTCGGCGCACTGGCCCGAGCTGCCGGCGCAGCACGCCCCGCCGACCTCAGCAGCCGCGTCCTTGAGGCCATCGACCAGTCGGGTGCCGGCGACGCCGAGGCCGATGTCGCCGTCGATCGTTGGCTCGATGGCGCTGCCGACCCCACGCTCGACCGGTTGCGTCAGCTCACCGGCCGGACGGGATCACCGGTCCAAGTCGATCTCACCGACCGGGTCCGTCGTTCGATCGCTCCGGCCAGCCTGCGGCTGACCCCGCAGCAGGCCGAGCGTCATGGCAGACGCTGGCGCCTGGTCGCGGCGATCGCGGCTGCCCATGTCGCCGCCTTCCTGATCTTCACCAGCCTGCCGAACACCCCGGTGAGCGGTACCGGCGTCGGCTCCTCGGCAGCCGCCAAACGCACCCCCGACGCGATCATCACCGCCCCGACCTGGCAGCGTCTGCATGCGCTGGGCGGCGACGTGCTTGCTCCACGGCGCAGCAGCCTAGCTCGCGAGACGGCCCGCGCCGAGGCTCGGCTTGGCGACACCGCCGCGCCGGTCGAACGCATGCTGCTCTGGCTGATCGCTCAGCAGGATCCGGTGTCCGGCCGCATCGCCGCCGGCACCGGTGACCATGCCGTGGCCACCCAGGCGCTCGCCGCGCTCGCCCTGCTCGGCGAAGGCGCCGGCGACCAGACTCGACTGACTCGCGCCCGTCTGGCCTTGGGCCCGGTCGCCTCGGCGATGGCCGCCTCAGAACTCCTGTCTCCTCCCGCCCTTTCGGCTTCGGCCCTGGCCCTGGTCGAAGGCGCCCTGGTCACCCGCGATCCCGAGCTGGAGCTGACTGCCCGTGCTGGCCTGCTGCGCCTGACTCGCGAACTGCCTGGACGACCGCATGAAGGCGGGCTCGCTGGGCTCGCTTGGTTGGCGCTGGAAACCGCCGATACCGCCGGGTTACAGACGCCTGCCGGAGCTGTCGAAGCGGCGCGCAACCGCATCGCCCGCCCGCTGCCCACCAGCGACGCCGATGCAGGTCGTCTTGGCCTGGCGGCCTACGCCCGCATCGTCCTGGGCATGCGCCTGCAGGAGGCCACCCGCGCCCAGCTGGCCACGCTGGCGGCCGAACCACCGAAAGCTGATGCCACTGGCCGCATCGATGCCTTGGCTTGGTTCCTGTCTGGACTGGCGATGCATGCCGAAGGAGGTCCGGCCTGGACGGTCTGGTCGGAAGGTCTGCGCAGCAGTATCGTGCCACGGCTGCACGCCGATGGCGCCGGACCCGCTCATCTGAGCGGATCGGCTGTCCGTCACGCCGACGGCGACGATGTCCTGGCCACCGCGCTGGGCGTGCTCGCCCTGCAGGCACCGTACCGTTACGCGGTACCTGCAGCCGAGTAGCCTCGCGGCCTCAGCACTTCCGCACCCGGGTCCCCGGCGTAAGCAAGAGGGATGCCCCTGGTCCCCTGCCGCCTCGCCAACATCGTCGTCGACGAAGGCAACGACCACCAGGCCGTCGTGGTCGCCGAACTGGCTGAACCTGGCCGCCGTCTGCCCATCCCGATCGGCCCAGCCGAAGCCCTGGCGATCGACCGGGCGGTGAAGGGCCAACAGTTTCCGCGCCCGCTGACTCACGATCTGCTCGCCTGCATCATCGCCGCAACCCAGCACCGCCTGGTTGAAGTCCGCATCGTCGATCTGCGTGAGAAGACGTTTTTCGCCGAACTGGTGCTGGAAGGCCCCGATGACGTCCGCCGGGAGATCGATTGCCGACCCTCGGACGCCATTGCATTGCTGGTGCGTCATCCCGGCGTCCCCCTCTTGGTCAATGACGTGGTGCTCGCCGAAGCCTCGGACGGATGAACACGACGGTCGTCATCCTGGGCTGCGGTTCGGTAGGCTGTGCCGCTGGTCGGCTGCTGGCTGGTCGGGGGTGGCAGGTGATCGGGATCAGACGGCAACCTGCCGACGATGCTGGATTCACCATGGTGGCCGGGGATGCCGCGGATGCGACGCTGTGGAGCCGGCTGCCTCGTCCAGACGCGGTGCTGCTGACCGCCACGCCCGGCGTACGCCGGGGCGGTGACAACCGACTGGATCGCGCGGCCCAGGCATTGCCTGCTGGTGTACGTGTCGCCTACAGCGGCACCACAGCGGTGTACGGCGACACTGGCGGAGCGCTGGTCGACGAGGACGGCCCCCACGCCCCCGGCGCCGGGCCGCTGCTGGCGGTCGAAGCGGCAGTACTCGCCCATCTCGACAGCCTGATCCTGCGCTGCCCGGCCTTGGTCGGCAGCAGTCGCCAGCGCGTCCAGGAACGCGCCAGGGCGGCAGCAGCGGCTGGCACGGCCTTGATCGTTCCGGGCAACCCTGACCGACCGTTCAGCATCCTGCACGAGGACGATCTCGCCTGGCTCCTCGCCGAGGCCGTCGATGGCGCGCTCCGCACGCAACGCGGCGTGCTCAATGCGGCGCATCCGCAGGCACCAAGCGTGCGCTCCTACTACGTCGAGCAGGCCCGACGCGCCGGCGTCAGCGTCGAGGTCGCCTCGGACGGCAGCGACAAACCCTCGCGCACGATCGACGCCGGTCGTTTGCACGCCTTGCTACCGCAACGCAGGTGGCTGCCTGCCTGATCAGTGCAGGGCCGAACGGATCAACAGTCCGAGGTAGATGAGATAGCCGCCGAGTAGCAGTCCGCCACCAATCCGGCCGATGATCAGGCGACGGCCCCAGATAAACGGCAGGATGAGGGCGAAGCCCAGCATCCACCAGACGTCGCGATGCGCGATCTCGGCCGCCACCGGCAAGGTGCCGAACAAGCCGGTGACCCCCAGGATGAGCAGAACGTTGAAGGTGTTTGAGCCAACGATGTTGGCGACCGCGATCTGGTGCTGGCCGCGACGGGCGGCGAGCAGACTGGTCATCAGTTCGGGGGCCGAGGTGCCGGCCGCGACGATGGTCAACCCGATGATCGCATCGCTGACTCCGGCGGCCTTGGCTAGTTCGATCGAACCCCATACCAGAGCCCAGCCGCCAGCCGTCAGCAGTCCGATGCCCAGGATGATCCATAGGGCAGACAACCCCGATGCCATCGGTGCAACCGGATGCTCGCCAGCCTCCTCGGAACCATGTCCACTGCGCACCGACCATACCGCATAACTGATGAAGCCGACGGTGAACAGGGCGCAGACCCAAACCGGGAAGGCACCAAGGGTGACCGCCGCGACACAGCAGCAGATGGTGACCAGCATCATCACCCACCAATCACGCTTGGCGATGACCGACGCCACAGCCATCGGCGCGATCAGCGCAACCAGTCCGAGAATGGCCCCGATGTTGAAGCTATTCGATCCAACGACGTTACCGACCGCGAGGCCGTACTGTCCTTTGAAGGCAGCGGTCAGACTGGCCACCAGTTCGGGCATGCTGGTGCCGGCAGCGACGATGGTCGCACCGATCACCGCTTCAGGCAGGCGAGCCCGACGCGCCAGCGCGCAGGCACCAAGGATCAGACGATCTGCGCCGATCCCCAGCAGGACAAGGCCGCCGATCACCGCGAGAGACGCCAGGATGAGAATCATGGAAAGGCAAGTATGGCAGGCTGCCCTGCAGTCAACCAGGACCGCTCAGACCTGACACCTGGGGCACCAGAAGGTCGATCGTCCACCGATCGTACGCTGGCGGATGAGATGCGAACACCGGCGACAGGGCTCGCCGGCGCGGCCGTAGACGAAAAACTCGTTTTGGAACAAGCCGCTCAGACCATTGACGTGGCGATAATCGTCGATGGTCGACCCCCCTTTGGCGATCGCCTCGGTCAGCACGCTGCGGATTTCCGCCATCAAACGATCTAGACGCGGACCAGCAACGCGTCCGGCAGCCGTACCCGGGCGGATGCCCGAGCGGAAGCACGCCTCGCTGGCATAGATATTGCCCACTCCAACGACCACCTGCTGGTCCATGATCAACGCCTTGATCGCAGCCTTGCGATGGCGGCGCGCAGCAGCACGCAGGACCTCGCTGGTAAACCCAGATTCCAACGGCTCTGGCCCCAGGGCATCCAACGCATGATGACCACCGTCTGGACGGCACAGTTCGAATAGACCGAACCGGCGGGCGTCATTGAACGCCACCAGCCGGCCGTCATCCAAGGTGAACTCGACATGGTCATGCGCCCTGGGCTTGAGGGATTCGCGCCACAGACCGGTCATACCCAGGTGGTTGAGGATGGTGTACGGACCGCAATCGATCAGCAGATACTTGGCCCGCCGCCGCACCGTCCGCACGATCGTGCCGACCAGGCAGGAAAGATCGGGGATGGGGGTGCGCAGGTCGGGCCGCAGGGCGCGGGCCCTGGCAATGCGGGCACCGCCCAGCAGCTGCTGCAGGCCGGTACGCACGGTCTCGACTTCAGGCAGCTCTGGCACTATGCCGATCCTTCCAGGTCAAGTGCGTTCCGCCAGCTCACGGCGGTTGACCCTTGGGCGATCCGGCCTCAGTATGGACTCATGGACTTCGCCCTGGTTGCGGAAGGTGACGGCGCAGACGGCCGGCACATCCGCATCGATCCGAGCAAGCCGCTGATCCTGAAGGTCAAGCGCGGCGACCAGCCTGGCGGCGAAATCGCCGTCGGCATGAAGGACGACAAGCCCTTCCTCGACAACCGCAGCAGTGCCCAGTGCGCGGTCAACGGCATCGACAAGGCCGCCGCTTTATTGGCGGATGGCGATCACCTCCAGTTGGGAGCTCTGCGCTTCAAAGTCGTCTGCGTGTCGCCGCTTGATGTGGTCGAGCCAACCGCCCCTGTTCCGCCAGCAGCCACCGCCACAGATAGTGATCGCCATCGCCAGCAGCGGCGGATCAGCGCCAGCCGTCTTACGGCTATCGAACCGCAGGCGTCGGCCAGCGGACTGCTCAAGCGGGTATCTTCGGCGTTCAGCGGCCGCGCCGAGAAGCAACGCCTGGAGGAGCTGGAAGGCGAGCGCCGCGCGGCCCTGGTTGAGGCCGGCCGACGCAGCCTGGCGGACGGCTCGGCGTTCGGCCTCCCACCAGCGGCGATGGCCAGCCTGCAACGTGGCAAGTCAGCGACCATCAGTCCGGATGAACTGGCCGGATTCGCCCGCTGGCGCGATGACCGCCAGCGCCTGGTCCGCCTCGATGCCGAAATCGCCGCGCTGCGCCAGGCCCTTGGCCTGGGATCCGATCCGGATGCGGTGATCTTGATTGCCCCGACCCTTAAGAGCGACGAACGGCAGAAAACCGAACGGGCCTTCGCGACCATGGATGCCGTTGGAACCCAGGAAATTGATGAGGCGCCGGCCGGCCAGCCACAGCGTCCGCTGCGCCGACGCTGACGACGACACTGATGACAACGACAGCCCTCTTGGTCGCCTAAGAACCCAACTTCGCCCAAACCTGGGCCAGGATCGCTGGCCAGCCCCAGCCACGACATACAACACTGCCATGCGCAACGACGAATTACCGCATCAGATCCCGCCGGCCCCGGCGCAAGCCCCACCGATCCTCCGCCTGCTGTCACCGTTCTCGCGCTTCCTGCACTTGTCTTCGGCTGGTGGTATCCTCGTCCTGGCCTGCACTGCCATCGCCCTGGCGGCGGCCAACAGCGCCTGGCAACCCGCCATCGACCATGTGTTGCACGCCCCGATCGGCCTGCGGCTGGGTGAAGCAATGTACACCAAGTCGCTGTGGCACTTGATCAACGATGGCCTGATGGCCATCTTCTTTTTGATGGTCGGCCTCGAGATCAAACGTGAACTGCTGTTGGGCGAGCTGCGCGAAGTGCGCAAGGCTGCCCTGCCGCTGTTCGCCGCAGTTGGCGGCATGGTCGTGCCTGCGGCCATCTATGCCGCGTGCAACCACGGTGGACCGGGCGCCGCAGGCTGGGGCATTCCGATGGCGACCGACATCGCCTTCGCCCTTGGCATCATGCGCCTCAGTGGACGCGTTCCGTCATCACTGCTCGTCTTCCTGGCCGCCCTCGCCATCATCGATGATCTCGGCGCCGTGCTGGTCATTGCACTCTTCTACACCAGCTCCATTTCGCTGCCGGCCCTGGCGCTGGCTGGCGCCACCTTCGCCATCCTGCTCATCCTGGGCCGTTGTGGCGTACGCCATCCGCTGCCGTTCATCCTCGGCGGCGTCGTCCTCTGGCTGGGCATCCTCAGCTCTGGCGTGCATGCGACGGTGGCCGGCGTGCTACTCGCCCTGACCATCCCGCTGAACGGGCGGATCAGTCCCGATCACACCGTCCGTTGGACCGCCGATTTCACGTCGGCCGAGCTCAAGACGCTGAGTTCTGGCGAGACCATCGAAAAGCTGGCTGGCGGGGTCAACCTCGGCCGAAGCCCGCTGATCTCATGGGAACACGCCCTCGGCCCATGGGTCAACTTCATCATCGTGCCGATCTTCGCCCTGGCCAATGCCGGCGTGGTGTTCGACCGCGCCATGTTGGCAGCCTTCACCGATCCGGTGTTCTGGGGCACCACCCTTGGCCTGGTTCTGGGCAAGCCGATCGGCGTGGTCGGAGCCAGCCTGCTGGCCCTCCGCATGGGCATCGCTTCACTGCCGGCCGGGCTTGACCGCCGTGGCCTGATCGCCGCCGGCGTCCTTGCCGGGGTCGGCTTCACCATGGCGATCTTCGTCTCGGGCCTGGCCTTCGGTGAAGCCGATCCGGCCCACCATGCGATCGCCAAGGCCGGCATTCTGACAGCGTCGCTGATCGCCGGCATCGCTGGATTTCTGCTGTGCCGGCGGGTTGGTCAGACCGCCTAGTCAGGCTCACAGTTCCGCTACGTCTCTTCGGCCATCCAGCCCGAACCGGGATGCCAGCGCTGCCAGCCAGCACCGTGCGGATCAAGGGCGATCAGGACGATCCAGCCATGATGCACCAGATCCCGCAGACCGGCATGGCGTGCTACCACTGCATCGATGCGCGCGGTGTGCGCTTCAACGACAACCTGCAGCCGCTGCGGCAGGTGTCGCAAGCGTTCGCCGTCGTGCACGGATTCGAAGGCCAGTCCGACCGCCAGGTCGCCATGGTTGCCAGACAACACACCTACATTTCCGACCGGATTATGGATAGTTTTCCGACCACTGCCGAGCCGCTCCGGATTGATCGCTGAGCCGTAATACTGCAGGTTGATCCACGACGCCACCACCACCGGAGCGGTGAGGATGAGTTCGAGTCCTGCCCCATCATGGTCGCGCGACTCGTCGTAGCTGTTGAGGAAGCACCGGCCACCCAGATCGAGTCCGACCGTACGGCAGCGCCGGGCGGCAATGAACGCTGCGTTACCGGCCAAGGCCCACTCGGGACGGACCTCTGCCCAGTCACGCGCCCGTTCGGCAAGATGCTCGTGGTCAGCAGCCGGCAGGCTGCCGGTCCGGCGGACAGCAGCGCGGCCACAGGCAATAGTCAGGACCGCTTCCAATCGGGCCAGGTCTGGCGCATGGCTGGCCGGCACTGACGACCGATCGAGCACCACGACCTGATCAGTGACCGTGTCGTGCACCGCCGCCACCACCACGGTGTCGTCCGGGAGTCCGCCGCCGTCGGAGCGAAGCCTGGCACGTACCTCTGATTGATTGAGCAGGGTGGCTGCCACCCGGGCATTCAATCCCCCGCCGTGGCCACCGCAGGCGCCACAAGCCAGACCGGCGGCCTGCGGATTGTTGGCACACGAAGCGTCGTGCCCGCACAGCACCAGCAGCCGAGCCGGATTGGCGATCGAGAGGTGGCGGAGCAGGCCGCCAGCCATCGCCACCCGTTGATCCAACAAGAGGCTCTTGAGATCAAGAGGCGAGCATAATTCAGGGCGCAGACCTACCGCTACATCGCCCTCGATGCCGGCCGCACCCTGGCCGATCGTTTCGCGCAGCAAGGGTCCAAATGACAGGAAACCGGCGGTCTCCATGTAGCTGAATCCACCGACAGCCGAGCGGCGCAGATGGCCCAGCAGGCGCTTGACCACGCCACGGCCGCGGCCCGGTTCGGTCAGTCCGACCGTGCCTCCTGGCTGGAGCAGCACTGGTACGCGAGCACTGCCGCTGAGATTGACGCCGATCGCAAAGAATCCGGCAAATCCCATCGTCTCGATCTGCGGATCCGCTGCTTCGACAGCATAACGAAGCGGCTCTGAGCGCACATCAATGCACCAGACGGTCTGGATGGGCGAACGCTCAGTTGATGCCGTCGGCCGCCGGGTCATCGCCCGCAAGGTCCGCCGCCGGAAGCCACCTTCGACGGCATGCAGAAGCACCAGACGCTGGAACAGTCCCGCGGTGACCGCACCCGCAGCCGGCAGGGCTGGGCGATGCGATCCCGTCGGCAGCAGCGTCGCGAGAGCCGATTCGCAGATCAGCAAGATGGCCGCCAGTTCTGGAAGCGCACCGGTGCCATCGCCATGCCACGCCATCTGACGTAGCCGACCGGCCCAGCCGGGCATCTGTCCGAACAGCGCCGTGACGTAATCGTCAACCCGCTCGACTGGGATCTCCAGGTGCCCGAGAATGGTCGAGGATACCGCTGTATGGTCGTCGGGCAGTGCTGCGACAACGGCACGGAAGCCGGCCAGACCGCGCATCTCCAGACTGCGGTCGACCTGCGCCCAGCTACGCCAGGCAGTCCACAGACTGCCTTCGGACAGTGCGGGCCACCTGGAAATTCCCTGGCTATGCACACCAGCAAGAACGCTCGTCACCGTCGCGACCACAGCATCAGTCCAATCACAGCCGTTCTGCACCGTGCAGCGAGCAGCCACGGTCAGCACCCGGGGACCGTCCAGGGACTCACCTGGCGACCCGTCGAGCCAGGCCGCCACCTGCGCAGCGAGGTCAGCCGATTGGCCAAGTTCGCTTGCTGCGCCATCGATATCGCTGCGCGAGAAGCCGTCGGTTTTCCAGGCTTGGCGTAGATGCTCTGCTTCCGGCAGTATCGGCAGGCCAAGGCAGCGGCGAACCCGTTCTGCCGCCGCAACAATCGGTTCATCGGCGTAGCCGACGAACGGATTGACCGCGACCAGATCTTCGGGGCTCCACAGCGGAGCGACACGCAAGCAGGCACGGCGCAGGGCTTCGGTCATCGCGGAGTTGCTGGTGATAGCATCGATGGCGGTCATGACAGGGCCTTTGCAGTGGCTGTGGGCAAGGGAAGGATGCAACGGATGAGGCGTTCAGCGATGAAACCGCAGTACCAGCCGTCGCGCGCATGGATGCGCAGGGCGGGCAATCGCAGGGCCAGCCAGGGCAACAGCACCGAGATGATGGCCAAGCCGATCAGTGCAGCTGCGACTACACCGCCGATCAACGCCCCGCTGAGACCGCGCGCGAACGGCTCTGGTGCGATGGGCAACCCCAACCACGCATGGACCATGGAGAGGAGCGGAACCGCGGCCAGGGCTAGGGCGATGACCACACAGGTGCGGGCCGCCAGACTGCCTGCTCCAGCGGTCCATACCTGGGCCAGGGCCAAACCGATGGCCAAGGCCAGTAGCGGGCCTCCAGCATGCGTCTGTCCATCCTGCTGCAGCGTGAGCACCAGGGCCACGGCAGCAGCGGCAGCAATCAGATAGACTGCGAGTGCGGCACCGATTCCTCCTGCTGCCGTTGGCGGCGGGGCCATCGCGGCGCTGGGAGAACCGGAGCGCAGGAAGGCGTGAGCCTTGTAGCCGGCATGCCCGATCAGATGGATCAGCGCAGCGGCGAAGGCGCCCAGCCCGCATTGCAGGACCATGAATCCCATCTGCCCAACCGTCGACCAAGCCAGGGCCTTCTTCACGTCACTCTGGGCCCACATCGCCAGTACCCCGAGCACGGCCGTGATCATGCCGATCACCAGCAGCGCATCGAGGATCAACGGCACACTGATCATCACAGATGAGCAGCGGATGAGGAGAAATCCGCCGGCATTGATGATGCCCGCATGCATCAAGGCAGACACCGGTGTCGGTGCCTCCAGGGTGTCAGGCAGCCAGACATGCATTGGGAATTGCGCCGACTTGCACATGGCGGCGATCATCAGACCGATGACGGCAAGTGGTGCTGCTCCAGCCAGAGCGGGGGAACCGGCCAGCGCCGCCAGGGCCACCAGGTCGAGCGTTCCGGCGGCCGGGAGGAGCACCGCCATAGCCATCAGCAAGGCCAGATCGCCGATACGGCTGATGACGAACTTCATCCGTGCCGCCTGTTGGGCCCGGACCCGTTCTCCGTGATGTACCAGCAGGCGATGCAGTCCGGCGCTGATTACCAGCCAGACCAGGGCCAGTTGAGCCAGATTGACGCTCAGCACCAGCACCTGGGCCGCTGCCACTGTCACCGCGAACCAGACCATAAAGCGGCCACGTCCGGGATCGCCCACCAGATACCTGCCGGCGAACGCGGTGGTGGCAGCCCCGACCACACCGACCAGCGCGACCATGACGAGACCGACCCGATCCAACAGGAAGCCAACGGCCAGCGCATCAGGCTGCATGCCCCAGATCGATCCGACAT
Organism: Planctomycetota bacterium; assembly: GCA_038318565.1. GTDB lineage: Bacteria > Planctomycetota > UBA11346 > UBA11346 > UBA11346 > UBA11346. The sequence goes on from JBBQCI010000025.1 coordinate 13,590, forward strand.
CCCACAGTATAAACCGATGGGCAGTAGGACTGAGGATCGCAGTGACCAGAGCCGTCAGCGCGCCGCCCAGGAGGACGGTGGTGGTGAGACCAGACAGCAGTCGATCGACCTTCCATTCGAAGCGACCACGCCCGATGGCCAGGAGGACGGGAAGCAGGATCACGGTGGACAGCGCACCAGCATAGGACATGTAGCTCATATATCGCGATTTGTATTACACGAATTAAGTGTCGTCAATTAGATTATTTGATGTGACAGCTTACAGCCCAAAAGTGAACACGTCAGGGAGTCAACCGCACAAGCATAGGACGTTCCGCCAAGCTGATTCCGGCACGCTGCGCCGCGTCAACCTGCCCAGGGCTTCAACATCGCGTCGCTCAGGCTCTTCCCACCCGCACCCTGCCGGCTACGCTTGGCGATCCCCCGGAGATCGCCATGGAGAAGACCGCCAATCCCGCCCCGCTCGGCCTGCTCGGATTCGGTATGACCACGGTTTTGCTGAATCTGCACAACGCCGGCGTCATCCCGCTGTCGGCGATGATCCTGGCAATGGGCGCAATGGTCGGAGGCGCGGCGCAAATTCTTGCCGGCCTGCTGGAGTTCCGCCGCGGTAACACCTTCGCGACCACTGCGTTCACCGCCTACGGAGCGTTCTGGGTCAGCCTGGTGATCATCCTGATCCTGCCGAAGACCGGCTTGGCCGAGAAGCCCGACGATCTGGCGATGGGCTGGTACCTGCTGCTGTGGGGCATCTTTACAGCCTTCATGACCTTGGGGACGTTGCGCTCCAACCGCATGTTGCAGTTCGTATTCGCCTCGCTGACCGTGCTGTTCGGCCTGCTCGTATTGCACAAGTGGTTCGACACCGCCACCTCCGCAACCTTCCAGCGCATCGCCGGCTGGGAAGGCATCGTCTGCGGTTCCAGCGCCATCTACCTGGGCATGGCCGAAGTGGTGAACGAGCAGCTCGGCCGCACCGTGCTACCGATCGGTGCGCGCACAGGCTGAACCGCGCACCGCTCAGCAACCATCTTCCGTGATGCAACCCGCTCCCTAGCCTCCGGCGCGTGCTGTCCACCCACCTCGGTATCCGCTGGCTACGCCGGCGCCGCGCAGCCTGGCTCGCCCTGGCGGCGATCACCCTGACCGTCGCCGTGCCGATCATCGTGGTCGGCGTGATGCAGGGCTGGCTGGAGGTCACCGCCCGACAGGCGCGCGCGGCTGAAAGCGATGTGGTGATCGTCGCGCCGGGCGTCACCGGCAGCAACAAGCTGCGCGACCGGTTGGAACAGATCCCCGGCGTCGCGGTGGCCGCCCCGTATACACAAAGCTGGGCGGTGATGAGCCGGACCGCCGGCGGCGAGGACCTGCGCGCCAACATCGCCTGCCAGGTCGAAGGCATCGACTGGGCGGCGGACTGGAAGCTCGGCCGGCTTACCGCGGCCGCCTTACACGCCCCGCCCGTCACCGATTTGTCGGCCCCACCGCTGCCCGCCGACGAGCGCGGCACCGGCTTCGTCACCCAGACTTGGCGGGCGGCAACTGCGCTGGCCGGACTGCAGGTCGCCAGCGCCCTCGGCGGAATGCCGATCAGCCTGCCTCCATACCAGCGCCCACGCCCCGGGGTGGTGTGCGGACGCGAACTGCTGTATCCACACGCCATGCTGCCCGGCGAGGAAATTCAGATCGCGGTACCAAACGGGGCCGGCGGCACGGTCGGCCGGATCACTGCCGAGATCAGCGACACGGTTGGCATCGGCGTGCTTGAGATCGACCGCTTCTTGGTCCTCGCCCCGTTGCCGCTTGGCCAACGCCTGGGCGGACTGCAGGCCAAAGACGACCGGGCCGCGCGGCTGTCGGGCTGGCGCCTGTCCGCTCAGCCTGGCGCCGAACCGCACGCGGTTGCCCGGGCGGTCGTGCAGGACACCGGGCTGCGCGCCCTGACCTGGCAAGATCTGCGCGGCAATCTGGTTAAGGGCATGGAGATCCAGCGCAACATCGGTGCCCTGGTCATGATCCTGATCCAGGGCATCACGGTGTTCATCGTCTATGCGGTGTTCTCGACCATGGTGGTCGAATTGCGCCATGACATCGGCGTGCTGCGCGGCATCGGCGCGCGGCGCCGCGACATCGCCGGCGCCGTGCTGTGGGCGGGAGCAGTCGCCTGTGTCGGTGGCGGCATCCTCGGCTGGGCCATCGGTTGGGGCGTACTGGCCGCACTGAACCCGTTCTCGCGCGCCACCGGCATCCCGCTGTTCCCGCAGGACGTCATCTACACCCCCGAAGCGCCGATCAGTTACACGTGGTGGATTCCCCTGCTGTTCATCGTCACCATGACGGTCATTGGCCTGCTCGCGGTCTTGCTGCCCGCGTGGCGCGCCGCCCGTGTCGAACCGATCGATACCCTGCGGGAGGGCGCATGAGGCTGGGCGTCACCGGACTGCGCAAAGCGTGGCCAGGCCTGACCGTGCTTGACGGCCTGGAGTTACGCGTCGACAGCGGCGAAGTGGTGGCGATCCGCGGCGCCAGCGGCACCGGCAAGAGCACGCTGCTGCATTGCCTCGGTTTGCTCGACCGGCCCGACTCCGGGCAGATCACGCTTGATAGCCAAGAGCTGAGCAGCCTGTCCGAGGCCGGCCGGACCGCTGCCCGCGCGCGGCACATCGGCTTCGTCTTCCAGGCCTTCCATCTGCTCAACGACTTTACGGTACGCGAGAACGTGCTGATGAGCGCGCGCACCGCCGGGTTGGATCTGACCGAGGGCCGGGCGCGCGCCAGCGAACTGCTTGGCCGCGTCGGCCTGGGTGAGCGCGATGGTGATGTGCGCACGCTGTCCGGCGGTGAGCGTCAACGCGTCGCGTTGTGCCGTGCGCTGCTGCCTCGTCCGGCCCTGCTGCTGGCTGACGAACCGACCGGCAACCTCGACCCGGCGACCGCTGCGGTGGTGCTTGGTGAGATCATCGCCCTGGCCAAGGCCGAAGGCAGTGCGGTTGTCATGGTGACCCACGATCCCGAGGTCGCCCGCCGGGCCGACCGCGTGCTGGAGCTGCGCGCTGGACGCTTGGCCTGATGACCTTGCGCTCGATCCTCATCTGGTCTGCCGTCGCTCTGCTTGGGGCCGGAGCCTGCGCCGCCATCGCACTCGGCCAGGGCGAGCGCGTCTCGGCAGCCTGGGTGCTGGTCGCTGCGATCTGCGTGTGGGCGATCGGTTACCGCTTTTACAGCCGAATCATCAGCGAGCGCATTTTCGCGCTCGATGACGCTCGCCCGACCCCGGCGGTGCGCCGCGACGACGGCGGTGACTTCGTGCCGACGCCGAAATGGGTCGTGTTCGGCCATCATTTTGCAGCCATCGCTGGAGCCGGTCCGCTGGTCGGGCCGATCCTGGCAGCGCAGTTCGGCTGGCTGCCCGGCACCTTATGGATCCTGGTCGGCGTGGTCCTCGGCGGAGCGGTGCAGGATCTGGTCATTCTGTGCGCCAGTCTACGCCGCGATGGCAAGAGCCTCGGCGAGATGGCCAAAGAGGAGATCGGTCCGATCGCCGGCTGGACCGCCCTGATCGCCATCATCGGCATCATCAGCCTGCTGATCGCGGTGCTCGCCCTGGTGGTGGTCAACGCGCTTGCGGAAAGCCCGTGGGGCACCGTGACCGTCGCCCTGACCATTCCGATCGCCCTGCTGATGGGCGTGTGGATGCGCGTGATCCGGCCCGGGAAGGTGCTGGAGGCCAGCCTGATTGGCTTGGTCCTGCTCGGGGTTGCGCTATGGGTGGGCCAGTTGGCGGCCAGTCACGATCCGTGGCGCGGCTGGTTCACCTTCAGCAAGCTGCAGCTGGCCTGGGCGATCATCGGCTATGGTTTCATCGCCGCCGTCCTGCCAGTGTGGTTGCTGCTGGCGCCCCGCGACTACCTGTCGTCCTTCGTCAAGATCGGCGCCATCGCCATGCTCGCGCTGGGCATCCTGTTGGTGCTGCCCAACCTGGAGATGCCCGCCCTGGTCACCACCCTGGCCGACGGCACCGATGTCGCTGGCGGACACGGGCCGGTGTTCGCTGGCTCGGTCTTCCCGTTCGCCTTCATCACTATCGCCTGCGGCGCGATCAGCGGCTTCCACAGCCTGGTCAGCAGCGGCACCACGCCGAAGCTGATCAGCCGCGAGCGCGACTGCCGGGCGATCGCCTACGGCGGCATGCTGATGGAGAGTTTCGTCGCCCTGATGGCGCTGATCGCCGCCTGCGCCCTCCACCCCGGTGTCTACTTCGCGATGAACAGCGCGCAGTTTGCCGGCAAGGACGCCGCGCTGGTCGCCCAGACGGTGACTAGCTGGGGCTTCAGCATTAGCGCCGATGAGCTGAAGCAGCTCGCCAGCAGCATCGGTGAGAACTCGGTGATCGCCCGTACCGGCGGCGCCCCGACCTTGGCGGTCGGCATGGCGCAGATCTTCTCGCAGGTGACCGATTTCCTGCGCCTGCCTGGACTGACCGCGCTGTGGTACCACTTTGCCATCCTGTTCGAGGCGCTGTTCATCCTCACCACGGTTGACGCCGGCACCCGGGTCGGCCGCTTCCTGATGCAGAACGTCGGTGGCGCGGCCTGGAAGCCGCTCGGACGCCTCGACTGGTGGCCGGCAGCCTGGGGGGCCTCGGCCCTGATCGTCGCCGGCTGGGGTTTCTTCCTCTATGTCGGGGTCACCGATCCCAACGGCATCCGCTTCATCTGGCCGGTCTTCGGCATCGCCAACCAGGTCCTGGCGGCGATCGCTTTGTGCGTGGGTACCACCGTGGTCGTGCGCCAAGCCGGATGGCGCTGGTCCTGGATCACCCTGCTGCCGCTGGCCTGGCTGCTTACGGTGACGCAGATCGCCTCGTTCGAGCGGCTGTTCTCGGCCGACCCCGGGCTGGGTTTCCTCGCCCAGATCAACGCGGTGCAGGCGAAGTTGGCTGCCGGTACCCTACCGGCAGGCGCCAAGACCATTGCCGATGCTGAGCGGATCATCTTCAATGCCCGGCTCGATGCTGGGCTGATCATCGCCTTCAGCACGGTGGTGTGCATCGTCTTCGCCGACAGCCTACGAGCTTGGTGGCGGATCGGACGCGGCGGCCAGCCGACCAGTTCAGTCCTGCCAGTCACCGTCGCAACGCCAGAACCGGAACGGACCTCTTCGCCGCTGAAGTTCCTGCGTGTGTGGTCGGGCGAAGACGCCTTCGAGCGCCATGCCCACCGTTGCGCCCGCAGCACCACCAAGCGCGCCTTCTGGAAGGCTTGGTTTACCCGCCGGGCCAGCGGCAGCCGTTGTTGCTGAACCTGCCCAAGGCTCGCTGACGGCGGGATTGCCTGGGGTCAGCCGGTCGAGACGCTGACCGGGATGCAGCAGGTGCGCTCCGTCCCCATCCCCTCCCTCGGCGTCGAACTGGTCGAGCGCCGTCATGCCTCGGGGTTCACCCACCTACATCTGGCCTGTGCTGACGAGCATCGCGCGTTCTGCATGGCGTTCCGCACGCCGCCGACCGACTCCACCGGACTGCCGCATATCCTTGAACACACCACGCTGTGCGGTTCACAGCGCTATCCGGTGCGCGACCCATTCTTCATGATGATGCGCCGTTCGCTGGCGACTTTCATGAACGCGATGACCTATCCCGACCTGACCGCCTATCCGTTCTCGACTCAGGTGGCCAAGGACTGGGACAACCTCCTCTCGGTCTATCTCGACGCGGTGTTCGCCCCGCGTCTCGACGAGCGGGATTTTCATCAGGAAGGCCACCGCCTGGCCCCAGCCAAGGACGGCACGTGGCAGCGTCAGGGCGTGGTCTTTAACGAGATGCTTGGAGCGCTCGGCAGCACCGACGCCCAGCTGAACAATGCGATCTCGCGGTCGCTGCTGCCCGACACCATCTACCGCCACGAAAGTGGTGGCGAGCCGGTCGAGATCCCACGCCTGCAGCACGCCGATCTGGTCGCTTTCCACCACCGCTGCTACCGGCCGGCCAACGCCGTGCTGGTGACCTATGGCGATGTTCCAATGGCGGACCTTGATGCCGCCCTGGCCCCCTATCTAGCCGACGCCGGGGTGCCGTTGTCGCCGCCCGCACCGCAGCCACCGCTGGCCACAGGAAACGAGCTGCGCGTCAGCGTCCCGATCGCCGCCGGGCAGGAGGTTGTCGATGTAACCGAGAGCGGGCTGGCCTGGGCCTGGGGCGACACCTCCGACCTCGACGAAGTGCTATCCGCCGAACTGCTCGAACGCCTTCTGCTCGGCCACGCCGGATCGCCGCTGCGCCGGGCCCTGGAAAGCAGCGGCCTCGGCCGAGGCACTGGTTCCTCGGGTTATGCCGGCTACAGCCGAACCGGGCTGTTCACCGCCGCTATCGATGGCCATGAACTGACCGACGAGTCGCGCATCGCGCCGCTGATCCTGGAAACCCTCGCCACCATCGCCCGCGACAGCGTGCCGCAGGCCGAGATCGACGCCGCCCTGCACCAGCTGGAGCTGGCCCGCCGCGAAGTACGTGGCGACGGCTATCCCTATGGCCTGGAGCTGTGTCTGCGCCTGATCGGCCCATGGAACCTGGGCGTCGATGGGGTGCCGTTCCTGGATGCCGGCGATGGGCTGAAGCGCCTCAAAAGCCGCGCTACCCCGGCATGGATCGCCAGCGAAGTGCGTCGCCGCCTGATCGACAATCCGCACCGCACCACCTTCACCGCCGAACCCGACGCTGCTTTTCACGATCGCGGCAAGGAGCGGGTCGCCGAACTGGACCGCGCCGAGCTAGCCGAGGTCGGTGCTGAAACCCGGTTACGGGCAGCGGCCGCCAAGCTGGCCGAACGCCAGGCCCAAGCGGATGATCCGGGTGTCCTGCCCGCCCTGCTGCTGGCCGACGTGCCCCGAGCCCGGCGCTGGGCCAGCGGTAGCCCGACCAGCTGGGAAGGCGGTCATCTGACCGTCTTCACCGCCCCGACCAACGGCCTGACCCATCTGCTTGCCGCCGTGCCGATGCAGCTCGATGACGACCTGGAACTGCTGCCGCTGCTTACGGGTTCGCTTGGCGGGCTTGGCTGCGGCACTCGTGACTACGCGGCCCAATCGTCGTTGCTAAATGCGTGCAGTGGGGGCATCCGGGCGTGGATCGAAACGGGCGCCGACCCCAACGATCCGGCTGTGGTCCGGCCGTGGTTCATGATCGAAGTCAAAGGCCTTAGTGAACGAACCGCAGACTTCCTGCCGCTGCTCGCCGAGACCTTGCACCACACCCGCTTTGACGAGGACGACCGCTTGGCCGAACTGGTCGAGCAGGCCGTCGCCTCGGCCCAGGATCGTATCACCCGTTCGGGCTCGGCGCTGGCCGGATCGGCTGCGACACGCGGCTTCGCCGGCTCGCCAGGCTTGACCCACCGGCTCGGCGGACTTGGGCGGTTGGCCTGGCTGAAACGCCTGTCCGACACCGGCATCGACGGGCTTGGCGCCCGCTTGGCAGCACTACGTGACCGGCTGGTCGCGGCTGCCCCGCAGGCGGCATTGATCGGCGATCGTGGAGCCGCGCCCGAACTGATCCGCGCTGCTCGCTGGCCAGCACACGCAGTGGTTGCTGCCACGTCGCGCACCTTGGCCGCCGGACAGCCACCAGCACCGACCGCCTTCACCACTGGCACCTCGGTCAACTATTGCGCGCTGGCCTTCCCCGGCCCTGCCTTGCGCCATGGTGATGCCGCAGCGCTAGCGGTCGGAACGCGCATCCTGACCAACCGTTGGCTGCATCCCAAGCTGCGCGAGCAGGGTGGCGCCTACGGCGGCGGCGCAGGCTTCGGCCCAGGCGCGATCACCCTGACCAGCTACCGCGACCCGCGGCTGGTCGACACCTATCGCGATATGCGCGACGGCCTGCGCTGGTTGCACGAACTGCCCGACGAAGCCGCAGCGCTGACCGAAGCCCAGCTGGGGGTGCTGCAAGGCCTCGATGCACCCGGTAGCCCAGCTGGCGAGGCCCGCCGCCGTTTCATCGGCGATCTTACCGGTCGCGATCCTCAGACCATCGATGCCTACCGCGAGCGCATCCTTGCCTGCAATCTGACCCAGGTGCGGGCGGCCGCGCAACGCTGGCTGATGCCAGAGGGCGGCACCATGGCCTGCATCACCTCCACCGAAGGGGCGGCGACCCTGGGGTGGGAGGCCGTCGCCCTATGATGGCGAGAACCTGGTCGCATGGACGCTGACGATCTCCGCGAACTGCTGACTGCTCCGGCGGCGCCGACCGATCTGGTGCCGCCACCGCGCTTCCACGAGGCACACTTCGCTTCGTACATCGTCGATACGGCGGTTCCGGGCCAGGCTGCGGCGGTCGATGCGGTGGAGGCGTTCGCCACCGCTAGCAACGGGTTCTTCAGCAGGTGGCTCGGAAAAACAACGCCAGGACTCTACCTCGATGGCTCGTTTGGCGTCGGCAAGACCCACCTGCTGGCGGCCTGCTTTCATGCTGCCGGTGGCGAACGGCGCTACCTGTCGTTCTCCGATGCCATGAGCCTGATGACCATGCGGGGGCCGCAGGCGACAGCCGATCTGCTGGCCGCTGACCTAGTCTGCTTGGATGAGTTCGAGCTCGACGATCCGGCCAATACTCGCCTGATCGACCTGCTGCTTGGCCTGTTGGCCGATCGTGGCGCGCGCTTCGTCACCACCTCGAACACGGTGGTCGGCGAACTCGGCGACGGGCGCATGGCAGTCGACCTGTTCCGCCAGCAGCTCTCGCGCATCGGCGACGCCTTCACCGGAGTGCATGTCCCAGGGCGTGATCATCGCCTACTGAAGGTTCGCGACGGAGACGATCCGCCATTGTGGGGCGCCGAGATCGAACCGGAGGATGACGAGGGTTGTCTCTGTCTCGACGCTGAGGCGCTTGATGATTTGCTAACTGGACTACCAGTGGTGAACCTACGGCGGTTCGCCGCCAGCGTACAAGGCGTCTGCGTCCTTGATGTCCAGCCGTTTGAGGACCAGCTGATGGCTTTGCGTTTCGTCAATCTGGTCGACCGATTGTACGACTGGTGCGTTCCTATGCGGGTCAGGTCGCGTTGCCGGATTGCCGAGCTGTTTCCCGAACCGCCACTGCGCGCCGCATTCCATCGCAAGCATCGACGCTGCCGATCGCGACTGACGGAGCTCTGCTCGTAGCCAGAAACCGGGCAGGAGGGGAGGTTACTCCGTCCTCCAACCGGCGGTTTTACGGTTGATTGAGCGCCACGCGCCACGGGCTTAAGGGTTCTACTGCCCCACCGTCATCGACGAGTCGCTCCTGTGCCTGCAACTCGTGATTCAGACCTTCGTCCCGGCCTGACCATCTGGCCAGCGACTACTACCTCTACTGACATGCTAGGCACACAACGACGAACCCCGCGGGATGACCCGCGGGGTTCGTCGATCCGACAGCCGTCAGGCGGTCGTCGGGCGGTCGTTGGACTCAGCCCTTCACCTCGGCACCTTCGATCCGCATGCTGTAGAAGCTGCGATAGACGAAGACGGTTGAGACGATGAAGAAGACGACGGCCAGGGTGATCGAGACGTTGCGATCCAGACCCGCCGCCAGCGAAACCGCCAGCAGGCCGAACAGGGTCGCGAACTTGATCATCGGGTTCATTGCCACCGAGGAGGTGTCTTTGAACGGGTCGCCTACGGTGTCGCCGACGATCGAGGCCTCGTGCAGCGGGGTATTCTTGGCGCGCAGCTCGGTCTCGACGACCTTCTTGGCGTTGTCCCAAGCTCCACCGGCGTTGGCCATGAAGATGGCCTGGTAGAGACCAAAGATGGCGAGGCCGATGAGGTAGCCGATGAAGAAGAACGGCTCGGCACAGGCGAAGGCCAGGGTCGAGAAGAACATTGCCAGGAAGATGTTCCACATGCCCTTCTGGGCGTAGATCGTGCAGATTTCCACGACCTTCTTGCTGTCCTCGGTCGAGGCCCTGGTCGCCCCTTCGAGCTTCATGTTCTTTTTGATGAATTCGACGGCCTTGTACGCACCGGCCACCACTGCCTGGGTCGAGGCGCCGGTGAACCAGTAGATCAGCGCGCCGCCGGTGATCAGGCCGAGCAGGAACGGGGCGTAGGTCAGGCCGAGCTTGGACATGTCGTGCTTCAGCCCGCCGGTCAGTTCCATGATGATTGAGAAGATCATCGTGGTCGCGCCGACGACCGCCGTGCCGATGAGCACTGGCTTGGCGGTGGCCTTGAAGGTGTTGCCGGCGCCGTCGTTCTCTTCGAGCAGCTCTTTACCGATCTCGAACTTGGTGTCGAAGCCGAAGTCCTTCTTGATTTCCGCCTCAATGTTCGGGATCGACTCGATCTGCGACAGTTCGAACACCGACTGGGCGTTGTCGGTCACCGGGCCGTAGGAATCGACGGCGATGGTCACGGGACCCATGCCGAGGAAGCCGAAGGCGACTAGGCCGAAGGCGAAGACGGCAGCCATGGTGGCGCCGATCTCAGGCGTGGTGGTGGCGGCGAGCGCGGCGCTAAGCCCCAGGCCCGACACCCAATAGGCGATAGCCATCAGGGCGACCATCATCAGGCCGAGCCAGTAGGCGCTGAAGTTGCCAGCGGTGAGTCCGGCGAGGATGTTCAGCGAGGCACCGCCTTCCTTCGAAGCGGACACCACTTCGCGCACGTGTCGCGAATGTGTGCTGGTAAAGGCTTTGACCATTTCAGGGATGATCGCACCGGCGGCGGTGCCGCAGGAGATGATCAGCGAGAGTTGCCACCATAGGTCGCTGGCGGCCACGCCGCTGCCGACCGTCGGGATGAGGACCTTCGATAGGACGAAGGTGACGATAATCGAGATGATCGAGGTAAGGATGACCAGGGTGGTCAGTGGAATCTCGTAGTTGAACTTCACCGCGTTGCCGAACCTCGGCTTGGCGATGAACCAGTCGTTGATGAAGTAGGTGCCGACCGAGGTCAGAACCATGGCTACGCGCATGGCGAACAGCCACACCAGCAACTGGACCTGCATGGTCGGGTCGTGAACCGCGAGCATGATGAAGGTGATCAGCGCGACGCCGGTAACGCCGTAGGTCTCAAAGCCGTCAGCGGTCGGTCCGACCGAGTCGCCAGCGTTGTCACCGGTACAGTCGGCGATCACTCCCGGGTTGCGGGGGTCATCTTCCTTCACTTTAAAGACGATCTTCATCAGGTCGGAACCGATGTCAGCGATCTTGGTGAAGATACCGCCGGCGATGCGCAGCACGGCCGCGCCCAGCGACTCGCCGATGGCGAAGCCGATGAAACAAGGACCGGCCAGGTCGCTGGGCAGGAAAAGGAGAATGGAGAGCATGATGATCAACTCGACACTGATCAGCAGGGTGCCGATCGACATGCCGGACATCAGCGGGATGGCGTAGCAGGGGTAACCCTTGCCCCGCAGCGCGGCGAAGGCGGTACGGCTGTTGGCGAAGGTGTTGATGCGGATGCCGAACCAGGCGACGCCGACGCTGCCGAGGATACCGACGATCGAGCAAAGCAGGATCATCGTCACCTTATAGGCGCCGAATCCGTGCCCAACGTTGCCGGCGGCATCGACGGTGCCGTTTGGGGTTAGGAAGCCGAAATAGGCCACGATCACGACCGCGATCAGGGCCCACAGGATGCCAAGGAACTTGGTCTGGGTGATAAGGTAGGTCTTGCACGTCTCGTAGATCAGCTCGGAGATATCGAGCATCGACTTGTGCACCGGCAGGTTCTTGACCTTGGTGTAGATCATGAGGCCGAAGAGAAAGCCGATGACGCAGACGACCAGGCCGGAGAGCAGCAGAGTGTGGCCGCTCATGCCCAGGAAGGTGGCCAGCCTTTCATCCGACAGACTGGGAAGGATGAGGTTGGCTTCTCCACCACCCGTGTGGGCAGCCTGGGCAACCACTGGAGCAACCACTGGAGCAACCACTGGGGCAACCACTGGGGCAACCACCGGCGCGACCACGGCGTCAGGCGCCGGCACGGTCAGCGGAGCCTGGTCCATGGCAGCCAGCGGCAGCACCGCGACAGCGAGGACGAGCAGGGCTCGGGTGGTGGATACGAGCCAGCCGCTCAAGCGCGATCGGCTGGGCTGGGCACAATTGAAGCAGTCCATGGGACCTCCGGTCTGCCTGCATCTGATCTAAGGACCTCTGGATCCAGAAGTATCAAATAGAGAAATCCCCGAGGTATCCGTGGAACGAGCCCCATCGCATGTCATTTATGCATGCACGTTGCGCCCATTGTGACATCGTGTGCATGCTTTGGAATCGACCCCGGAGACCGTTCATGAGTCGTATTCACGCTCGCATGACGCTCGCTTCACTCAGAACCCAGAAACCCAATGGCGGCTTATGGTTTCTCCAGGCATTTCTCTATTCACGTCTTCAGTCTCATGACCCCAACAGACGCCTTCGTGGTACATCCATCACTCAGACGCGGTGTTCGAAACCGCGCATCGCGAGGGGAACCCGACGCTGCTGCCGATCCTCCATCCACGCTCCTGGCTCGGCCAACAGCCAGCCGACCACCGCCAGCGGCTGGGGGAACGGCCAGGCCAGCTGCAACGTCGGCCATTGGCAGGCTTCGATCGCGACCAGCAACTCATAGTCCTCGCCATCGCACATCGCCGAGGTGGCCGAATCCGACATCACCGGCACATCATCGTGCGCCGGCACCTGATCAGGGAGCAGCAGGCAGCCGCAGCCAGAGGCAGCCGCCAGTTTGGGCGCATCAGCAGCGAGACCGTCTGACAGGTCCATCAGCGCATGCACGAAGGCGTGGCGGGCAAGCCAGCGACCTTCAGCCAAACGCGGCTCGGGACGCAGATGCCGGCCAGAGCGCAGCGATCCGCCGAGCGGGCCAGTAACGACCAGCAGATCGCCGACTTGACCACCATCGCGTCGAACCAGCCGCCGGTTGGCCGCCGGATCACCCTCGCCCCACACCGTCACCGAGACGACCAGGCTGTCTGATCCGGTGGTGTCACCGCCAAGCAGCGGACAGGCGTGACGGGCGAGCTCGTCGCTCAGGCCAGCCATGATGGCCGCGGCATTCCAGCGCGCCGGGCAGGATAGCGCGACGACGGCACCGACCGGCACGGCTCCCATCGCGGCAAGATCCGACAGCGCTGCTCCGGCCGCCTTACGTCCGACCAGTCGCGGATCCGCGTCTGCCGTGAAGTGGCGGCCTTCGGCGATGGCATCGACGGACAGGCAGGTCGGCCCTGCCGGCGTCCACACGCAGCAGTCATCACCGATGCCGAGGGTCCCGGCCGGAGCCGGATGGGCCGCCTGGAGAGCGCTGATCAGAGCGGACTCGCTGAGCCCGTCCGGTCGTCCGGTCGTCCGGTCGTCCGGTCGCTCCGGGGTCATGCCGAACGCAGCTCGCGACGACGGGCTGATATCTCGCGGCGCAGCACCTGGGCGCGCGCATCGAACTCGGCGATGCGGCGGGGATCCGACGGGTAGACCGGATGGTTGAGGTCGTTCAGCGCGGCGATCACGGCGCGCAGCTCGTCGAGCAGCGATTCGAGCACGGGATCAGTGTCAGGCGTGGCGGTGGGCATGGTTCAACTCGCGATGGATGGCTGCATGGGTGAAGACCGCATGCGGAACGAGGTCAATGCAGGAACGGCTGCGGTTCACCCGGTTTCACGGTCAGGATCTCGATGCCGTGGTCGGTGACCAGGATGGTGTGCTCGTGCTGGGCGCTGCGCCGCAGATCGGCGGTGACGGCGGTCCAACCATCGTCCCAGCTGCGGTGCTTCCAGGTGCCCTGGTTGATCATCGGCTCAATCGTGAAGGTCATGCCCGGCTTGATCACGAAGGTCGCATTGGTGTCGAAATAATGCGGAACCTGCGGGTCCATGTGGAACTGCTCGCCGATGCCGTGGCCGACGAAAGCGCGCACCACGCCATAGCCCTTGGGTTCGGCGTGGGCGACGATCGCCTTGCCGATGTCGCGCACCTGGATGCCGGGGCGCACCGCCGCGATGCCCGCCATCAGGCTCTCGCGCGTGACCTCGATCAGCAACCGGCTGTCCGCATCGATGGCGCCGACGGCGACCGTCTCTGAACAGTCGCCATGCATGCCATCGAGGAAGATGGTCACATCGATGTTGACGATGTCGCCCTCTTCCAACGGACGATCATCGGGGATGCCATGGCAGATGACCTCGTTGACCGAGGTGCAGATGCTCTTGGGGTAGCCGCAGTAGCCGAGCGTCGAGGGAAACCCGCCGAGATCGATGTAGGCTTGGTGGGCGATCGCATCGATCGCGTCGGTGGTGATGCCGGGGCGCACCGCCGCTTTGCACAGCTCCAAGACCTGGTGCGCAGCCTGGCAGGCGGTGCGCATGCGGGCGATCTGCCCGGCATTCTTGATCACATCCTTGACCCGGGCGCCAGGCCGGCCGTCGCTGCGTAGGGCGTAGTCAGGCTTCGGGATGTTGTCGGGCACGCTCCTGCGCGGCGACGGCTTGCCGGGACGCACCGGCCGCGGATTGACCGGCGCATCACGCGACTCGGCCCCACTCAGGGCGCTGAGCAGATCCCGCGGCTGGTGGCACTTCTTGTACTTCTTGCCGGATCCGCACCAGCATTCGTCGTTAGGGCCGAGTTTCACGTGGTTCACTCGGGGAACCCTACGAGAGGTCGAGAGGTGCGGAAGGGCGGAAGTGCGGAGGTTCACAGCCAGCGCACTTCCGCCCTTCCGCACCCGTGGACCATGGCAATGATCGCGGCCATGCGCTCACCCGTCACCACGCCCGACGCCCCGTCCGCCATCGGCCCCTACTCGCAGGCGATGAAGGCGGGCGGCATGCTGTGGTGCAGCGGCCAGCTCGGCCTGGTTCCAGCGACCGGCCAGTTCGCCGCTAATGACACCGCAGTCCAGGCCGAGCAGTGCCTGCGCAATCTCGACGCGATCTGCCGCGAAGCTGGCACCAGTCTATCCAAGGCGGTCAAATGCACGGTATACCTAACCGATCTGGCTGATTTCGTCGCGGTGAACGCCGTCTATGGCCGGTGGTTCGAAGCTCCCTTCCCCGCCCGCGCAACGGTCCAGGTGACGCGCTTGCCCAAGGATGCCCGCGTCGAAATCGACGCCGTCGTCG
Source organism: Planctomycetota bacterium (assembly GCA_038318565.1). GTDB lineage: Bacteria > Planctomycetota > UBA11346 > UBA11346 > UBA11346 > UBA11346. Next base: position 28,699 of record JBBQCI010000025.1, read on the forward strand.
AGATGTGATGATAACACCCCCGGAGTCCTGCCGTCGTCATGACGGTGTGACTTCTGCCCTCCAGTCCCGCATCACCGCATAGGCCCTGTGACATGCCCTCACGCGAAGACACTTCCGCCATCCCCGGAGCCGGTTCGGTAGCCCCCGCGGATCATCCGCCGATCGCGCTGCCTGACGAGGATTGGACGTGGTTCACCGCCCGTTGCGTTGCGCTCGCGCTGCCAGATCCATCCGCCTGGCGTACCACGCTGGAGGCGCTCTATGGCCACCTCGTCGGGGTGAACCGCTGGCTCAACCTGACCACTGTCGAGGGACCGCACGAATGGCTCAAACTCCACGTGCTTGATAGCCTCACCGGGCTCACCGATCCGCGACTGGGCCATCTTGCCGATGGTGCGCCCTGCCTCGACCTTGGCTCAGGCGGCGGCTATCCCGGACTGCCCTTGGCGATGGTCGGCGGGCCACGGGTGCCGTGGTTCCTCGCCGACGCACGGAGGAAAAAAGCCGAGTTTCTTGCCGCAGCGGCCACCCTGGTGGGCCCGCACGTGCGCGGCGTGCACTTGCGCGGCGCCGAAGTGGCGCGCGCCCTGCCCGAGTTGCACCGCCGCTGCCAGTTGGTCGTCAACCGCGCCATGGGCCAGGCCGACGAGGTCCTAGCCGAATGCGCACCGCTTCTGCGTCCGCATGGCCATCTGCTGATCTGGAAAGGCCCTGCGTTCGAAGGACAGGAGCGGGATCGAGCCGCTGCGGCGGCCCCAAAATTGGGCTACCGGGTGCTCGGGGTGCGTCGCCTTCACCTCATTGAAGGCGACCCTGAACGCCTCCTAGCCTGCTATGAGCGCACGCCCGATAGTCGTTAACCCATGGCTGACCGTGATTTGCTGAGAAGTGTTCCAACTGTTGCGTGATGAACTACTGCTAGGGGTTGCCTTAACATCTACCCCCCATATGTAGTGGACTCTCCGACCTCGGTCGGATCCTTTCCAATCCAACAGACCATATGGACCCATGCTCGCCGTGGATCCAGCACCCTCAGCATCGCAGGACTCACGCAGATGACGCTCGCCCAGCTCCAAGACTACACCTTCAACACCAAGTACGCCCGCTACAACCCGGCGATCGGCCGTCGTGAGACCTTCTCCGAAGCGGCCGACCGCGTCTTCGCCATGCACGAGAAGAAGTACGCCCCCTTCGGTATCCAGGATCAGATCGAATACGCCAAGGCGGCGGTGAAGGATCGCTTGGTGCTCGGCAGCCAGCGGGCCCTGCAGTTCGGCGGTAAGCCGGTCGAGGATAAGAACGCCCGACTGTACAACTGCACGGTCAGCTACTGCGATCGCCCGCGCTTCTTCCAGGAGTCGCTGTGGCTGCTGCTGTGCGGTTGTGGCGTCGGCTTCTCGGTCCAGCGCCATCACGTCGCCAAACTGCCCAACGTGGCCAAGCCCAACAAAGCCAAGGTCGTCTTCGCCATACCCGACTCGATCGAGGGCTGGGCCGACGCCCTCGGCGTCCTGGTCAGCAGCTACCTGGTCAGCGAACAGCCTTTCCCCGAATACGCCGGCCGCGCCATCGAGTTCGACTACAGCCAGATCCGCGCCCAGGGCAGCCCACTGAGCAGCGGCATCGGCAAAGCGCCCGGCCCAAAGCCGCTGCAGCGCTCGCTCGAACAGATCCGCCGCGTCCTCGATGAGCGCCTGGTCATCGCCGGCGACGGCTGCCCCCTGCGCCCGATCGACGCCTACGACATGATCATGCACGCCAGCGACGCCGTCCTTGCGGGCGGAGTGCGCCGCAGCGCGACCATCTGCATCTTCTCGCTCGACGACGACGAGATGATCAAGGCCAAGACCGGCGACTGGTTCATCAAGAACCCGCAGCGCGGCCGTTCGAACAACTCGGCCCTGCTGCTGCGCAGCACGACCACTTTCGCCCAGTTCGACAGCCTGATGCAGTCGGTGCGCGAGTTCGGCGAGCCCGGCTTCGTCTGGGCCGACAGCACCGAGATCATGTACAACCCGTGCGTCGAGATCGGCATGTACCCGGTCGACATCGAAACGGGACTGTCCGGGTGGCACTTCTGCAACCTGTGCGAGATCAACATGAAGGCGTGCGTCGACGCGCCGACCTTCGAGCGCGCCTGCCGTGCTGCCGCCATTCTCGGCACCCTGCAGGCCGGCTACAGCTCGTTCGAATATCTCGGCGCCACCACCGAGCGCATCGTCAAGCGCGAGGCCCTGCTCGGCTGCTCGATGACCGGCATGATGGACAACCCGAAGATCGCCTTCGATCCGGCTCTGCAGCGCCGCATGGCCCAACTGATCCTCGACGTGAACGCCGACATTGCGCCGATAATCGGCATCCAGGTGTGCGCCCGCGCCACCTGCGTGAAGCCGGCCGGCACCACCAGTTGCATTCTCGGCACCGCCTCGGGCATCCACCCGCACCACGCCAAGCGCTACTTCCGCCGTGTTCAGGCCAACGTCAACGAAGCGCCATTGCAGTACTTTGAAGGCCACAACGCCCGCGCCGTCGAGAAGAGCGTGTGGAACCCCAACGGCACCGACAAGGTCATCACCTTCTGCGTCGAGGTGCCCAAAGACGCGCTGATCAAGACCGAGGTCTCGGCGATTCAGCTGCTTGAGCACGTCAAGCTGACCCAGGAGAACTGGGTCATGGGCGGCCGCCGCGCCGAGCGCTGCACCGCGCCGTGGCTGCGCCACAACGTCTCGAACACGATCACCGTGCGCGAAAGCGAATGGACCGAGGTCAGCCACTACATCTTCGACAACCGCGACGCCTTTGCCGGCGTCTCGCTGCTGCCCGAAGGTGGCGACCTTGAATACCCCCAGGCGCCCTTCACCAGCGTCCTGACGTTCGAAGAGATCGTCGCCGAATACGGCGTCGGCAGCCTGTTCGCTTCCGGCCTAGTCGTCGATGGCTTGCACGCCTTCAACAACGACTTGTGGTCAGCCTGCGACTGCGCCCTCGGCCGCGGCCAGAGCCTGGAAGTCCCACAACTGCCTGACGGTGCCGACGAAAAGACCTTCGCCACCTACCAGACGACGGTTCGTCAGATCCTGGCCAAGAAGGACTGGGTTCGCCGCGCACGCAAGTTCGCCTCCAACTATTTCAACGGCGACAACCGGCGCATGAGCTACTGCCTCAAGCGGGTGAACAACTGCAAGCTGTGGGAGGATTTGACCCGGGAATACATCCCTGTGGACTACACGCTGATGTACGAAGACTCGGACAACACCAAACTAGTCGATGCGGTGGCCTGCGCCGGCGGTAAGTGCGACGTTGGGTAGTTAGCTTGGGGGCTCGCGCCCCCACGGCCTGTGTCGCGGCTCGTTTTCATCGCCTGCGCTCTGAAAACGTGGCGGCATGGGCTGCGCCCATGATATGCCGCCATCGCCTCTCGGCGGCCGATCCTCGCTGACGCTGCGGCCAGGGCTCAGCCCTGGACCCCGCCCCCACGGCCCTGCGGGCCTGCCCCCCCCGGGCCTGCCCCCCGGCCTGTGTCGCGGCTCGTTTTCATCGCCGGCGCTCTGAAAACGTGGCGGCATGGGCTGCGCCCATGATATGCCGCCATCGCCTCTCGGCGGCCGATCACAGAGAGCAACGAAGGTAACGGAGTTCAAACCATGGAATACTGGATGAACACCGCTCACCATCAGGGAGAGGCGCTTGATTCTCCCAAGTCCCTTTGCCTCCGTTACTCCGTGTGAATCTACTGCGCTTTAAAGGGCCATGGCCCGCTTCCCATGCGGCGGTCGCTGTCCCGCTCGATCCCCGCGTGTTCCAGATCCAATCCCTGGAAGGTCTCGCGGATCAGTGCCTGGACCCGCTCAGCCGGAATTACAGAGGTATCGACGAAGCGCATGGCCAGGTCCTGCTCGGCCGCGTCAGTACGCCCATCGAGGATGGCCATGCGGATCATGTCGCGCAGCACGTTTTCATCGGCGATGATGCCACCCATCTTGACCGCATCCTCCCAATATGACCGCATGACGGCATCCGCCAGAGTCAGGTGATTCGCCCCCAGCCGGGTCCGGCAACGCGAGAGGAACAGAACCTCGATTGGCGTGACCTCTCCGTCAGCGCGGGCAACCAGGACGAGATTCAGCAGGTGGTCGGACTTCCAGGTTCCGGGCATTCATGCCTCTCCTGGATAGCGCAGACCCCACTGCCGACGTAGGTCATCCATCGTACGCTGCACCACCAGTGAGTCGGCCAGCGGCATGATCGTGGATTCGGTCAAGCCAGCCGCAAGGCAACGCGCGACCTCGATGATCTGCGCCTCAAAGCCGTTGCCTGGCAGCGGCAGTTCAACTGTCGTGGCCGGACCAGAGGCCGGCACCAGCTCGGCACGCGTCGCATGCCAGAAGTCGGGCACGATGATCGCGCCTTCAGTACCCGAGATACGTGCGAGATGCGAGGTCGACGTGCGTACCGCACAGGTCAGCGAGGCAAGCCGCCCGCCGCTCCAGCCAACCACCATCGCAGCCTGTTCATCGACGCCGGTTTCGCCCAGGTGAGCGAATCCGGTGACGCGTTCCGGACGCGAACCAAACACCATGCCGGCAAAGGACAACACGTAGACGCCTACATCAAGGAGCGCACCGCCCGCCAAAGCTGGATTGAGCAGCCGGGAGGCAGGATCCCAGCCGCAGCGGAAGCCGAAGTCGGCGCTGACCAGACGCGGCTCGCCGATTGCACCGGCGGCAAGCCAGGCCTGAACCTGGCGGGCTACCGGCAGGAAGCGCGACCACATCGCCTCCATCAGAAAGACGCGGCGCTCGGCGGCTAGCTCAATGAGATCCTCCAACTGGCCAGCATTGATCGTGATCGGCTTCTCGCACAACACCGCCTTGCCATGCAGCAATGCCAGACGCGCGGCGGCATGGTGATGCATGTGCGGAGTCGCAACGTAGACCGCATCAACCGCCGGATCGTCACACAACTCTGCTGGTGATGCATAGGCCGTACCACCATGAGTAGCCGCAAACGTTTTCGCTTTTTCTACGCTGCGCGAAGCCACTGCGACAAGCTGGCATCCCGGAACTGCGGCGAGAGCCGTTGCGAATTTTGCGGCAATGGATCCGGGTCCGATGATGCCCCAGCGAACGGGTGGCACGGAGCTCCGCAGCGTTTCACTCATGGGGTGCCTGGCGATCCTGTGCCCAGCACTCGGCGGAGCTCATAGAGGGGTAGTTCAACGCCGACATACGCCACGGCACACCCTGCACTGCATAAGCAGAAGGCTATACCAGATGCTACCACGCTGGGTCCCCGCTCCTGGTCGCCGAAAGCCATGGCCGTCCCAACGATGCACACCAGGCCCGCTGGCACAGCGATGAACCAATAGGCCTGCAAGGTCTGCGACAACTCGATGACAAGCACGGTCATATGCGGCAACTTCGCATTGAGCGCCTGGAACACCGCCAGGTACCTGGGAACCCAGAACACGTAGACCGCGAACATCCCCAGGAACGAGCACAGCGCTGCGCCGAGGATGGCGTAGGGCACCATGATCAGGGTCCGACTGTTACGATGAACGATTTGCCGTTGTTGTTGCGGTATCGCTTCAGGGCCTTCACGAAGAGCTCAAGCGGGACTTCGGTCTTGGCCGCATCTGCGGTCGAGATCGCGGCGTGCTTGGTCCCCGTGACCTGCACCGGTATGCTGACCCGGCCCTGGTCGGAGACGGCGACTAGGCGCTTGTTGATGTGGTCGTAGCCGACGGCGAGGTTGTCCATGGATTCCGTTCCGGGTGCAGGTCGCGCAGCATGCTCAGGTATTCAGCTTGCGGTAGTCGTCGATCCACGCCGGCAGGTGGTCGTAGTGCCCCGACCAGGCCATGTGCGAGCGATCGCGCGAGCACTCCAGCACAACGGTCCGATCAGCTGGCTGAACCTGGATGTTCAAGGGGCTGCCGCACTTCGGGCAGTCGATGTAGGCCGCCATCTTCGGCGTTCCGTCGCCTTCGATCAGGTCGTCAATCAGGCCGATGATCCGTTCGTATTCGTAAGCCATGGGATAGACCGTCCGGGGAATAGGTTCAGGTGGCAGGTGGCGCATCAGACATGGATCAGGCCGCTTCTAGCCTGGTCAGCAGGTCGTCCCGCCGCCACCACACCAGACCGCCCGACACCACCGCGCCGATGGCGGCAGCGATGGCCGGAACGAAGCCGCCTCCGGCGATCAATTGCACCAGTAAGGCAAGACCAGGCACGCCAAGGGCCGCGACCAGGTGCAGACGTCGGCGGGACCACTCCTGGCCCGCCGAGACCCAGGCGACCGCAGCTGCCCCGGCGGCGGCCAAACCGATGGTGAAACACAAGGTACCGGAAGGGGCGGCCCATCCGGAGCAGGCGACCACCACGCCCACGGCGAATCCGCCAAGTGCGCCGCGAACTGCCCGACGCAAGCGCAACAGGCGGACGTCGCAGGCGCTCGCCAGCAGGGCAATGGCACTGATGTCGGCCTCGTTGCGCGCCTGCAGTCGGGTCCGCTCGGCCGCGTCATGTGCAGTCACGATGCTGGCCGGCAGCTGGGCGGGCAGTGGCCGATGCGACAGTTCCTGCGCTGGGGCACGACACCAGCGCCATGCCACCACAACACCCAGCACGGCGGCCAGCGTCAACAGCATCGACAGCACGGCTCCACCGCCCCACTCCTCCACCTTGGTCACTGCCCCTAGGCCTGGGCAGCAGAGCGCCGCCAGGATCAGCGCGGTCAGATCGATGCGACCCTTGAGGGCCGAAGATCCTGTGACGGTGGCGATCGCCTCTGCCAGCGCCGCGCGCATCGGGCCATCATCCTGTGCTGGCGCTGGCGTCGCTGGCGCCCGGGCGGCTGCCGTTTGGGCAGGTTCGCCGTGATCGATCTCATAGCCCTGGGCCTCGCTCATCCCCGTCACGATCCACGTCCGATTGGCAAGCCAAGCAGCGACCCCCCCCACTCGTCGATTGCCCATCTGATCCTGCCGGCGTACACTGCCAGCGGAGACCTCCACATGGCCGAGCTCGAACGTCGTGATCTCGTGCTTGCCCTGATCGGCGCCGGCCCGCAACCGCGGCTGTCCGGCATTGATCTGTCCGGCCTCGACCTGTCCCACCTCGACTTCCATGGCGCCAGCCTGCACGGTGCCGACCTGTCGAACTGCAACCTGCATCGCGCCGACCTCGAAGGCTGCGACCTCAGTCGGGCCAATCTGACCGAGGCTGATCTCAGTCATGCACGGCTGCGCAAAGCTCACCTCCAATACGCCATCCTCTTCCAGGCCAAGCTGGACCTGGCCGACATCCACGCTGCGGACCTGTCGCACACCATGCTCAAGGGCGCCAGCATGCGCGAAGCCAGTGCCGCCGAGGTCTTTCTCAAAGAGGCCGATCTGCGCGGACTACACGCCGAGAAGGCCGACCTGCGTGGCGCCAACTTCGGTGGCGCCAACTACGAGGGCGCCTGCTTTGACGGGGCGTTTCTTACCGGAGCGATCAACCCGCCCGGTGGCGGCGTCAATAGCGGTATGCAGCGCGCCGTCAGGCACTGATCCGGCTGTATCGCCTTGGCCGACTTCCGGTCGTTTATGCCAGGAATGCGAGACGATCAGCACATGCACACCCGCCGATGCCTCCTTCAACGCGGGCTGCTCGGAGCCGCCTCGATCAGCGGGCTCGCGACCTTCCTGCAACAGGGATGGGCCGCCGAGAGCGCCGTGCCCGCTGCACCGGCAGTCGGCTTCGGCCCCCTGTTGAAGGATCCGGCCGGCATATTCGACCTGCCCAGCGGCTTTGCCTACCGTATCTTGTCGCGATCAGGGACGGTGATGGCCGACGGTTGGCGATTGCCTGGCATGATGGATGGCATGGCCAGCTTTGCCGTGGGTGGCAAAACCGTGCTGGTGCGTAACCACGAAATGCCCGCCTCGGCCAAGCCCACAGGCCCGTTCCAGGACCGGCCGCTGGGTGACGCTGCATCCTACGACGGTATGCAGCCAGGTGGCACCACCACGGTGGTCATCGATCCGGCCACTGGCGCGGTCGAGCGGGAATTCCTCAGCTTGGCTGGTACCCTGCGCAACTGCGCTGGCGGCCCGACACCGTGGGGATCATGGATCAGTTGCGAGGAGACTACCGACCGCGCCAATGCCGTGCTGGGCAAGGACCACGGCTTCGCCTTTGAGGTGCCGGCGACGCTTGAGCCGCGACTTGCCGACCCGGTCCCATTGGCCGCGATGGGCCGGTTCCGCCGCGAAGCGGTCTGCGTGCATGCCGCCAGCGGCATCGTCTACCAGACCGAGGACGATACGCATGGCTGCTTCTACCGATTCATCCCCGACCAACCACGCCAGCTGCGCAGCGGAGGACGTCTAGAGGCACTGCGCATCCGCGGCTTCGTGGGCGACACCACAAACTGGACCCAGCGCGACATCCCGGTCGGCCAAGCCATGCCGGTGGATTGGGTGCCGGTCGATGACCGTCTCGGCTCCCCCGCGGCCCAGGCGGCGGAACGCGGCGCGCACCGCTTCACCCGTGGCGAGGGGCTATGGATCCACGGCGACCGCATGTGGTTCACCGCCACCGACGGCGGCGCCAAGCGCAAAGGCCAGATCTGGCAGCTGGAACGCGATGTCCTCACGTTGTTCGCCGAGCCTGATGACGCCCATCTGCTGGAGAACGGCGACAATCTGGTGTATGCCCCGTGGGATGATCTCATCGTCTGCGAAGATGCAGCGGGCAGCGACGCCGATCCCGGGCAGCATCTGGTCGGCATTACACCGACCGGCAGGCCCTACCACCTCGGGCGCAATCGTCTGAATGACAGCGAACTGGCCGGGGCGTGTTTTGCCCCGGACGGGCGGACCCTGTTCGTCAATATTCAGACACCTGGCCTCACCTTCGCCATAACTGGGCCGTGGAAATCCTGACGTATCTACAGCACCTCGTCGCCTGCCTTCGTCATCTTGAACACCGGCAGGCGTTCGGCAGCCGCCGCACGCGGGGGATGGATCAGATGTTCGAGGTGCTCGCGGGTGGCTCGATAGGCGGGTGAATTCACCATCTCGCGGGTACGCGGAACCGGCAGCGGCACGTCGACCATCTCGCGCAGCCAACCACCACGGTGTTCGGCGTCAGGCGGCTGCAGCACCAACACCCGATCGGCCAGCCACAGCGCTTCATCGATGTCGTGGGTGATGAACACGATGGTGATGTCGACCTGCTGCCAGATCTGCAGCAGATGCTCCTGGAGATTCGCCCGGGTTTGCGGATCAAGTGCACCGAACGGTTCATCCATGAGCAGGATGCGCGGACCAGCGGCCAGCGCGCGAGCGATGGCGACGCGCTGACGCTGACCACCGGACAATTGGTGCGGCCAGACCTCGGCCTTGTTGCCCAGCCCGACGAGTTCCAACCACTGGAGCGCCTCGGAACGCGCCTGATCGTGACCGCGCTCCTGCATCTCCAGACCGAACATGACGTTCTTCAGCACCGACAGCCAGGGGAACAGGGTGTAGCCCTGGAAGACCATGCCGCGATCCGGTCCAGGGCCATTGACCGGCTTCCCATCAAGCAGCACCTCGCCCGCGGTATGTCCGGTCAGGCCGGCGAGGATGCGCACCAGCGTACTCTTGCCGCAGCCGCTGGCTCCGACCACGGTAATGAACTCGCGTCGGCGCACCTGGAACGAGACGTCATGCAGAGCATGGGCGAAAACACCACCGACCCCTGGAAATGACATGCCGAGCTGGCGTACGTCGAGCACAACCGGACGCGCGGCAATCCGTTCAAAACGCTCCTGGATCGCATCGTTCATTGCTGCCCTGCCTTGGGATCGTACTTCCGGGCCAGCATCAGCATAATGTAGGGCAGACGTAGGGGGAACGAGACGATAGCGAAGGCGATCTGCGACGGCCGGGATGGCTGCTGGCCGCTCCACGGGAAGACAAATCGCCCGATCCAGCCGAGCACCTGGTCGGTGATGAGACCGATCAGGCCGATGATGATAATGCCAGCGAAGACATTGTCGTAGGCACGGTATTTGCCCTGCTGGTTGATGTACCAGCTGATGCCGCTGCTGGCCCCGATCAATTCGGCGACGATCAGATAGGTCCACGCCCAACCAAGCAGCACGCGCATGTCGGTGTACAGATTCGGGAGGATGCCCGGGACGACTACGCGAGTAAGTAGTCGTTTGTCGGACGCACCAAGCGTTTGCGCCGCTTCGATCAGGGCACGGTCGAGGTTCCGGGTGGTGTTGGCAACCACCAGGACCATCTGGAACAGTGTGCCGACGACAATGATCGCGATCTTCGGCGCATCGTTGATTCCAAGGACCGCTACGCACAGGGCGCCGAAGGCGGGTGCCGGCATGTAGCGAATAAAATCCACGAACGGCTCGATCAGCCGCGACAGCGCTGGGATCGCTCCGCACAGAATGCCAAGCGGCACGCCGATGAGAGCACTGATGACGAAACCCCACAGAATAACGCTGATCGAATGGCCGATGCTTTCATGCAGCCAGGGATCACCCCGTCGCAACGGCGGCGTGGTGAATCCGGTCCATAGGGCACGGGCGACCTCGTGCGGGGCGGGTAGGAAGACCGGATTGACCCGATCGCCGCGCGGCGCTGCGGTTCCGGATCGCTGCGCCTGTACAACGGCGTCGGCAAAAGCAGATGACTCGACGCGCATGTCGACGGCATAGACCGAATCGCCGGCGTGGTCGATCAGAACCTGCGGATGCCACAACCAGGGCACGTAGCTGAGCGCGGACCAAGCCACCACAGGCAGCAGGAACGCCCCGAACCACAGCGCCCCGGCCAGACGCGGCGGGAGGGAACCCGCAACACGCCAGGCCGAGCGCGCCATCTCCGCCTACTTCTTCACAGCTGTGATGAAGGACGGATCAATGAAGTCTTCGATGTTGAGAACCTTTTCGTAGACCTTGTTGGCAACGTTGAAGGCATTGGCGACCTTCGATGAACCGTAGACTGAGTCGAGGCCTTCGGCCTTGGCAAAGTGCTTCAGATTCCCAGCGAGATCAAGGATCATGGTGCCGGGCATCGCCTTGGCGTACTTCTCGGCCGAGACGTTGACGCGGGCGGCCATGATTTTGATGCCATCATCGCGCGTCTTTGGATCGGCTAGAAAGGCCGTGATCTTCGGCCACACCGCGGCGAACTTCTGCCAGTCAGCCTTACGCTTGATAAGGCTTTCGGTGGCGACGACGGTGAAGTCGTAGATCAGACCGGGGACTTCCTTGCTGGTAAACAGCGGCTTCGAGCCGGGCACCAGTTCCAGGGCCTGACCACTGACCGGATACCAGGCTGCGATCGCGTCGACCTGTCCACTGGCCAGGGTCTGGGGCGTGTCATTGGTCGGCACCGACACGATGGTGACATCGGACTCCTTCATGCCATTCGCTTCGAGCGCTTTTAGAAGCAGGAGATGCTCGACCAAGCCGAGCTCAAGGCCGATCTTCTTGCCCTTGAGATCCTTGATCGAGTTGATGCCCGGCTTGCCAACGATCATGTCGTTGCCGTTGCTGTAGTCGGTCAACACGATGCCCTTGCTGGCCTTGCCCGCGGCGCCCATGACCAACTGGTCGCCATTGGTGACGGTGACGGCATCGACCTTGCCAGCCTGGAAGGCCTCCATCGAGGGGCCGTATTCCATCCACACGAATTCGACGTCGACGCCAGCCTCCTTGAACCAGCCCTTCTGGATCGCGATCTCCCAGGCGGTCCAACCCGGCCAGTCGGAGTAGGCGACTTTCAGGGACGGTTCACCGGCGGGGAGCGCGGCGAAGGTCAGAAGGAGGGAGAGGGTGGTCCTGCATGCAACGGTCATGACAACTCCTGCAGCGTGTGCTGCTGGCTGGCGAACCGGCCTGCTCGCGATTTGCGCACCTGCTCGCCAACCCCCCGTCCGCATTGCTGCATCGGCATGCAGTCGCTGCGGCGGACAGAGGTGTTGATGGGGGCAGGTGTGTTCACGCGGTCAGCTATCCGGACCGGGCCGTCCCGGCGATGCCTTGAGCTGCGGGTCGCTGTCGATCAGCTTCAGGTACTCGTCGGTGACGTAAGTTCTGGGGTCAGGCAATGCCTCGTCGGCACGCAGTGAGCCCACTTCTTTCATGAACGCCGCAATGGTGTTCATGGCTGAGTCGGCCTTGCCGCCGCGGCTGAAGGTGGTCAGCTGTCCGGCTAAGTCAAAGGTCGGACGGGTGTCGAACTCCTTGTTCATTGCCGCTTCTGAAATGTTGACGCCACCCACCGCATAGTGGCGCTTCATCACCGCCAGTGCTTCGGGCCGGTTGGCAGCCAAGCTGCGCTGGGCACGCAAATAAACCGCCAGGAAGCGCGCCACCAACTGAGGATTCTCTTTGGCCCAATCGGCCCGCACCACCAAGTTGCCTGGCACCATCGTGCCTGTGTCTTTGCCCGAGCACAGGTACTTGGCGCCGGCCTTTTCTTCGACCGTGTAGGTGTTGGGGGCCCACAGCCCGCCCACATCTGCACTGCCCGAGCTCATCGCGGCGATGATTTCTGCCTGACCCATCGAGCGCACGGTCACGTCGCCTTTGGCCAAGCCAAACTTCTGCAGGCAAGAGCGTGCGGCCAGGTCGACGGTGGAGTTGCCGGTCAGAAACACCGTGCCACCTTTCAGAGAAGCCGGATTTTTGATGATGGCGTCGGCATTGGGCCCGCGCACATACAGGGCGTTGGTCGCCGACTGGTCGTCGCTGAAAGCGATGGTGTGCAAGCCAAAGCGCACCGCGCCAAGCACAGCGGGCACGCTGCCTGTGTAGCCTACGTCCCAGCTCTTGCTGGCGGCGATTTGTGGCGCACCTGCGGGGAAGTTGGTGATCGTGACCTTGAGGCCCATTTCTTTCCACCAGCCCTTTTCTTCGGCCAGCGTAAAGGGTACTGAGCCCAACAAAGCGGGCTGCGAGCTGATGCGGACTTCTTTGAGGTCTTGGGCCAACACAGGCAAAGCAGGCCAGGCGGCCAGCCCTACCAAAGCGGCAATGAGTGTTCGGCGAATTTTGGTGCTCATCGGGTCAAACTCCAGGGTTGTGGTGAAGGGGCGAAAGTGGGGCCAAGGTGGGGCCAAAGTGCAGCACACAGGTCAACCCCGTGCATTCAGGGTCAAAAAAAGCTCGGGTCGTACGGCTCAATGGTCATCCGGGTCATGCTGCTCACGCAGCAAACGCCAAATCTTGGTGCGTAGATGTACAAATGATTCGAGGTCCATCACATCTTCGATGCGGTCGTACTTTTGCCAGTCTTCGGCTTCGCGCACTGGTTTGACGTCGATGGTTTCTTTGATCGCACCCGGTCGGCGCGTCATCACCACCACCCGGTCGGCCAGGTACACGGCTTCTTCAACCGCGTGGGTGATGAACATCACCGTGCGTGGGTTGGCGCGCCCCACACGCAGCAGCTCTTCTTGCATCACGGTGCGGGTCTGGGCGTCGAGTGCGCCAAAGGGCTCGTCCATCAGCAGCACATCGGGGTTGAGCACGTAGGCGCGCGCAATCGCCACCCGTTG
>JBBQCI010000026.1:0-41456 GCA_038318565.1 Planctomycetota bacterium
CGCAACAGCCACCACGTGGTCGAGGCCGGCTTCAAGGCCTTCGCCCGCGCCCTGCGCCAGGCCATCCGGGTGACCGGGACCGGCATGCCGTCGACCAAGGGCATGCTCGCCTGAACCTTTGGTTGCCCTGATTCGTCGGGCATTTGTGCAATCCTGCTTTGCAGCAATGCAGCATTCCGCCATGGTTGACCGTGGCCCGGCCCCGCTAGCCTGCCCGACTTGCAATCGACCCCCATCGCCGTCCTCGTTCCGGCCCGCCGGGCCAGCACGCGCCTGCCCGAAAAGCTGTTGCTCGCCGAACACGGCGAGCCGCTGATCGCCACCGCCGCCCGGCGTGCGGCCCTGGCCTTCGGCCAGGCCTCGGTGGTGGTGTGCGCTGACGACCAGGCCCTGATCGCGGCTGTCGCACCAACCGGCATCCGCGCCGTCCTGACCAGAGTCGACCACCAGAGTGGCACCGACCGCATCGCCGAGGTCGCTGCCGGCCTGGACGCCGCCATCGTGGTCAACGTCCAGGGCGACGAACCCGAGATGGAGCCCGAGCACATCCGGCTGGTCGCCGGATTGCTGCAACGCCACCCGTGGGCGGGGATGGCCACCCTGGCGGTACCGGCAACGGCCGACGCGCAGGGCAATCCGAACCAAGTCAAAGTGGTGATCGGCAATGGCGACCGCGCCCTGTGGTTCACCAGGGCAGCGGCCCCCTATGATCGCGACCGCGGCGGTCCGGCCAGCGCGACCCACCGTCACCTCGGCATCTACGCCTACCGGCGCGAGGTCCTGCTTGGCTACGGCGCCCTGCCGAAGAGTCCATTGGAAGACCTTGAGCGCCTCGAACAGCTGCGTGCCCTAGCCAACGGCATCGGTATCGCCTGCGCCGTCGTAAAACACGCGACGCCTGGCATCGATGTGCGCTCCGACTACGATGCCTTTTTGGCTCGCTGGCTTCGACCCCGCGGTCCTGCGGACCTGCCCCCCGGGCTTTGTCAGAGTTCGCTTTCGTCGCCGGGCTCCGAAACCGTCGCGGCATCGGCTTCGCCGATTGTATGCCGCGACCACCCTTCGGCGGCCGCCCCATCTGACGCTGGGGCCCCGCCCCGACCCACACCAGCCTCACCGAGACTCCCATGACCAAACGCGACGGCCCCACGCGCCACATCTTCATCACTGGCGGCGTCGTCAGTTCGCTCGGCAAGGGCATCGCCACGGCCTCGATCGGACGCATCCTGGTCAACATGGGCTTCTCGGTGCGCATCCAGAAGCTCGACCCGTATCTGAACGTCGATCCGGGCACGATGAACCCATTCCAGCACGGCGAGGTCTATGTCACCGACGACGGCGCCGAGACCGACCTCGACCTGGGCCACTACGAACGCTTCCTGGGCACCCCCTGCTCGAAGCTATCGACCGTGACCAGCGGACGCATCTACCAGACGGTGCTGAACAACGAGCGCGCCGGCAAGTACAATGGCGGCACCGTGCAGGTGATTCCGCATGTCACCGATGAGATCAAAAAACACATCCGTGCCTTGCACGCGCCCGATGTGGACGTGGTGATCAGCGAGATCGGCGGCACCGTCGGCGACATCGAAGGCCTGCCGTTCATGGAGGCGGTGCGCCAGTTCCGCCATGAAGCCGGTCGCGACTTCTGCTGCTGCGTCCACCTCGCCTACATCCCCTACATCAAGGCCGCCGGCGAGATCAAGACCAAGCCGGCCCAGCACAGCGTGCAGAAGCTGCGCGAGATCGGTATCATTCCCGACTTCCTGCTCTGTCGCGCCGAGCGTCCGCTGGGCAAGAGCGTCAAGGACAAGCTGGCCCTGTTCTGCAATGTCGATCTCAATAACGTCATCGACTTGGTCGATGTGCCAACCTCGATCTACGAAGTGCCTCAGGTGCTGATGCGTCAGGGCATGGATGAGCTGCTGGCCAACCGCCTGCGCCTGCCCAAGCGTTCTTGCGACATGCACGACTGGGACCTGATGGTCGGGCACATTAAGAAGCCCAAGGACACCGTCCGCATCGCCCTGGTCGGCAAATACATCGACCACCAGGATGCCTACAAGTCGGTCACCGAGTCGATCGACCACGCCGCCTACGCCCATTTGCTCAAGGCGGAGATCGTCCGGCTGGAGAGCGAATCCCTGGAAAGCGATGACTGGCGCAAACAGCTGGATGGAATCGACGGGATCCTAGTCCCCGGCGGATTCGGCAAGCGCGGCTTCGAAGGCAAGCTGCGGGCTATCCGCCTGGCTCGCGAGACCGGCATCCCCTATCTCGGCCTGTGCCTGGGGATGCAGGCCGCGACCATCGAATTCGCGCGCAACGTCCTCGGCCTTGAACGGGCTAACTCGACCGAGATGGACGAGAAGACGCCGCACCCGGTGATCGTACCGATGGACTCGCAGAAAGACCTGATCGCCGCCAGCAATCTCGGCGGCACCATGCGCCTAGGCGCCTACACCTGCACCCTGCCTAAGAAAACGAGCCGGGCAGCCAAGCTGTATGGTGGTGCAGAATCCGTCTCTGAACGCCACCGCCACCGCTATGAGTTCAACAACGCCTACCGCGCGCAGTTCGAAAACGCCGGCCTGGTGTTCAGCGGCCTGTACATGCCCGATCCGAACAAGCCCGAGCAAAGCTTGGTCGAGATCATCGAGCTGAAGGACCACCCCTTTTTCATCGCCACCCAGGCCCACCCCGAGTTCAAGAGCAGCCCGGTCAAGCCGCACCCGCTGTTCCGCGGCTTCCTCGGCGCTGCCTATAAGCACAAGCGCGGGGATCCGGCTGGGGCGAAGACCGAAGTGTCGCTGTCACCGGTAGGGTGACGAGAGGGACGTAGTTCGGGTCAGGGCTTGAACGCGCGCGTCGCCATGGCCAGCACGACGGCGATAATGAAGAATGCTAGCAGGCCGCGGGCGAATAGGATCACAAACGCCGGAATCGATTCGGGATTCCGGCGCCGTACCGCGCGATAGACGCCCAATTGAATGAAGCCGAGGACGATGCCGGCGATCAGTGGCACGACGAACATTGCCAACACGTAGAGGACCGGCATCGCCCCTACTTCGACTCTGCTGCTTGGCCTTCGGCGGCTGGCGGTTCTCCGGCGCGGGCCGCTTCGAGTTCCTTGGCCTGCCGCTCGCGCTCGTCGAGCATGCGGTCAGCGGTGCCGCGCAGCATCTTGCCGTCATAGCCGGCCGCATCGCCAGCTTCGAGCTTCCGGGTTTCCTCGCGGCCCTGCGGCGGCTGGGGCGCAGCGGGGGGCGCAACCGGCTTGTCATCGCCGCATCCGGCGAACATCAGCATCACACCAACGATGAGCAGCAGACTGCGCATGGCGGGCTCAGAGTTTCAGCTGGCCGGCACCGGCTGCCGCACGCGTGACGTAAACAGCCGGCGTCATGCCGGGGAATTCGGCACGGTAACGCTTTTCCAGCTCGGGCACGAATGCCGCAACCGACTCGTCGCGTACCAGGCTGACGGTGCAGCCGCCGAAACCTGCGCCGGTCATGCGACTGCCCAGGCAGCCAGGCAGGCTGCGGGCGATCGCCACCATGCCGTCCAATTCGGCGCAGGTGACCTCGAATTTATCCCGTAGATCGGCGTGGCTCTGATCCATCAACTCGCCGAAAGCGATCGCATCGCCTGCTCGCAGACAGGCGAATGCGGCAAGGGTGCGCCCATCCTCGGCGACGACATGCTCGCAGCGACGCTTGGCGGTGGCGTCGAGGCGGCCATGCGACACCGCCTGCCAGAGTCCGTGCATCGTCACATCGCGCAGATACAGCACGCCCAGGGCCTTAGCGCCAGCCTCGCACTGGGAACGACGTTCGTTGTAGGCGCTGTCGACCAGTCCGCGGCGCTTGCCGGTGTCGGCAATGACTACGCTGATACCGCTCGGCAACGGGGCCGGGGTCAGGCGAAGCGTGCGGCAGTCCATCAGCATGGCCTGACCCTGGGTTGCGCAGGCGCTGGACAACTGGTCGAGAATGCCGCAATTGGTGCCAACGTAGGTGTTCTCGGCCTTCTGCGCGAGTTTCGCAATGTCCTCGTGCGGCAGCTTGATGCCGGCGGCGGCAAGGAACGCGAGCATCGAGGCGACTTCCAGAGCGGCGCTGCTCGACAGGCCGGAACCCAGTGGCACATCGCCGGTGATGGCGAGATCACAGCCGCTCAGGCGCTGGCCCGCATTCTGCAGAATCTGGGCGCAGCCTTTGACGTAATCGGCCCACCTCTGCGCCTTGTCGGTGGCGTGCGGAATCGGCGTGGCGAGGGCGAACTCCACCGTTCCGACCTGTTCGAGCGACATGACCCGCACGCGGTCATCACTGCGCTTGCGCCAGGCGATGCGCACGTCGCGCTCAATCGCCATCGGCAGGCAGAACCCGTGATTATAGTCGGTATGCTCACCGATCAGATTGACCCGGCCAGGGGCACGGACGGCTCCGTCGGGCTTGGCGCCGTAGGTCTTTTCGAAAGCGGTGACGAGGGCGGCAGTGCGATCTGGCATGGCGGAAGCACCGTATCGTGGCAGGCCATGCGGCCAAGCTCCCCTTTGAGGCCCGTCTCCATGCACAACGTTCCCCAGCATAACCGTCGCCGGATCGAGCGACCAAGCGAGTGGCGGACGAGTCGCTGGTTCGCCACATGGACGAGCCACGAGCGCGTAGCGAGGCTGGAACGAACATCTCCGCACCTACACATCGCCGGGCGTCAGCCCGGCGTGTCGAGCGGGGGATCCGGGGGTGAAGACCACCGGCGGGGTCCGGGGCAGAGCCCCGGATGAGAAAGCTAGGCTTTCGGAACCAAGGGTCCGCCGGCGTCGCCATCGCCAATCGACCAACTGCTGAGATCGCGGCCGAGGATCTGCTGCACGGTCGTGGCGAAGAGTTCCCGGATCTGGCCGGTGCTGGTCAGCTGCAGAGCGCGTTTGGCCAGATTCTGTGCGCCAGTCAGATTGACCGAGCGAACGATCTTCTTGACCAGCGGCACCTGCGGTGCTGCCATCGACAGGCGGTCGGCGCCGATGCCGAGTAGGAACATGGTATAGAAGGGATCACCCGCCATTTCACCGCAGATCGTCAGATCGCTGTTGTTGGCCTTGGCCGTCTCAACAATATGCTTCATCAGCCAGAGCATGCCCGGGTTGTGGCCCTTGTACCACGGAGCCACCTCGGGGTGGTTGCGGTCGGCAGCGCAGACGTATTGGGTCAGATCATTGGTCCCGACCGAGAAGAACGAGACTTCGCGGACGTATTTGTCGAGCGACAAGGCCGCAGCCGGAATCTCGACCATCATACCGATTGGCAGGTTGGGATCGAACTTCGCCCCGCGGTCTTCCAGCTCGCGCCGGGCATTCCTGACCATGCGCTTGCCAAGACGGATGTCCTCCAGCGAGGTGATGAACGGGAACATCAGACGCATCGGTCCGTGCGCGCTGGCGCGCAGCATGGCACGCAGCTGGATCATCTGGAATTCTTCGAGTTCACCCATCAGACGGATCGAACGACGGCCAAGGACATGGGCGTCGTCGTCGTTCATCTTCACGTACGGCAGCTTCTTGTCGGAGCCGACATCCATGGTGCGCAGCGTCACCGGTTTGCCACCCATCCGCTCGATTGCTTCTCGGTAGATCCAGTACTGCTCTTCCTCATCGGGATAGGACGTCCCGACCATGAGATGGAATTCGCTGCGATAGAGCCCGATCCCATCGACGTTATAGCGCCTGGCGAGATCGATTTCGGCGTGTTTGCTGACATTGGCGAGCAACTGCACAGCATGCCCGTCGGTGGTGACACAGGGTAGCGCGACCTCGGCTGACAGCACCCGCTTGTAGTTCTCAAACTCCTTCTGGGTCTTCCGATAGCTGTCGACGATATCCTTCTTCGGGTTGACGTAGACGACGCCGCTGGAGCCATCGATGATGATCAGGTCGCCATCTTCGACATTGTCGATCAGCCCGGTAACACCCATGACCGAGGTCATACCCATCGCCCGCAGCATGATCGCGGCATGCCCACGATCGCTGCCCAGTTCGCAGAGGATGGCCTGGCTGCGGCGGTGCTCGAGGGCGACGAGGTCGGATGGCAGCAGTTCGTGGGCGCAGATGATATCGTCGATGTCGCCTTCGGGCTCGATACTGGGTTTGCGTCCCGGGCTGGCCAGCTTTTCGAGGTTGTCGAGCAGGCGACGGCCGACATCGCGGATGTCGGCGGCACGCTCACGCAGATGCAGATCCTGGATCTGCGAAATGGTCCGGTAGTAGCCTTCGACGGTGGTCGCCACGACCACCTCGACCGGCTTCAGTTCCTTGGCGACCTGATTGCGCACTTTCCGCAGGAAGGCCTGGTCTTCAAGAATTGCCAGATGGGCGTCGAAGATCATTGCCTCGACCTCGCCGATCTCGGCGGCGACCTTGGCGCGGCTCTCCAGGAGCTGGGCCTTGGACAGACGCACCGCCTCGGACAAGCGTTCTTCCTCTTTGACCACCTGCTCGGGCAGAATCACCCGATCACCGAGCACGTGGGTACGGCGGAATTTGATGCGGGCATGGCCGATGGCGATGCCCGGCACGACCGGGATGCCGCGGAACGAACTCTTGCGGCGGCGCGTGTAACTGTCACTGCCTGGCAACTGGACTTCACGGTGCGGCCGGGAAATCGAATCGCTGCCCTTCTTTTCGCGACGCTGGGAGTCCTCGGAGGCGGGCGAGGCGAACTCACCGCTGGGGCCGCGTGCGCGCCTGCCGCGCGAACCTTCGTCAGTGGGCAGGGTTTCCTCTGGCTTGGGGACCTTGTGCTCGCCGGAGTGACGCTTGGGGTCACGACGCCACTGGTCGGTCCCCCCTCGCTTGCTGTTGCCTCCGTCCTTGGCCATGGCTGCTACCTTCTGAGCCTAGCCTGGGATCGCAACCAGTGCCGACACCTGCGCCAAAGCCGCGTCGATGCCACCCGGGTCCTTGCCGCCGGCCTGGGCGAAGTCGGGCTTGCCCCCACCCCCCCCACCGACCAGCGGAGCCAGCGTCCCGATGATCGACCCGGCCGACAGGCCCCGTTTGACCAAATCGGCAGGAACCACCGCGCAGAGTCCGGCTTTGCCCTCGTGGGCCGAGGCCAGAACGACTACGGCGTCAGCGCGTTTGCCGCGCACCGCCTCGGCCAGGGTGCGCAGGGTCTTGCCATCCAGCCCATCCTGGCGAGCAGCGATGTAGGTGATGCCGCCCGATTGCTTCGCCTGGGCGGCGATCGCGTCGGCTGCCCCGGCAGCCGACTGCGAAGCCTGCTGCTCCGCACGCTTGCGAATCTGCTTCAGCGCCTCCTGCAGAATGATCACACGAGAGACCAGGCCACCGGTCATGGTCGGCTCGGGTGCGCCGCCGGCGCCGGCCTGATGGACTTCCTTGGCCAAGGCCGCGACACGCAGCGGCACGTCCTCGACCTTGCACTTGAAAGCCCGCGATAGCTCGTGGACCTCTTTCGGGTTGGCGACTGACGCCATGCCGACGCTGCGTCCGGCTGCGTCAGCGAGCTGCCGCTCGCCATCGATCAGGGCCTGGGCGGCGCGACCGGCGACCGCGGTGATGCGTCTGATGCCGGCCGCGCTGGCGCCTTCGCCGGTGATGCGGAAAGCGCTGATGTCCGAAGTGTTGCCGACGTGGCAACCGCCGCAGAACTCGACTGAGACCGGCGAGCCTTCGCCCATCGAAACGACTCGGACGACGGCACCGTACTTCTCGCCGAACATCGCCTTGGCACCGAGGGTGCGGGCCTCCTCGATCGGCAGTTCGCGGATCGTGACCGAGTGCTTGACCGCGATCTGCTGGTTGACCCACGCTTCGACCTGCTGCAGTTGCGCCGGCTCCAAACCCTTGGGATTGTTAACGTCGAAACGCAATTCATCGGGCGAGACCTTCGAGCCCTGCTGCTCGACATGTGCACCGATGAACTTGGCCAGGGCAGCGTGCATCAGGTGGGTGGCGCTGTGGTGGCGCGTGGTGTCGCGACGGCGCTCGGCGTCGACTTTGGCCGTGGCTTTGACTGGCCGCGCCGAACCCTTGGCGACCGTGCCGAGATGCACAAACAAGCCGTCATCCTTCTGCACATCGGTGACGTGGATCTGAAAATCGGGGCCTTCGATGATGCCGACGTCGCCGACCTGGCCACCGCTTTCAGCGTAGAATGGCGTCGCATCGAGGGCGAAGCGCACGGCGCTTCCTTGCGGGGCGGATTGCACCTCTTTGCCGTCGAGCTCGATGAGTTGGATAACGCACGGTGCAATCAGTTGATCATAGCCGGTGAAGCGGGTTGCGCCCAGGCGCGGCTTGGCGTCCTGCAACGCACTCGCCTTCCACACTTCGACACCCTTGCTGGTCGAGACCCGCTGGTGTTCTTCCCAGCAGGCCTTGAAACGCGCCTCGTCGAGGGCCAGGCCTTCGGCGCCGGCCAATTCGGCGATGACTTCCTTGGGGAATCCGTGGGTGGCGACCAAGTCGAACGCGTCGTCGCCGCCGAACACGCCGGAGCCCTTCTGTCGATCGAGGCTCTTCTGGAACATGTCCAGACCCTTGCGCAGAGTGCGGCGGAATAGCGCTTCCTCGGCCTGCAGGGTCTCGCTGGCGAGGGTCTGCCGACGAACGATCTCGGGGTAGGTCTGGCCCATCGCCCCGACCACCGAGGGGACCACCTTGAACAACTGTACTTGGTCGCAGCCGAGCTTGTCCAAATCCAGCGTCGCCCGGCGGATCAGGCGGCGGACGATGTAGCCGCGATCGCTGTTGCCCGGCAGCGCACCGTCGGCGATGCAGAAGGTCACCGCCCGAACGTGGTCGGCGATGCGTCGCAGCAGAGCGTTTTTCTCGGCCTGGGGGTCCTTGGAGCCGAGCAGAACCTTCGAGTCGTAGCGGACCCCGCTGATCTCCTGCACGCTGCCCAGGATGTTCTGGAACAGGTCGATGTCGTAGTTGTTGTAGACGCCCTGCATTACCGCCGCGACGCGCTCGAGACCTGAGCCGGTGTCGATATTGGTCCGGCCGAGATTTTCGAGATTGGGCGTGCCGTCAGCGTTGGGTTTGCGGACGTTGAACTCCGGGAAGACCAGATTCCATATCTCGACGAATCGGCCGGTCGAACTGGTCAGATTGTCGTTCGGATCATCGTTGGTGCGGTGGTCGTAGAAAATTTCTGAGCAGCACCCGCCGGGGCCTTCGATGCCTTCCTTCGGCGCGTTGGCCGGCCAGAAGTTGTCATTGTCGCCCATCTTGAAGATCTTGCTGGCGGGGAGTCCGATCTCCTCGCGCCAGATGCGGTAGGCTTCACCGTCGATCGTGTGCACCGACACCGACAGGCGCTCTTCGGGCAGCTGCAGGACTTTGGTCAAGAATTCCCAGGCCCAGTGGATCGTCTCCTTCTTGAAGTAGTCGTTGAAGGAGAAGTTGCCCAGCATCTCAAAGAAGGTGTGGTGCCGCGCGGTCCGGCCAACATTGAGAATGTCGTTGGTGCGGATGCACTTCTGACTGGTCGTGGCCCGCGTGAACGGGTGCGAGCCACGGCCAAGAAACATGTCCTTGAACTGCGACATGCCGGCGACGGTAAACAGCGTGGTCGGGTCGTTCTCGGGGACGAGGCCGGCGCTGGGATAGCGCACGCAGCCCTTCGAAACGAAGAACGACAGATAGGCCTCACGGACCTCGGCGACGGTAAACGGACGGCTCATACGGACTCCCCAGGAAAGGCGCAGGACGGTAGGGCCAGACCCGGTTCGGGCAATGGGGCGGGAAGCCGGTCAGCCCTGCGCGGCCTCGGACACAGCGGGGAAGAACGAGCCCATCGGTCCGATTGCATGCCCAGCCGGGATCGAGCTACCCAACTGGTCGATGGAGAAGACATCCACCGGCAGGTTCAGCGACTGGCGGACCCGCTCCATCGTCGCCGGGACGAAGGGGTGCAACATGATCATGAGGTTCTTGATCACGTGGAAGCTGGCGAACAGGGCATCGCGGCGCGCCTCTTCGGGGAAGCGGTCGTCATGCGGTTTGTGCTGGGCGAACAGGCTGTTCACCGTGCGGGCGTAGTTCTCGATCTCGAAGAGCAGCGATGGGTAGTCGGCGCGGTCCATCGCCTTGACGTAACGCCCGACGATCCGGGTGGTCTCGGCGAGGATCTTCTCGGGCAGCTTGCCGTCGGGTACCAAGCCGCCGAATTTGCCGATACAGGCCGAGATGGGCTTCTCGAAGGCGGCGTTCATCGGCCCGGCGAGGAAGGCGTTGCGCTCAGTGAACTTGCCGGCGTCGAAGTCTGAGGGGCGCTCGGCTAGGGCGATCATCGCCATGTAGTAGCGCACCTGATCGGCATCGTGACCCTGCTCGTCGATCAACTGATCGCCGGTGAAGAAGTTGCCGCGGCTCTTGCTCATTTTCTCGCCGCCAACCAGCAGATGGCAGTTGGCGATGACCTCGGTCAGTTGTAGTTCGCCCGCGATCGGCAGACGCGATGGATCAGCCTGCGAGCCGATCCACATTGCCCCCTGCATGAGGACATAGAAAAAGACGTTGTCCTGGCCAAGAAACTGCACCACCCGCGCCTGCGGATCGGTCCAGTAATCCTTCCATTCCTCGGGATTCCGGCCCTTCTGCTGCAGGGCGACCTGGGTGAACGGAATTGGCGCGATCAGCGAATCCGGCCATACATACAGCGTCTTGCCGGCCAGTTCGGACTCGATCGCCGGCAGCGGGATGCCCCAGCTGATGTCGCGGCTGATCGAGCGGTGCGCCCATTCATCGGCGAGGTCGCTGGCGATGCCGGCGGCGCCGAGCATGTCGCGCCCCGTGCCGAGGCTCGGTTTATCAGCGAACTGCAGCAGCACACGCTTGCCAGCGGTGTACTTCATCTTGTGCGCCGGCAGGGTCGCCTTGAGTTCCTTGTAGGCCGCCTCGTGGGTATTGGGGAAGTGCAGGGCGGGCATCGCGCGGTCGAGCGGGTCGGCCAGCGAGCCGCGCCGCCAGGTCTTCTCCTTGCCCTGCAGCCACTGACGGAGGACGTCGGACACCGCCCACATGTCGAGCCACCAGTGCGCCGTCTCGCGCATCTCGGGAGTGGCGTCGGAGAGCGAACTGACCGGGCTGATCAGCTCCTCGGGAGCATGCTGGTGGCCGCAGCGTTCGCATTCGTCGCTGTAGGCATCAATGGCATTGCACTTCGGGTTCGGGCAGGTGCCACGCACGTAGCGGTCTGGAAGGAACCGGCCGATCTTGGGATCGTACCACTGTTTGCTCCGCTTGATGGTTAGCAGGCCGTTACGGTGCAGGCGCGTCAGGATGTCCTGCGAAATGGCAACGTGTCGCGGGAAACATTCCGGTCGCGATGTGCCGCTGTAAGTGTCCAGGCTGATGCCATAGCGGTCGAGCGTGGCCTTCTGCTTGGCGTGCAGTTCCGCAAGAAACTCTTGAACCGGCTTACCAGCCTTGGCAGCGGCCAGTTCAGAGGTGCTGCCGTGGTCGTCGGTACCGCAGACGAACAGGACCTTGTCACTGCCGATCAGCATGCGGCACCACCGCGCATAGATGTCCGCCGGCAGATGCGCGCCGGCAAGATGGCCTACATGCAAGGGCCCATTGGCATATGGCATGCCGGCCGTGACCAGCATGCGGGTCGGGCGCTTCACCCGCGACAGGATGGTGGCGATGTCGGGTGGGCCGGAGGGAGGCGACGTCATGGGGAGGCTTTGTAGGGACGGAGTCGACCGGGCAAAGGCGGGGTGGCCTCGTCTGGTGGCAGGTCGTCCCAACCTGTACCCTCTCCCAGTTCACATCCCCAGAAAGGACTCTATAACATGGGGATGCCTGATTCCGGTGGTAAGTCTAGTCTGCGTGCCATTGGAACGGATGTGTTCGATGGCGTGATGTCCATCACCGTGGGGAAGGACTTCGATTCCGGCAACGTGCACCAGGACTGGGCCCAGCAAGTCCAAGTCATGCGGCCCGGACCGTTCGGCAAGGTCGTGATCGATTGCTCGGCCTGCGGACTGCTCAGCTCGACCTTCTTCGCTGGCATCATGCAACTGCACATGTTTTACACCGGCCAGGGCATCCCGCCCATCGTCCTGGACCGGCCCGATCCGCGCATCGTCAAGAATCTGCAGCTGCTGCGCCTGCACACCTACTTCACCATCATCCCACGCTGATGCTGCGGATCGCGGGCCCGGAGCGGGCCGTGGTCATCGATCCCCCGGTGCTGCTGGCGCCGATGGAGGGCATCACCGACCGTACCTTCCGTGGCCTGATTGCCCCACTCGGCGGCTGCGGTGCTGCGGTGTCCGAATTCATCCGCATCACCGTGGCTCCGACGCCCGTGCGCGTCTGCCGCCGCGACCTCGGTGAGCCGATCGGCATCCCGGTAGCCATCCAGCTGATGACCCCGGACGACGACCATCTGGCAGACAGCGTTCGGCACGCTGATGCGGCCGGCGCAGCCTGGATCGACCTGAATTTCGGCTGCCCCGCCCCGGTCGTGTTCAGCAAGTGCGCTGGTTCGGCCCTGCTCGCGTATCCCGAACGAATGGCCCGGATCATCGCTTCTGCGGTCGCCGCGACCGGCGCCCCGGTCACTGCCAAGATGCGTGCGGGTATCCATTCGCCTGCCCATCTGCGTGAGCTGGTCGTGGCAGCAGCCGAAGCCGGCGCAGCGGCGGTGACCCTGCATGCCCGCCTGCGCATCACCAGCTACGATGAGCCCGCCACCTGGGCCTGGCTGGCCGAGGCCCGAGACGCCCTCGCCCACTGTTCGCGGCCAATCCCGCTGATCGGCAACGGCGGCGTCGACACGGCCACTGACATTGTGCGCATGCGCGCCGAGACCGGCGTCGCCGGCGTGATGGTCGGGCGGGCTGCCCTGGCTGATCCGTTCATCTTCCGGACTGCTGCCGGAAGGACGCCTCCGACAGTCGCTGAGGCCTCGGCCTGGGCGCTGCGCTACATCGACGCTTTGGGCGGGGCCGGCCCGAAGGCGAAACAGCTGATCCGTTACTGGCGATGCGCTGGAATGCTCAGCGATCCGGACGAACGGCGCAGAATGTTACAAGGCCCAGCCGAGGCGATCCGGCCATGGTTCGCGGCCCACTGCGCCGCGCCGGATGCACAAACCCGCTAAATGCTGCGAGCGAGCAGGCCCTGATCTTCCGGCAGGCCGAACATCAAGTTGAGGTTCTGCACCGCCTGACCGCTCGCACCCTTGATCAGATTATCAAGCGCACTAGCGATGATCAGAGTACGACCGTCAACCGCAGCCGCGATGTCGCAGCAGTTGGTGCCGGCGACGTTGGCCACCTCGACATCCTTGGGTGAGGCACGGACACGGACGAAACGGCGACCGGCATAGGTCGAACGCCAGGCATCTAGGACCTGGGACAAAGAGGCATTGGCAGCCAAGGTCAGCGTGATGGTGGTGTGAATGCCGCGAGTTATCGGCGCGAGATGCGGCACGAAGGTGCAATGCAGGGTATTGCCAGCCGCCAAAGCAAGTTCCTGATCCACTTCGCCGGTATGCTGGTGGCCTACCGGTTTGTAGCTGTGCAGATTCTCATTTACCGCGTAAAACAGATTGTTGTTTGATTCGATGAAGCGCTTGCCGGCGCCAGAGAGCCCACTGTAGCCAATAGCCACGATCGGTGCGGTGCGATAGATCAGCCCGGCCTTGGCCAACGGCAGCAGCGGCAGCAGCATCGAGGTCGCGTAGCACCCGGGATTGCCGACGATCTTGGCTGCAGCGATCTCGACCGGACGCCATTCACTGAGTCCGTAGACCGCCTTGGCCAGCAACTCGGGACAGGCGTGCTCCTCTTTGTACCAGGTAGCGTAGGCATCGGCGGTGCGCAGACGGAACTCGGCACCGACGTCAACCAGGCGCATGCCTTTCTTCATCAGCTCGGGAACCACCTTGGTGACATCCGGGCTCTTCTTGGCCAGGATCACCGCCTTGGCGCCGCTCTGCATGATCGCAGCGGGCGTATCCTCGCCGAGGACCAAATCCGTTTCGCCCGCCAGTGACGGCACCGCCTCGGCGAGTGGGGTGCCCGCTAGACGGTCACTACCAACGTGGACTAACCGGAACCCCGGATGTCCGAGCAGGATGCGGACGGCGCCCTCTCCAGCATAGCCGGTGGCACCAAGGACAGCGACAGGGATGCGATTAGCCATGGTGGCAGGTTGAGCGGTCGGACGGCGGAGCAATAGGCTGAGGAATGGGCTGAGGAATGGGCTGAGGCTGGACTACAAAGCTTCGGCAAGACTGCGCGCGAACGCCCCGAGTCCGGGGTCGCGGGCGCCCATGATCAGCACGGTATCCCCTGGGGTGGTGCGTTCAGCCAACCACATCAAGGCGTCAGTGCGCTTTGCTACCGCATCGACCCCGGCATCCCGCGCCAGATCCTCGGCGCTGATGTCCTGGGTGACGCTGCCGCCGGCGTAATAGATCGGCAGATACAGCCAACGGTCCTGCGCTCGCAGGATCTGCGGCAGCAGCTCGCGCAGTTCTGGCCGCAGTTGACGCGCCGGGCCGAATCCATGCGGCTGGAACAGGCACAAGACGCGGCCACCACCGGCTTGGGCAGCAGTAACCGCGGCAGCTATCTTGGCACCGTTGTGGGCGAAGTCATCGACCACCCGCAAACCCTCCTCAGTGCGCGCGACCACTTCGAAACGACGCGATACCCCAGGGAACGAGCGGAGCGCCATCGCCGCGGCGACCACATCGAGCCCCATCGCCTGAGCAGCGGCGACGGCAGCACAGGCGTTCTCCAACGTGTGCGCTCCCGGCTGTTGAATCTCGAGATCAACTTCCACTCCCGCGCTAGTTAGCAAACCCCGTGCGACATGCGGCCCGGCGGCGAGGACTTCCAGTGGCAGATCGGCCGAACCACCCAGGCCATAGAGAGTACGCGCCAAGCCTGCGCTCACCGCCATCGCTTCGGGACAGGCAGCATTGACCATTAGCCGACCGCTCTGCCGGGCAAAAGCGGCGAACTGGCCGCGTACCTCATGCACCTCGCCATGATCCCGGGTGATGTTGTGGATCACACCAATCGAGGGGTGGTAGCCGACCAAGGTGCCATCGCTCTCGCAGGCCTCGGCAACCACCGGTCCACCACGCGGTCCGGCGGCGAAACAACCGGCGGTACCTTCACCGGCCAAGGCCGCACCACCCAGCACCGTCCCCGGCACCGACAACTGGCGCAGAATCCAGGCGAGCATGCCGACCACGGTGCTTTTGCCCGAGGTTCCGCTGATCGCCACGCCAGGGCCGCCACCATCAACGACTTCGGCCAACAGGCCGGGGCGCACGGTCCCGGGAACGCCATGGGTACGTGCCGCACACGCCTCTGGCGTATCGGATTCGACAGCAGCCGAATAGATGAAGCGGTCGACACCCGGCCGCAGGGCGCGGCCATCCTGGGGCAGGATGCGGATGCCGGCGCCCTCCAGCCTGGCGCGCAGTTCCGCGTTCTGGCCTTGATCGAAACTGCGGTCGGATCCTTGGACCTCATGGCCCCAGACGCGCATCAGCTGGGCCAGGGGATTCATGCCCTGTCCAGCGACGCCAGAGAAATGCATCAGCATCTGCGTCATGGTGGGGCCGAGGACGATTCCGCCAGCGGCTGCCCTTCCCGTCGGAATCAGGGCAGCGGAGTCAGCATGGCGCGTGCCTGGTCGACATACGTCGGCAACCCAAAGCGCTGGATGACTTGGTTCAGTCGTTCCTTGGCTGTCGCGAGGGCGGCTTGACGCTGGCCTTCGGTGGCTCCTCGGCTCTTCCAATCGGCCAGCTTAGTATCGACCTGGGCCTTGGCACTGCGCCACGATTTTGCAGCCGAGTCCTCAACCTTTCCGCGCAATGGGGAGAAGTCGGCGTCAGGATTCTCGCGACCGAGCTTCTCGAGCTTGTCGAGCGCAGCACCGAACTGTTCCTGCTGAATCAGACCGTCAGTCTCCACTTCGGCCAAACGCAACGGCGCCAAAGAGCGTGCGGACTTCCGCCGCTCCCGCTCGGTGGCGATAGACGCAAGGCGCAGCTTGGCCTCAGTAACCATGCGTGCATGCGTCGCAGCCATATTGGGCGATGCCCCGGCCTTGGGTTCGACCGGATTGTCGACATAGGCAAGTACATCCTTCTCCAACTGGTCAAGGTCGGTCGCTGGCTCGCCCAGAGTCGCGAAACGGGCGGTCAGGGCGCTGAGGTTTGCTGCTGCTGCATTTTCGGCCTGGACGGCGGCGATGCGCTCCTTCAACGTCTCAATCTCGGTACGCAGATCGAAGGCCTGGATCGCCAGATCCTTAACCACCGGCTTGCCCTCTGGCGGCGCTGCGACAGCACCGCCCAGCTGGGCGGTGCCGGTGAGAGCCGCGAGCGCGGCATCATAGGCCTTGCGCGCCTCGGTACCGCGCCGGCTGGCCAAGGCGTTCTTCGCCAGATCCTGCTGCCGGGTGGCCTCGCCAAGAGCTTCGGTGGCAAGACGGCGGTTCTCCGAACCATGCGTTGCCAGCAGGATTATCGAGGTGATTGCAACGACGGCGATCAACAACCCGATGCCAATCCATAGCACCGCCTTCTGGAATCCGGCTTTGTCGAACGACATGCGACGAGAAGACACCCGTGGAGCGGCGGTCGAGGTGGCCGCCGTAGCCGTGCTACGGGCGCTACGCGAGCTTTTGTTGGCAGCGGCTGGTTGCCGGGCCGACACCGCCTTGTCGGTCACCGAGGTCGAACCAACCTTGGATGCGCGGCCAGAGCGGCCCCTGGCGGAAGCGGTCGCTGCTGCCCGAACTGGCACCGAGGGGACGACGCGTGACGAAGGTGGCTCCTCGGTTGGCAGGTCCTCGGGCAGCGATACCTCGGTCGAGGTATGCATGTCCCGCGACGGTGCCGGATGTTCCTGAGCGGTCTCTTCCTGGTCGTACGAATCCCCCGGTTGCAGGGCATCGCCACCACCGTCGATCGGCACACCGATCTGGTACGATGGTTCTTTCTTTGCGGGCTGACGGGCTGATGGGCGCTGCGGCATGTTGGGCATGGTGTGGTCGACCATTGAGGCTCAACCGGGTCAGGCCCAGGCGATGATGCGGTGTGCCGCTCAGGGCCAGAGCCACACCACGAGGACTCCCGCCGCCACCACCATGGCGAACAACACGCCGACCAGCACGGCGAGTCTGCGGCTGCCCAGCATCGCCGCTGCGCCAGCCTTGAAGATGGAGTTGGCGAGCATGCCGATGACCACCGCCCGCCACGCCACCTGCGGATCCAACTGAGCCTTTTCCACCAATCGCGCTGTAGATAAGGCGATTGCATCCATATCCGTGGCCCCGCTGGCGGCAGCGACTCCATAGATTGCGCCAGGTCCAAGGGTATCGCGGGCCCACGCTACGGCGATCAGGACGACGCCATACAGACCCGCAAACATCAGGGCAGTTCCCAGCTGAGCCGGATTGGCGTGGACGGTCGCGCCGGCGTGCTCGTCCCGGGCGCTGAACCACAGGATGGCGGCCTGGATCAGCATGACGCCTGCCAAAACCCCCAACGGCGGCCAGAACACCGCCGCCTGGGCTGGCGACACCACCACAATGATACCGATGACCCGGATCGCCGAAATCGCCGAGGCCAGCATGATGGCCATGGCCGCCATGCCCACCCCTTGCCCGGCAGCAGTGCGCCGGGCGAAGCTGACCGTGGTCGCCGTCGAGGAAATGAGACCTCCGAGGATCGCGCCGAGCAGGGTGCCGGCCTTGGCGCCCAGCAGCTTGTAGGCGACATACCCGCCAAGACCGATCGAAACGATCAGCACCACCAGCAGCCAAGCCTCACGCGGGTTGAACACCTGATATGGACCGAAAGTGTGGTTAGGCAGGATCGGCAGGATCACCAGGGTGATCAGGATGAATTGCATGATGGCGGTGATGTCCTCCTGGCCCATTCCTGCGACTAGGCGATGAAGTCGATCCTTGGCATGCAGCAGCACGGTCAGTGAGCCACTGACGATCGCCGCCAGCAGCGGCTCACCGAGGATGCACACGGCGCCGATCATATACATGATCAGCGCAGTAAACACTGTGGTCAGCTGAGGTCCGTCGACTTGCATCCCGATCCGCCAGACGCCCACGAGCAACGCAGATGTCGCTGCCAGCAGGCCGACCGGCACCAGCCATGGTCCCACCTGTTGGCCGAGCAGGGCGCACAACGCCCCGAAGACCGTGATCATGGCGAAGGTACGCAGGCCACCGAGAGGGTGGTTGACCCGTTGCCGCTCCAGACCAACAAGCAGGCCCAAGCACAGGGCGATGCCCAGGCGGGCGGCAGTCGATGTCAGATCCATGTCGGCATGATATGGCGCCTACCGGCTCCTCGCCACCGCTAGGCGGACCTGGCAACCAGAGGTCTATGTGGCTGGATGACGTATCAGTGAAGAAATGACCAGAAGACAGAAGACGTGGACTACCAGCCATGTCGAAATTCATGCAGAAACGAAGACACCCCGCAGGTACCTGCGGGGTGTCCAAGCATCAGAACAACTCTGACATCAGACCAGTTCGAAGATCGCTTTGGGACTACGATCGCCGAGGCGGTAACCGGCCTTCAAGATCCGCGTATAGCCGCCCATACGAGTGGCATACTTCGGGGCGATTTCACTGATCAACTTTTCGGCGGCGAATCGATTGTTCAGCTGGCTGGTGATCTGGCGCGAATAGCGCAGCTTCACTTCCGGCTTGTCCGCAGGAGCGGCGGCAGCGCGCTTGGCGATCGTGATGATACGCTCAGCGAACCGACGGGCTTCCTTCGCCTTGGGCACGGTCGTGGTGATCCGTCCGTGCTCGATCAACGAGATTGCGAGGTTGCGAAGCATCGCGATGCGGTGCTTCGAAGTGACGTTCAGCTTGCGGTGGTCGACGCGATGACGCATGGGGAAATCCTAGGAACAACCTGACTTGGAGCGGGGCTTGGTGGCAGAAACCACCTGGAAAGAGCAACGCCGGCTGCGTAGCCGGCTTGGTATCAGACGGTCGTCTCGGCCTTCTTGACCAGACGCATGCCGAAGGAGAGACCGCGATCGGCCAGCTTCTTCTTAATCTCTTTGGTCGCGATCTTGCCGAGGTTGCGGATCGCACCGATCTCGCCCTCGTCAAGCTGAACCAGATCAGCGATGGTGCGGATATTGGCTGCGCGCAGCGAGTTCTCAGCCTTGACCGATAGGTCTAGGGCGTTGATCTGCTTGGTCAGCATCGCGCTGCGTTCGGCGTCGCCTTCGATCGCCAAGTCGGCGCTCGACGTGGCATCAAGATCACGACCGATCTCGAAGTACTTCACGAACGGATTCAGGTGCTTGCGCAGGATGTTGGTAGCCTCGACCAGCGCCAGTTCAGGCGAGATCGAACCATCAGTCCAGATCTCGAGATCCAGCGACTCGAAGTCGGTCCGCTTGCCCAAACGGCAGCTGTCGCTGGCGAAGGCGACACGGGTAACTGGCGAGTAGATGGAGTCGATCGCGATGGTGCCCAACGGGCTGCCATCGGTCTTCTGATTCTCGGCTGGGACGAAGCCGCGACCGGCACCGACATCCAGTTCAAGATCGAAGCGCACATCCTTAGTCAGGGTGGCGATGACGAGATCGGGGTTGATCACCTCGACATCCTGGTGCGGGGTGATGTCGCCTGCGGTTACCGGTCCCTTGCCGGACTTCTCGAGGCGGATCACGACGCTCTCATCACTGTGCAGGCGCAGACGCAGGCGCTTGATGTTCAGAATGATATGCGTGACGTCTTCAAGCACGCCTTCCAACGAGGTGAACTCGTTGTTGGCGCCCTTAAGGCGTATCGAACGCACCGAGGCGCCCTGGATCGAGCTGAGCAGAACTCGGCGAAGACCGTTTCCGATCGTCGTCGCAAAGCCACGCTCAAAAGGTTCGGCGTGGAACTTGGCATAATTGACCGGGCCGGAGCCGTCAACTTTTTCGACACGCGTAGGAAGCTCGAAGCCGCGCCAGCGAATGCGCATGTGGAATCCTCGGAAAGTGGGGGCGAATAGGATGGTGAATGGGCGGGCAATGTCCAGCGGCGCGAAGCAGAGCTTCGCGCCGGGACCTGGCGCAGGCTACGCCTGCGCCCCCGGAGATCAGACGCGCCGCTTCTTACGCGGGCGGCAGCCGTTGTGAGGCAACGGGGTTACATCGGTGATGGCTTTGACGCCAATCCCCGAGTTGATCAAGGCACGGATGGCGCTTTCGCGACCCGAACCAGGACCACGGACGCGGACTTCCGCCTCCTTGAGTCCGAGCTTACTGGCCTTCTCGGCACAGCGCTCCATGGCCAGCTGAGCGGCAAAGGGCGTGCTCTTGCGCGACCCCTTGTAACCGATCGAACCAGCGGACTCCCAGGCGGCAACGTCTCCGTTGGCGTCCGTGATCGCAATGATGGTGTTGTTGAAGGTCGCATTGATGAACACGATCCCGGTGCGGATCGTCTTCTTGACCTTCTTCTTGTTATAAGCCATGTCAGCTCCGGATCACTTACTTACGCAGGATCTTCTTGTTGGCGACGGTCTTCTTCTTGCCCTTGCGCGTGCGCGAGTTGGTTCGCGTGCGCTGGCCGCGGCAAGGCAGGCTGCGCGCGTGGCGATAGCCACGGTAGCATCCGATTTCCTTGAAGCGCTGTACGTTCGAACTGACTTCGCGGCGCAGAGCGCCTTCGATGACATAGTTCGATTCGATGAAGGTGGTGATCTTACCCAGCTCCTCTTCGGTCAGCTGGTGGGCACGCTTGTCCACATCGACACCGCACTCAGTGCAGACGATGCGGGCACGGTGCAGGCCGATGCCGTAGAGGTGCGCCAATGAGTAGGGCACCTTCTTGTTCTGTGGGATATCTACGCCGAGGATACGAGGCATGGCAGTCTTTCTAGATCAGCCCTGACGCTGCTTGTGATTGGGGTCGCTGCACACGATGCGAACGCGGCCCTTGCGGCGCACGATCTTGCAGTGTTCGCAGCGCTTACGGACGGACGATAGCACTTTCATGGAGATTCCTTCTGCGCGTTCTGGTCTGAAATTGAGATTGGACGCATGATATCAGGCTTCACGGTAGACGATGCGACCGCGGGTCAGGTCGTATGGCGACATTTCAATGGTCACCTTGTCGCCTGGCAGGATGCGGATGTAGTGCATCCGGATTTTACCGCTGACGTGCGCCATGAGGTCGTGTTCCTTGCCACCTGGCATGGTAACAGCGACGCGGAATCGGGCGTTCGGGAGCTTCTCCTTCACGATCGCTTCGAGGCGGATGGCTTCTTCTTTGGCCATGATCAGAACCTCTTACTGCCGGTTTTCTTGGCTGCGCCCAGGCCGCCAGCTGCGCCCACGCCACCATATTTATGAGCGAGCATGTATGAACCGACCTTCTGCATCACATCAAGAAGCACACCGACAATGATAAGCAGTCCAGTTCCACCAAGCAGCACCGCACCTTTGCCTCCAAGTCCAAACGTTTGTGCCAAGGTCTCAGGCATTACCGAGATGAGTGCAAGGAAAACTGCACCGACGCACGTGATACGAGTCATGATCGAACCAATGTGGTCGACGGTATTCTTGCCAGGCTTTATGCCTCGGACAAAGAATCCAGCCTGCTTGAAGTGGTTGGTCAGGTCATTGAGATCAAAGGTAATGCTGATATAGAAGAAGGTGAAGGCGACAATGAGGCCAGCAAAGATCAGACGGTGACCAGGGCTGCCATAGCCTAGGAACTGATCGAGTCCGAGTTTGGCCACAAAAGGCGATGCTGCCAGCATGACAAGCAGAACCAAAACCGGCTGGGCGAAGATGACCGGGATCACATTCGCCTGGTTCAGCTTGAGCGGTAGGGTTGTTTGGGCCCCACCGTAGACGCGATTTCCCTGAACTCGGCGCTGCTGCTCAAGATTGACCCGCCTGACCGCCTGGACCACGACAATGATCGCCATGATAATCAGCAGGCATACGCCAATCAGACCAAGGAGCGGTGCCAGATCCTGGGTGTGTCCAGCGAAGGCTGTCGGCAGGTAGGCCATGATCGATATCATGATGACTATTGAGACCCCATTGCCCACACCAAACCGGGTAATCTGATCGGCAATCCACAGAATCAGCATGGATCCAGTGGTGATGACCAGCGCCGATTGGATGATGAAGAGCGTTGTGTGTTCCAAGGCTTCCGGAGTCAACAAGACCGTCCCGCCGGCACTGTAACGCGACAGGGCTATTGCGGCAATGACGCTTTGGACCAGCGCGATAACCAGGGTCAGATACCGGGTATATTGGTTAATCTTCCGACGACCAGTCTCGCCTTCCTTCTGCAGCGCCTTCAACGACGGAATGCTAAAGGTCAGCAGCTGGATGATGATCGACGCGGAGATGTACGGCGTAATACCGAGACCAAAAATCGATGCCTGTGCGATGGCGCCGCCGTTAAACATGTTGGCATACGCCAGCATGGCTTTCAACGGATCCGCGTCACCGCCAAGCCCGCCTGTAATGATCTGCTTGAGCGCCGCGGCATCCACACCCGGGATGGGCACGAATACGCCGAGACGATAAACCACCACCCCCAGCACGAAGGTGATGAGAAAACGCCTGATGAGCTCCTTGACGGGGCTCTCGACGAGGTCCTGTTGGGCCATCAGGCGCTCCTACGCTTACTCGCCAGCTGCCGGAGCAGGCTGGGTTTCAGTGACAGTGCCGCCAGCAGCTTCGATGGCTGCCTTGACCGAGACACTGACCTTATCGACCGTAACGTTGATCTTGCGATCCAGCTTGGCTTCGACGCGACCGCCGATGAGCTTGATTGGGGTATCGCCGCGCACCAGGCCGACCTCAGTGAGCGTCTCGGCATCGATCTTGGGGCCGCTGATCAGCTTGAGGGCAACGTCCAGCCGGACGGCCTGGAAGCGATTCTTGTGCACGAAGTTGCTAAAGCCGCGCTTGGGGATGCGCATCCACAAGGGCTTCTGGCCACCCTCAAACATCGGACCGCGGTTCTTACCGCCGGTACGTGAGCCTTCACCCTTGCTGCCGCGACCACCGGTCTTGCCGAGGCCGCTACCGAGACCGCGGCCTACGCGACGACGCGTCTGGCGGCCGATGTCTACTGAATTGATGTCTTTGAGGCTCACAGTTCGACTCCACGCAGCACTTGGTACTGTTCTTTGGTACGCAGACGGCTGAGAGCGTCGAAGGTGGCGCGCACCAGATTGATCGGGTTACGGCTGCCGTAGGACTTGGTCAGGATGTCGTGAACGCCGACCTTCTCGAGAACGGAACGGACGCTCTTTCCAGCGATAACACCGGTACCAGGAGCGGCGGGAATCAGACGCACGGTGGAGGCGCCGAAACGGCCTTCGACCTCGTGCGGGATCGTCCCATTGACGATCGGGAAGCCGCGGACGTTCTTCTCACCGCTGCGGACAGCCTTGTCGATCGAACTGGCGACTTCTTTGGCCTTACCCTGCCCGTATCCGACTTTGCCCTTGCTGTCACCCAGCACCACGAAGGCGGCGAACGAGAAGCGCTTGCCGCCCGAGGTGACCTTGGCGCAGCGATTGATGCGCACGACATCCTCTTTGTAGAGGGCGCTACGGCTCTCGCGCTCACGCGGAGGTCCGCCACGACGATCGCCGCGATCGCCGCGACCGCGTCCGCCGTCAGCTCCGGGCGCTCCGGGCGTTGCGCCGCCCTTCACTGGTCCGCTCATTCGTGCCATGTTCTGTGATCCTTAGGTTCCGAACCCCGACAGGCGGGGCGCGGCATGATGGTGATAAAGCTTAGAACTGCAAGCCCTTGGCGCGCGCGGCATCGGCCAGCGCCGCAATCCGGCCACCGTAACGGCGACCATTGCGGTCCAGCACGACGGCCTTGATGCCAGCCTTGGTCGCACGCTCGGCAACCGCCTCGCCGATCAGCTTGGCAGCTTCAAGCGGCTTCAGATCCTTCGCCTTCTCGCGAAGTTCCTTCGAGACAGTGCTCGCCTCGACCAGCGTCCGACCCGTCACGTCGTCGATGACCTGGGCGTAGATGTGCTGCTCGCTGCGGTACACCGACATCCTCGGACGCGCGCTGTCGCCAGACACGGTCTTACGGATACGCATCTTGATGCGGGCGACGGAGTCGCGCTTGGCCTTCTGCTTGTCCATGATCCTGCTTTCCTGTCTTACTTCTTGGCGCCAGAGGCGCCGGCGGCTGCGGACTTGCCTGCCTTGCGGCGGACGACTTCATTGGCGTAGCGAACACCCTTGCCCTTGTAGGGCTCAGGCTTGCGGGCGCCGCGGATGTCGGCAGCGACTTGGCCAACCAGCGCCTTGTCGATACCGTTGACATGCACGTGCGTCTGATCCGGAACAGTGACCGTCACCCCATCTGGGATGGCAATCTCGATCGCGTTGGCGAATCCGACGTTCAGGACGATGATCTTGCCCTTGAGAGTGGCGCGGTAGCCGACGCCGACGATCTCAAGACTCTTGGAGTAGCCCTTGGTTACGCCATCGACCATATTCTGGACGAGCGCGCGGGTGGTTCCGTGCATGGCGCGGACCTGCTTCTCCTCGCTGCTGCGCTCAAGGACCACCTTGCCCGCATCGACCTTGGCACTGATGCCTTCGAAAAGCGGGATTTTGATGGAACCCTTGGGGCCTTTGCAGACCAGGGAACGGCCGTCCAGATTGAACTGGACACCTTGGGGAATGGCGACTGGTTGTTTACCGATTCGGCTCATATGGCCTCACTTCACGCTGCAGAGGACCTCGCCACCGAGCTTGCGCTTACGGCAGTCGCGGTCCGAGAGGATACCCTGGCTGGTCGAAATCACGGCGATGCCGAAGCCACGGATGATAGGCTTGAGGTCTGACCGTCCGGCGTACATGCGCCGGCCGCCGGTGGAGATGCGGTCGATCGAGTGGATCACCGGTTCGCCGTCCTGGCCGTACTTCAGCGCGATGCGCAGGGTGCGCGCCGGCTTGGTGTCGAGGACGCTGACAGTACCGACGAAGCCCTCAACATTGAGAACCTTGGCGATGCCATCCTTGATCTTGGAATAGGGCACGTCGACCTGGCTCTTGGCGGCGAGAACGCCGTTTCGGATTACGGTCAGCATGTCGGCGATGGGGTCAGTGCAGCTCATGCGATGTCCAGATGCAGAAGGGTGTTCACCAGCTTGCCTTGGTCACGCCCGGCAGGAAGCCAGCGTGGGCCATGCGGCGAAGCACGGTACGGCAGATGCCGAACTTGCGGATGTAGGCGTGACTACGCCCAGTGACCTGGCAACGGTTCTTGATCCGGGTTGGGCTGCTATCCGGCGGAAGCATCGAGAGCGCAGCGCGCGCCTCCATGCGTTCCTCAAGCGTCAGCTTGAGGTCCTTTGAACGGACGCGCAGGGCATCGCGCTGGGTGCGGTACTTTTCGCACAGCGCCTTGCGGTGGATGTTGCGGTAGACGGTGCTGGTCTTGGCCACGTCACTTCTCCCGGAAGGGCATGTGGAGAGCCTTGAGGACCGAGAGCGACAGCTTCTCGTCCGAATTCTTGAAGCAGATCGTGATCTGAAGGCCCTGATTGTGCTCGAGCTTGTCGAGCTGGACTTCGTGGAACAGTGCCTGTTCACGAAGACCGAGATTGAAATTGCCAGCCTTGTCAAAGCCCTTCGGCGACAGTCCGCGGAAGTCTTTGATGCGCGGAATGGCGAGATGGATGAGCTTGTCGAGGAAGGCCCACATCTTGGCGCCACGAAGCGTCACGCGCGCACCGATCTTCACACCTTCGCGGGTGCGGAAGTTGGCGATGGCCTTCTTGGCGATGGTCACCGAGGCACGCTGGCCAGCGATGAGCGACAGGTGCTCGGCAACGGTCGCAAGAATCTGGCCATCGGCGACGGCACGGCCGACGCCCATGTTCAGACAGACTTTTTCGATCCGGGGGCCAGCCAGGCGGTTTTTGATACCGGCGGTCGTCAGGATGTCGCCAATGCTATCCTTGTAGATAGTCTTGGACGTTTTACTCAACTGGGGTGCGCTCATGTGTCCTTACCTCAGCCGGCCGTGCCGGTTGCGGGGCCGCTGGCGAACTTGTGGCCGCTCTTCTTGGCCACACGCACGACACCGGATTCGGTGCGCTCGTGGCGCACGCGGGTGGGCTTGTTGGTTGTCGGATCAGCCAGGGCCAGATTGCTCACATGCACGGTGCGCAGGCGACGGATACGCCCACCTTCGACACCGGCCTGGGGGTTGGCCTTGACGTGTTTGGTCTGGTACTGAGCACACTCACCGTCGACGATCGCGCGCTGAAGGCGCGGGAAGACTTTGATGATGGTGCCACTCTTGCCGCGCACGGCCTTGGGGCCGGTCAGCAGGATGACCTTGTCGCCGGTGCGCACATGGCACTTGGCGTTATTCGGCAGCTGGGGCTTCTTGACTTTGCTTGCCATAAGTACCTCAGACGACCTCAGGAGCGAGGGAGACGATCTTCATGAAGTTGCGGGCGCGCAGCTCTCGGGCGACTGGCCCGAAGATGCGGGTGCCGACCGGATTCTCATCCTTGTCGAGCAGCACGACGGCGTTGGAGTCGAAGCGGACCCAGCTGCCATCATCGCGGCGAAGTGGCTTGGCAGTGCGGACGATGACCGCCTTGCACACGGCCTTGGTCTTCACCTCGGAGGTCGGGATCGCCTTCTTGACGGTTACGACGATGATGTCGCCCACCGAGGCGTAACGGCGCTTGGAGCCGCCGAGCACCTTGATGCACATCGCGCGCTTTGCACCGCTATTGTCGGCTACGTCGAGCCAACTCTGCATCTGAATCATGGCTGTTTCCTGGTTCTTGTGCTGGTCAGATGGATCAAACGGCCCGCTCGAGCACCTGCATCAGGCGCCAGCGCTTGGTCGCGGACAGCGGGCGGGTCTCGATGATGAGAACCTTGTCGCCGGTCTTGCTCTCGTTCTTCTCGTCGTGGACGTGGAACTTGAGTGTACGCTTGACGTACTTCCCGTACTTCTCGTGACGGTACTGTTCGGTCACCTGGACCGTGCGCGTCTTCTGCATCTTGTCTGAGGTGACGATGCCGATAACCCGCTTGTGGGTGCCGCGAGGCTCCTGGGCGGTGGCGTCGGTCGTTGCGGTCGCGGTGCTCATCAGTTGGCCTTCGCCTTGGCGGCGGCGAGCTCGTGCTCGCGGAGGAGGGTGTTGATGCGGGCGATCTGGCGGCGGGACACGCGCGTCCGAATGCCGAGGCGCTTGCCCTCGAGAGTGGTCGAGATGCGAGCCTTGAGCTGATCACCTGCCAGCTGCTCGGCTTCCGCCTTCAGCTCATCGTGGGTCTTCGCGCGCAGCGCCTGCTTGAGGGACTTCTTCACGTGGGACTCCTTTATGACCGCTTCACAAGTCGGGTGGTCAGTGGCAGCTTATGGGCCTGACGGCGCATTGCTTCGCGGGCCATGTCCTCGCTGACACCAGCGAGTTCGAACATCATGGTGCCGGCATCAACCCACTGCATCCAGTGGTCGACATCACCCTTACCGGAACCCATTCGCGATTCAGCAG
This sequence comes from Planctomycetota bacterium, assembly GCA_038318565.1. GTDB lineage: Bacteria > Planctomycetota > UBA11346 > UBA11346 > UBA11346 > UBA11346. Next base: position 27,587 of record JBBQCI010000026.1, read on the forward strand.
GATGGGCGGTCACAGGCGTGTGCGGAAAGATGCGGATCCACAGCTTGCCGTTCTTGCCGAGGTAGTGACCAGCGGCAACGCGCGCGGCCTCGATCTGTCGAGCGGTGACTTGGCCAGGTTCGGTTGCCTGAATGCCGTAGTCACCGAACGCCAGACGGTTGCAGGTCTGGGCGATGTGGTCGGGGTTGTTCCGACGGGTCTGCTGCTTGCGGTGCTTGACGCGCGCGGGGAGCATAGCCATGACTCAGGCTTCCTTCTGATCGGCGTAGCGGCCATGGTTGACCCAAACACGGACGCCGATGCTTCCGGCGCTGGTGTGGGCAATAGCGTAGCCGTAGTCGATGTGCGCGTTGAGGCTGTTGAGCGGCACCGAACCAGCGTGATCGCGTTCGACGCGGGCGATTTCAGCGCCGCCAAGGCGGCCCGCGATCTTGATCAGGATGCCCTTGGCGCCTTCGCGCATGGCATTCTCGACCGCACGCTTCATGGCGCGACGGAAGCTGCCGCGGCGTTCGAGCTGTTCGGCGACGTTCTCGCCAACCAGCTGGGCGCAGATGTCCGGCTTGCGGACTTCCTGGATCTGGACCTTGACGGCCTGTCCAGCGAGCTTCTCGAGGTTCTTGGTCAGGGCGTCGATTTCGGCGCCGCGCTTGCCGATGATGACACCGGGGCGACCGGCATGCAGGGTCACGACCAAGCGGTCAGCCTTGCGTTCCAGCAGGATCTTTTCGATCGCCGCACCGAAGAACTTCTGCTTCAGGTGCTCACGGATCTTGTGGTCTTGGATGACCAGCTGCGAGTACTTCTGGCCTTTGGCGAACCACACCGAGCGGTGTGGTTCGGTGATGCCCATGCGGAACCCGGTCGGGTTAATCTTGTGTCCCACGACTCAGGCCTCCTTCTTGCCGACAGCGATGGTGATGTGGCTGTTGCGCTTCGCGCGGGCAGCCGAGCGGCCGCGGCTGGCTGGACGCCAGCGCTTCATGACCAGGCCCTTGTCGACGCGGACCTCGAGGACGACCAAGTCCATCGGATCCAGGCCGCCGACGCTGGCGGCGTTGGCCACCGCGCTGTCGAGGACCTTCTTCATCATCGCGGAGCCGCGACGGAGATCGAAGGCTAGGATGTTGACGGCTTCTTCGACCCGCTTGCCGCGGATCAACTGGCACGAGAGGATGGCCTTGCGCGGACTGATGCGCGCGTTGCGCCCGATGGCGCGGTAGATCTGGGAGCTGCTCACTTGGGGGCCTCTTCCTTCTTGCCGCCGCCATGGCCGCGGAACGTACGGGTCACCGAGAACTCACCGAGCTTGTGACCGACCATGTTGTCGGTGATCAGGACGTTGGTGAAGCTGCGGCCGTTGTGCACCGAGAAGGTGTGGCCGATAAAATCGGGTACCACGGTGCAGGAACGGGCCCAGGTCTTGATCGGGGTGCGGGCGTTGGCCGCCTTCTGCTTCTCGACTTTGGCGAGAAGCTTGAGGTCGACGAACGGGCCTTTGCGAGTGCTGCGTGACATCGGATCAGGCCTCCGTGGTCATCGCGCGGCCGTCGCGGCGGCGGATGATGTGGACGTTGTTGCGGTTCTTGCGGATGCGGGTCTTCTTGCCTTCGACCAGGGCCCACGGCGAGCAGTGCTGGCGACCACCGTTGGTGTGACCTTCACCACCACCCAGCGGGTGAGCGATCGGGTTCATGGCGTTGCCGCGCACGGTCGGGCGAACGCCCAGCCAGCGGTTGCGGCCAGCCTTACCAATATTGCGGGTGTTGGCGTCGGGGCGGCCGACCAGGCCGATGGTGGCCCGGCAGGTCATCTGGACCCGGCGGACTTCACCGCTGGGCAGGGCGAGGATGGCCTTCTCGCCATCGATCGCCATGAGACGGGCGTAGGTGCCGGCCGAGCGAGCGAGCTGGCCGCCACGGCCGGGCTGCAACTCGACGTTGTGGACTTCCAGGCCCTGCGGGATGTGCCGCAGTTCCATGGCGCAGCCCACGTTCGGATCGCCACCAGCACTGTAGCTGACCACCTTGGCACCGACCGACAGGTCCTTGGCGCCGAGGATGTAGGCCTTCTCGCCATCTGCGTAGGTTACCAGGGCGATGCGGCAGTTACGGTAGGGATCATATTCGATCGCCGTGACCGTGCCGGTGATGTCCAGCTTGATACGCTTGAAGTCGACCAGGCGGTACTGGCGGGCGTGACGTCCACCCTTGTGCCAGCAGGTGATCCGACCCTGGCTGTTACGGCCAGCGCGGTAGTGCACCTTGACGGTCAGCTTCTTTTCCGGCTTGCCCTTGGTGATCTCGGCGAAGTCGGGGATGGTGGTGTGGCGGGCGCCAGCGCTCGCCGCATGCAGTTTGCGATATGGCATGTCAGACCCCTTCGATCTTCTGGCCGTCAGCCAGCTTCACGATTGCCTTTTTCCACGCGCTTTCGGTGCCGGTGATGCGCGAGCGCATCCGACGATCCTTGCCACGGGCATTCAGCGTGTTGACGCGAGCAACTTTGACTTTGAACAAGGTTTCGATCGCTTCGGCGATCTGCACCTTGTTGGCGTCCGGATGGACGACGAAGGTATACTGGTTCAGCTTGTTCTGCTGATGCACGGTCTTCTCTGAGATGACCGGGCGCAGGATGATCTGGTGCGGGTTCACGCGAGCTCCTTCACCAGCGCGTCGAGCGCGGGCTTGGCGAAAACCAGGTTGGCGTGCGTCAGCACGATACCGGCGTTCAGGCTGCGACGCTCAGCGACGTCGACCTTGGGGATATTGCGAGTGCTCTTGAGCAGCATGGGCTTCGAGCCCTCACTGATCAGCAGCGCGCCCTTGCCCATCAGGCCCATCTTCTCGAGCAGATGAGCGACCGCGCGGGTCTTGGGCTGGCTGGGATCAAAGCCTTCAACGGCGGTGATCTTGCCCTGTTCGAGCTTCCAGCGCAGGGCTGAGCGCACAGCGATGCGGCGCTCCTGGGCGTTCAGCTCGATGGTGTAGTCGCGAGGACGGACGCTGTGAGCGCGACCACCGCCGACCCACTGCGGACTGCGGGTCGAACCCTGGCGGGCGCGGCCGGTGCCCTTCTGCTTCCAGGGCTTGCGACCACCGCCGGCAACTTCGCCGCGGTCCTTGGTCTTGTGGCTGCCCTGACGCTGGGAGGCCTGGTGGGCGATGAGAGCCTGCTTGAGCAGGGCCTTGCGCACGGCGATGTCGAGCTTGGTCGGATCGAGTTCGATCAGACCGGTCTTCTCACCGGCGGCGTTGTAGACTTGGATTGCGGTCATGTCTGCCTCAGCCCTGCTTGATCTCGACCAGCGCGCCGTTGGGGCCGGGGATGGCGCCCTTCAGCAGAACCAGATGGTGCTCAGCATCGATCGACACGATCCGCAGGTTACGCACGGTGACCTGCTCGTTGCCGTAGTGGCCCGACATCTTCTTGCCGAGGCCGACGCGGGCGGGGTCCATACGAGCGCCGATGGCACCGGGCTGACGCTCGCCCATCGCACCGTGGCTCGCACCGACACCGCTGAAGTTGTGGCGCTTGACGACGCCGGTGAAACCGCGGCCCTTGGTCGTGCCGACCACGTCACAAAGGCGCTTCGAGTCGAGCAGGCCAACCGTCAGCTTGACGCCAGCCTTGGCTTCGACGCCAGTTGCAACCGGCACTTCGCGGAGGGCTTGACGCATCGCCACGTCAGCCTTCTTGAACTCGCCGGCGATGGGCTTGCTGGCCTTGCGACGGCGCTTGCCGACCGCGACCTTCAGCGCATCGAAACCATGCTTGTCCTTCGACTTCACTTCGATGACTTCATTTGGGAGGCACTGGACGACAGTGACCGAGACGGCGACTTCGCCATCGTATACTCGGGTCATGCCGACCTTGGTGCCGTAGAGCGCTACGCTCATGGGATCACCTCACCGTCTGCTTGATGGTGATGTCGACGCCGGCCGGAACATCGACCTTCGAGAAGACATCATTGGTCTTGGCGGTCGGCTCGAGGATCTCGATCACGCGGGTGTGCGTGCGGAGCTCGAACTGTTCGCGAGACTTCTTGTCGACATGCGGAGAACGCTGAACGGTAAAGCGCTCAATCCGGGTCGGCATGGGAATCGGGCCAGCAACATGCGCGCCGGTCCGCTTCGCGGTCTCGACGATGTCTTGGGCGGCCTTGTCGAGGATACGATGGTCGTATGCCTCAAGACGGATCTTGATCTTCTCTTTCACGCCTTCTCCCCTCGACGCCAAGCGTCGGGTCAGCCGTGACGGCTGCGATGGGCCCGTTGGACCTTGTCCCTTGCGGAACTTCCGATGGCGGCGGGCTTGAGCCCCCATCGGCGGCCCCCAGAGGTGGAAGCCGCGAGGCCCCCACTTGGGTGGAGCGGGCACTATGGGGAGACTTCGATTTTGTAAAGGGGGCAGTTCCGTCATTGATTGCTCCTGGCAATGTGACGGCTGGGCTTCTCAACCAACTGGTTATCCCACGATCTCGGAGAAGCGAACAGTCGTTGAGACAGGCGCGGCCCGCCTAGCGTTCCGACATGCCAGGGATCGCCAGTCCACCATGCAGCAGACCGGCACCACCGGACCTGGGACTTAACTGATGCCCGGTTTCCTCGGCGACGACCAGGTGCGCCGCGTGCGCGAGGCCATCGATCTGGTCCAGCTGATCAGTGAATACACTCCGGTGCGTAAATCTGGGGCGAATTTCGCCTGCTGTTGTCCGTTCCACCAGGAACGCACGCCCAGCATGTACATCTATACCGCCGATCAGCACTACTACTGCTTTGGCTGCAAGGCCCACGGCGATGCCATCACCCTGCTGCGCGAGAAGGAGAACGTCTCGTTCAGCGACGCGGTCGAGATGCTGGCCAAGCGCGCTGGCATCGAGCTGGTCTGGCAGCAGGGCGCTGGGCGCGGGCGGGACGAACGCGGCGAACGTGACCGCCAGTTGGCCGCCGTCGAGGCGTCCTGTGTCTTCTATGAACGCTGCCTGTGGGAAACCCCAGAAGCCCAGGGCGCCCGTGATTACTTGCTCGTCCGACGCCGACTGACCGAGGCGACCTGCCGTCGGTTCCGTCTCGGCTGGTCGCCGGGTCGCGGCCAGCTCATGGAGGCCCTGCGTGGTCAAGGCATCGATCCCCAGCTGCTGGCAAGCCTGGACCTGGCAGTCGAACGGAACGGCCGCCTGACCGACCGCTTCTTTGAACGCATCACGTTCCCGATCTGCGACCGCTTTGGTCACCCATTGGCCTACAGCGCCCGGCTGCTGCCCGAGGCGGAAGCGGCGGCCAAGGCCGAGGGCCGCGGGGTCGGCAAATACGTCAACAACACCGACACCCCCCTCTACCACAAGTCGACCAACGTCTTCAACCTGCACCACGCCCGCATCAGCTGCCGCGACGAGTCCCGGGTCGTGGTGATGGAGGGCCCCACCGATGTGATGGCCGCCGATCAGGCTGGGTTCAAGGCCTGTGTCGCCGTCCTCGGCACCGCCCTGACCCCCGAGCACGCCAAACAGCTCGGAACCCTGATCGGTCGCGACGGACGCTTGATCCTCCTCCTCGATGGCGACCGCGCAGGCCAAGAAAACGCGTTAAAAGCTGCACGCACCTGCCTGGGTGCCGGCGTGCCGGCTCAGGTCGCCATCCTGCCCGACGAACTGGATCCGGCCGAGCTGCTCGCCGAGGCCAGCGCCGGATCCGAGAGCCGCGCCGTCTTTGAGCGTGTCCTTGATGCCGCACGCAGCGAATTCGACCACCTGTTGCGCGCGCTCGCGCCGCGTCCAGTCGATCTCGACCGTCGCGCCCAGCTGGCGGTCGCGGACCAAATCATCGCCGCCATTCGTGGCGAACCCGACCGCGAGCTGCGCGATCTCCACCTGCGCGATGCCGCTGGCTGGCTTGGCCTTCCTGAGGATGGCCTGGCGCGCCGGCTGGCCGGCGAAGGGGCGGCAAGCACCGCCGAAGCGGCCGCGGCTGCAGATATCGATCGCATAGATCCCCTTCCGCCGCACCTCGAAGAAGCGCTGCACATTCTGTTGCGGGAACCCGGGCTGCGCGCCGGGGCTGGCGACGAATTGCAGCTCGAGCCGCGTCATTGGCCGAAGCCGTGGAGCGCACTGGCCGCAGCATTGCTGCTCGCCGATCGACCCGACGTCCACGCGATCACTGCCGATGAAGGTGTCGCCGCGGTCCCCGCCCTGGTCGAGACGGTCCACCGCCTATCTGCCATCGACTTATCCGCTCGCACGCCGTCGATCGGGGACCCTGGCGTCCGCCTGACGGAGATCGCCAGTACGATCCGTAAAGCCGAACTAGCCGACACCATCCGCCGCCTCGACCATGACCTCAATGAGGCCCGGCGCGACGGTGACCGAGCGCGCGAACGGGATCTGCTCGCCGAGCGCTTCGCGGTCGCCAAGCAGCTGCGCGGAGTCTGAACGCGGAGATCGACCCCTTTGCCCATGACCACTAGCGGGTGATTACCGTCCGGACCGGTTGGTGATCTGACCCCATGGCAGGTCCGACGGCATGCGAGCTGATGCCCAGGCCGGACCCGACCAGGACATGATCGATCGGCGATGCCAGTAATGTTCCGCGCATCCAAGTCGGATTCCATGTCCGTAGGCCGCCGATACCACGCAATCCGCCGACCGAGCATAGATGAGTGAAGCCACTGCTCCACGGTGTGGCATTGAGATCGCCAGCCACAATCACATTGGGACGATTGGCGGCCCACCCAGCGATGGCGTTCAGCTCGGTCCACCACATGTCATGATAGCCCGCTGAGAACGGTGGCGGGGGATGCACGGCAAGGATGTCTACACCATCATACGCGAGGACGAGTCCCGGCACCTCCACGTCTTCCGGCTGCCACACCGTGATGGCGCCGCGGCGGGCATAGAGGCAGATGCCGAAGTTGTCCTCGCGCAGGATTTCTCGATGGATGGGATAGGCCTCGCGCAGCGGTGCCAGATGCGGACGCCAACTATGGTCTGGTTCCAGCAGAATAAGGATGTCGGCGTCGAGCCGCAGTAGGCTGGCAACTGCGGAAACGGGATCGGGATTGCTCGACAAGACATTGGAGGTCACCAGGCGAGCAACCGTGAACCCAGCGCGGGGTTCGGCGCCGCGAAACATAGCGGGGACCATCCCGAGTGCCGCGATCAGCGGGATAAGAAACAGCGGCCATCGGCGCCACCCCTGGGCAATCACGGCGAACACAACGGCGCAGACAAGCGATCCTCCTGCCACTTGCGGCCGAGGATGCTGCAGCAACTCGCTCCACCACCAGAACGGCAGTAGATCGGCAGCCACCACGGCGGCCAATGATCCCGCCAGTCCAAGCCCGGCGCAGACGAGAACGACCCGCCGCCAACTGAAGGCCATGCTCAGGCCCACGGTTCAGGCAGCACGCTATGCATACGCTCGGCCTGGCGCGGCTCGGCCATCAATGGCGCGACGGCCTCTTTCCAGGCGAGGTAATGTGCCGTCTGCTGATGCGTCCGGAAGGCGGCTTCGTCGCGGTAGACTTCGTAGAGGAAGCAGCGCGTAACGTCGGCGGCGTCCTGTAGCACATCGAAGCGCAGATTGCCGCGTTCCTGACGGGTCCCACCGTGATTGGCCGCGGTCAACTCCAGAAATTGCGAAGTCTGCCCTGGCACGATGCGAATGCGGACGAACACGGCGTACATCGTCAGCGGCTCCGAAGGGCAGTGGATAAATGGGCGAGGAAAGCCGGATCCGGGGTCTGATAGGGTCGAAATTTCTCGCGCCGGCCTTCGGCCAATACCGCGAGCAGAGCGCTATGCAGACCGAGACGGCTGGCGCCATCGTCGTCGATCAGTTCGTTGGAATCTGCCGGACTCATTTGGAAGCAGATGCGTAGATCGAAGTCGCGCAAACTCTTCCGCGATAACGATCGCTGCACACCAGACAGGGCGTCGCACCACACCGCCGCGTGAACACCGTATTCTGGTCCATTCGAGAGCATTTTGGCGAAGCGGTCTGACAGCGGCTCGCCGCTGCGGTCGAAAGGCGCCTCGTCGTCCGGGCGCAAGGTGCGCAGACGTTGCAAGGCATTGACCACCAGCAGCACCGGCGTGCGCGACGGATCCTCGCCGGACTGACGCTTGGCTAGTAACTCAGTCAGGTCATCGAGAACAGGCGGGAGTTCACGCCCACCGACACGTATGGCACCGTGTGGCAACGAAGCGGCCAGCGCACCCCAAGCGACGGCGAACGGACCATCCGGATCCTCGCCATCGAAGGCAACCAGGCGCAATCCGCCGACGGGGTTCCGAATAGCCACGCCGAGGCCAAGCGCAACCAGCGTGGCGACAGCGGCTTCGCGGTGCTGGCCGACCAGCAGCAGGTTGCCACCGGAGGCTGCCGGGAAGACAACTTCGGCCGAGCCGCGCAGCGAGCTGCTCTGACCGATTGTGGCGATGGCCTTGCCGTCGGGGGCGGCGGCAAGCCGGGTGGCCAGAGTCACATCCTCGTCGAAGCGGGCTGGCGTGTCGCCGGCGAAAATCACCGTCGGTGAGGACGGTTTCCAGCCATCGGCGGCGGCACGCGCGGCAAGTGGACGCAAGGCGTCACTGCGCTGCTGGTCGGACAACCAGCACACCTGGAACGGGCTGTTGCCCTCGGCCATGCCGGCCTGGTCGTTGTAGATCGCCTCGCCAGGACGGGTCAGCAGGCGCACCGAATCGTTGTCCTCGTGCAGCAACAGGTGGGCGTCGGCCTCGTTGCACGGCAGGACGATGCGCACGCCCATCTGACCGAGGCTGCTCTTGGCCAGGCTGTAGGCGCCAGACAGGGTCTGCGAGCCAAGCACGACGTGGACGCCGAAGGCGCGGCCCTGGCGCACAAAGCGGTCGAGGAGCAACGCTGCGTCCCGCGCAACCGTGTCGTCCTCGGTGAAGAACTCCTGGAATTCGTCGATAAGCAACAGGACGCGCGGCAGGTGTTCGCCGCCGCTGCGGCGATGTGCTGCCAGGTCCTGGGCCCCAGCGGTGCGGAACAGTTCGCCACGGCGAGTCAGCTCGGTGTCGAGCCGACGCAGCACTGACAGACCGAATTCGCGGTCGCTTTCGATCGCCACGACCCGGGCGTGCGGCAGCTTGGTGGCGGCATAGGCCTGGAATTCCACGCCTTTCTTGAAATCGATCAGATGCACTTCGAGTTCGCGCGGATGGAACCACAGCGCAGCGCTGGTTACCAGCACATGCAGCAGAGTCGACTTGCCCGAACCGGTGCGGCCGCCAATCAGCACGTGCTGGGCGGTACCACGACCCAATTCGAGATACTGCAACTGACCTGCACCACGCAGACCGATCGGCACACGCAGTCGTTCAGCAGTGGACAGGCTCCACACTGCCGACGCAGGTGGCGCCACCGAGGCGAAGGCGATCTCGACCTTGCTGGCCTGGACTGAGGCGGCCCCGGCCGCGTTGGCGAGTCGGGTGGCAAGGCCCGATGGTGGCGATTCGGCGGGAGTGAATCGCCAGCCGCGCACAGCGGCATGATCAACCGTCAAACGCTGCTCGGACTCCAACAGCGTCACGGTGGCATGCTGGACCAGCGCCGCATCGAGGACCGGAGCCAGCCGCTGACGGGTGTCATGATGCAGCAATATGTACACCCCGCAGCGTGCCCCGGTGCGCAGCAGGACGGCGAGGCGCTCGCTGGCCCGCTCGCCGAATCCGGCTGGGAAATCGGCAATCGCCACCAGACGCAGCGGTTCCTGCAGCTCACCGGCCTCGCGGTTATAATCGGCGAGGGTTTCGTAGGTGCCACGCAGACGGCTGCGGATGACCACTTCGAGATGCGCACACAGATCGTCGAGGGCGCGCTCGATCCGTTCGCTATCACTGGCTAGTCCGCCGGACAACACGGCCTCGCCATGATCCGCCAGAGCCAGCAAGGGCGCAAAGCTCTGACCTAAACCGACTGGATCGATCAACGTCAGCTTTACCCGCCCGGGAGGCGTCGCGACCAGACAGCGCAGCAGGGTCTTCGACAGCAGCTCAAGAGCGGCCGGGCGCCCAACAGGTCCGCAGCGCAGCAGCAGATTGGCGGGGCGGGGATACGGCAGAGCCAGCGGCACTGATAGATCACCATCGGCCAGCGTGCCGAGTGGCAGTCCGGTCGGCCACGTGGCAACTGGACGCCAGTCGGCCCAAGCCGGAGCGTTCCATGGGGCGTGCTCGACAATGCACTGCTTGGTGGCGGCGGCAGCGAGATCCTGGATCGCGCTGCGCGCCGTCGCCACTGCAGCTGCAAGACCATCGGCAGTGTCCTGCCAGGCGCGGTCAGCCGCGGTCAGGGCTGCGCTCGCTGCACGCTCGGCAGTGGACAGGGCAACAGTTGCGGCCTGCTGGCGGGCAAGCATGGCGGCCCCGGCAGCCTTGCGCGCTTCGGGCACGCAACTACTGACCGAGCGAGCGATGCGTGCGCGTAGTCGTACCTCCTGATCACGGATCTCGGTCTGGTCGCGCTCGCTCTCGGCGCGCGCTGCGCGCTGCGCCTCCTCACTGGCGACACCGCCGCTGATCATCGCATCGAGTCCTCCGCTCCTGCGGGCGGCCGCGGCGGGATCGGTAGCCAGACGCTCAATCGCTCCGGCCCGTCCAGCTGCGGCTTCCAGGGTATCGCGCATGAACACCAAGCGTTCAGTCAGGCCAGAGCGCATCTGCGAACGCAGCCCGAACACCACGATCTGCAGCACCACCGCCAAGCCGACGACCCACGGAGCGATGGCCCAGCCCGGCAACGCCACGGCAAGACCCGCAGGAGGCAGCAGAGCGAGCAGCGGCAGCAGGATGCCACCGATCGGACGGGCGACCCGCGCCTGCCATCCAGTGACCACCCGGGGTAGCATGGCACTGAGCTGGTCGAGTTGGCCGACCAGTCCTTCCAGAGCCCGAGCTGCATCGGTGCCCAACGGCACCTCGGAACTGGCGGCGACCTCGACTGGCGGCATCGCAATCCCGGCGCGCTTCGCCTGCGTATGCACCTCGGTGACCAAGGTCTGGGCCCTTAGACGCTGGGTGGCCAGGCCACGCAGCACGTCCGATCGCTGCCCAGCGTTCTGCGCCATGCGCTCGCGGGCACTGGCCAGTTCGGAGGTACGCTGCTCGGCGAGCCGTCGCTCGATGCGTTCACGCGATTGACGACGCAACTTCCCGGCCGCAGCGGTCACCGCCTCGGCACGACGCTGCCAGCGGGTCTGCTCCACGGCTGCGGCCTCTTCGGCGGCGGCAGCCGGATCGAGCGCCACCATCGCCTCGCGCAGCTTGCTCAACGACTGGCGGGTGCGCTCGGCCAATTGCAGGCGCTGTGCCTGCCAGACCGCCTCGCCCTGCGCACGCTCGGCCTCAAGCGCTGCAAGACGGGCTGCCTCCTGATCAAGTCCGGGCACCAGGCTGGCAAGATCGTAGGCGGTCATTCGCATCTCCGTACTGCATCGGCGCACAACGCTGACAGTTCCGAGAGCTCCTTCATGCCCAGGCGGCTGCGCCAGGCGATGCCGTCCAGATGGTCGTGTTGGAATTCGGCGCGGGCGGCGTCACGCCAGCCATCGCCGGTCGCAGCCCACGCCTCCAGTAGTTCTCGCGCGGCTCGATCCAGGGTGGCCTCATCAGCAGAAGAGGCACTCATGATGACGCTCCGCGTTGCAGATATTCGTCGACCAAGTTGGCCAGCCGGTCGAGTTGAGTCAACGCCTTGCCGCTCAGTTCCTGAATGGCCAAGTCGTGATCGCGACACTTCGCCAGCAGATCTTTGCCGTCGCCTTCCAGGCGACTCTGCCAGGTCTGGATCAGGGCGAGCTTCTCTTCGGCTTCTTCGACGCGGCGTCGGGCGCGATGCATGTCACGCTGTTCGTCAGCTGCGCTGGTACGATCGACGGCACCCCGCCTGCCATTCGCCTTGACCTCGGACTCGGCTTCCAGGTAGCGGCGCCGGGCCTCGGTATGGAGCTCCTGGCGACGGCCCAGGTCCTTCTTCCAGCGTGGGGCCAGTTCACTGCGCAAGTGATCCAGGGCTCGCTGCAGCGCAGTCGGGGCACCGGCCATGGCGCTGTCAGCCGCCTGCTGGAAACGTAACAGACGGGCGCGGAAGTCGCGGATGACCGCGGGATCAGAGAGATGAGCGGAACCAGCCATGAACGTTCAACCGGTTCGCAAATAGTCGCGGATCGCCTCGGCCTTGCGCGAGAGTTGAGGCACCTGCCGTTCGGACTCTTCAAGGAACTTGCCGTAGACGCGCACCATCGCCTCGAAGTTTTCAGCGAAACGGGCCTGCTCTTGGTCCTGCCAAGTCTCGCCCAGGCGCTTGAACTGGCGCTGGACCATGGCGATCTCGTCGCGCGTCGTCTGGTTGAATCGTTTGAGCGCGGCGACGAAGCGCTGCAGCTCCTCGGGATCAACGACAGCTTTGGCCATGCAAGACATTGTAACGCCCTGATGACCGGCTGCCATGACGCAGCCTGAGGAGGTCGGTAGACGTCAGGTCAGGCCTCACCTCCGTGGTTCGCGCCCGCGAACCACCTGGGTCATGCGGTCGTGATGAGCCGCGGTTCCACGGCAACCCGGCGAGGCGCGGGCTCGCTGCCCAGCTCGATGCGCCATTGCATCAGGCGGACCATCTCCACCCCGCATAGCCACAGCTGCTTGTCGATGGTCGCGACGATGGGGGCGGGTTCCCAGCACCGCCCAGCGGCCCATCGACCTACCGCGGCGTCGTACCCGGCCAAAACCGGTTCGCGACCAAGCAGGGCGCAGGCGCGCCGCGCCGATTCCGCCTCGTAGTCAGTCAGCAGAATGAGGGCATCCACTGGGGCAGCAACTTGCGGTCCGAGGTGGTCGAACAGATAGCCGAGGAGGTAGCGAGCGCTGCGGTCTGGGTGGAGAGCGGCCTCGCTGCTGGCCGGCAGTTCAGGGACCTGCAGGGGAGGCAGTGCTTCGAGTCCAGCCCGTCGCATGGCGCGCTCGTACCCTGCCCGACGCTGGCGGGTCCATATCAGATCAAGCGGGCCACTGAACACCTGCAGCGGCCGTGTGCAGCCTCGGCCAATCACGTAGCTGGTCACCGCATCTGCGCCGGCTTCGTGGTCATGCGCGACCCGGTCGACGGCTTCGCCGGATTCGTCACCGAAAATCACCGCCGGGATGCCGCGCTGGACGATGGCCAGCAGGATGTCGCGCATCGCGTCGGGATCGATGCGCGGTTGGCCGCTGCCGGCCGGAACCAGCACGCCGCTGACGCCCTGGTCGACTAGGCGCAGCAGCTGCGCCTGATCGACCCGCCGCGCATCCAGCACCAGCGCATCGAGCGACTGCGCACGCAGTTCGGCGAGGATACCAGTGGTGATGTGCTCGGCGTACGCCAGGGAATCGGTCTCGACCGCCTCGTCCAGCGGATTTCCGACCACCACCACCGTCCCATTCAGGACACCGGCACGATGTGGACCGACCACCGTGCGAGAGTGCCCGCCATCGCTGCGCACCAGTCCGCGAGCGATCACCCCGTCGATGGCCCGCGCCACCGTGCTGCGCGGCAGGTCGAGACGCTCGGCGAGTTCGCGTTCGGTGGGCAGCGGCTGGCCGGCGGGCAACACGCCCTGCTCTATCCACTCGCTGAGGCGGCGGATCGCCTTGGTGCGCGGGGAGTCGCGGTAGAGCGGATCGGACATGGCGGTACAGATTATCGATCAGCGGCCAGCGGCCAGTCCGATCAGCGTGCCAGGTCCCACGCCCGCCACCTGGCGAAGGCCTCGATCTCCAGGTCGATGATATATTCGTCAAGTAGGCGTTGCTGCGCTGGCAACGCCCGGAAGGCCAGCCATCCAGCCAGAGCGGCGGCGCGGTCGC
>JBBQCI010000027.1:0-41433 GCA_038318565.1 Planctomycetota bacterium
GGACGACACTGAACCCCATATCGCTTCCGGCATGACACCCCTTCGGGTCCGGCGCGGTCTACTGCTGGCGCCTCTTTCCGGTGGTCTAGGGTAGCGCTTCCACACCCGAACGGAGTCTCCCCCCATGGCCCTCACCGCAGCCCGCAATGTCGGCGTCCAGAGCTGGTCGTTCCGCCACTACAAGTCCATCGGCGAGATGCTCGCTCAGGTCAAGGCGGTCGGTGTCTCGCGCATCGAACTATGCGGCGCCCACGCCAACTTCGACGATCCGAGCCAGCACCAGGTTGCGATCGACGCCTGCAAGGCGGCCGGTGTCGAGATCCTCTCGATTGGCGTCCAGGGCTTCAGCGGCGACCACAAGAAGGAGAAACAGTGGTTCGAATTCGCCAAGAAGGCCGGCGCCAAGTACATCAGCGCCCATTTCAATGTCGCCAACTTCCGTGAGGGCACCGCAGTTGCCCGTGCCATGTCCGAGGTCTATGGCATCAAGATCGGCATTCACTGCCATGGCGGCTACATGTTCAACGGTTCGGCTGACGAAATCAGCCATCTGATCGAACTCGGCCAAGGCAACATCGGCATCAACATCGACACCGCCTGGTGCATCCAGTCGGGCAACGATCCCGTCGACTGGGCCAAGCGCTTCAAGGGCAGCGTCTTCGGCACCCACTACAAGGACTTCGTGTTCACCCCCAAGGGCAAGTACAGCGAGTGCCTGATCGGTGACGGGGCCCTGGACCTGCCAACCTACATCAAGACTCTCGACGAAGGCTCCTTCGACGGCTACGCCGTGATCGAGTACGAAGCCGAGGAGCAGAACCCAGGCCCGACGATCAAGAAGGCCGTCGAGCGCATTCGCGCGTTGGCCTGATCACCTACGCAGCCGATTCTCACGCGCTGGGCGACCACCGTCGTCCAGCGCGTTCGCATGTAGTGAATCCGCGCAACCCGGCGGGCCGGCGGCCAGCATGCTAGGCTACGGCTACGGCTACGGCTACGGCTACGGCCGCCATATCTGAACGGTCGTGAGCCGCTTTCATTCCGCGAGGCGCTGACTAGCGTCGTGAGATGAAGCGTATTATTATCATGAATCTTTTTCTCGCCTTCGCCTGGTTACCAGCAGCACTGGAGGCTGGCGAAGTCACAACCCAAGCAGACACCCTCGATCCGCGGATTGCGATCGCCACGCTCAGTGGATTGCGCACGGCGTATCAGGCCTCTCCCGATCACGGCGTGGCCTCGGCCAATGCGATCATGGCCTGCGTCAAGCTGTGCTTGGCCGGACACCCGGCTGAATTCGGCTGCAGTGGCGGCTGGCGTGCGACGGCGCGGTTGATCGCTCGGGAACGTTCCGCATACCGCAAGGGCAAGCCGGCAGCGACCTGGAAAGAGGCCATGCCCGAATTGTGGACCCGGCTGCTCAGCGGTGAGTTTATTGCCGTACGCGACGACATTGGGAACTGGAAGGAAGCCAAGTCAGACCTCATGGGCCGAGTCTTGCTGGCTTATGCGACGCGGGATGCTGGTGACCTCAAAAGCACTGAAGGTCCGTGGGCGCGTATGGCACTCCTATGGTGCGAACGGACCGCCACGGTGCCCGAGGGCGATCCGACAATGGATATCTACCAAGTGAAGGTGGCGGAAAACTTGTACAACAGATTTGGCCACAGCGTGACCGTGAACAGGTGGGTTGCCGACGTCGCATGGATGCTACGCAGCGTGGAAATCCGTGACACCGAGGCCGTTCCGTTGCTCACAGCAATGGCGGTAGCGATGGGTGTGGCCCAGCCACCGGCAGGACGCGAAGCGCTGATCCAACTTGTCGAACGTACCAGCGCGAGAGTCGATGTCGTGACGGTTCCGGTGTTCTCCGCAGCGTTGAATGCAATAGACCGTGGGCTGCAGGGATCCAGGGGTATGACCGGGAAAACCCGTACCCTGGTCGGTCTCGGCGATGTCGCCGGGTGGCTCGCTGACCGTTCCCGTTTTGCGTTCTTCAGCGGTGCTCGCGTGAAAGGTTACCTGTCGGAGACGAACCCACTCATGCCACTGCTGGCAACCCACGGGGATTGGTTTTCCGTGGTTCGACTTGCCTATAATCTCAAGAACGAGGCCAGGCAGGCCGACGCGGCGGATGTGGTGGTCAAGGCGCTGGAACACGAATTGCTGGCCCCGCGGCACACGACGGGCTACCACATGATGAAGATCCTGAATTTACTCGGCAACGATCCGCGTGTCGCTGGGCTGATGACGAGAATTCTTGAGCGATGCGATACTGATGACCCGGCCCTGGTCACCATATGCATCAGTAACTTCGCCGATGGTCCGCACCTTGGTCTGCTGCAAGAACGTCTCGCGCACGCCTACGAACGAGGAGACCACAGCCTGCACACGGTGTGGTATCTGGGGCAACTTTCCCCCGGACCGATGCTGGTGCTGGGCGATCGCAAGGCCGATGCCTCGTGGGTAGATGCAACGGTTGACAACACAACGCTGCCGTGGCCTCAGTTCGGCGAGTCGAACTCATTCGCCATTGTCTGGCGTGGCAACCTACAGATTCCCAAGGACGGTACCTATGAATTGGCCACCTGCTCAGACGACGGGTCGCGGCTCAGCGTGGATGGCGCGTACGCGGTCAACAACGCCGGTTCGCATGGCATGGAGACCCGCTCGCGCAGCCTGATGTTGAAGGCCGGCTGGCATCCACTCGTACTGGAGTTCGAACAGGGCGGTGGCGGGGGAGGATGCCAACTGCTGTGGCGTCAGCCAGGCGAAGAGAAGGCCTCCATCATTCCGGCCCACCGGCTTTCACATGGTGAAGATCGACTGGCGGGACTCCAGGCCTCTGGTTACCGATTGGGGGATCCGAAGGTCCACGCCGAGGTTCTGGCGGCTACTCTGCCTGCCCTTCTGGTCCAGGCCGCGGCCGAACAACCGAAGAATCTGGCGCTGCAATTTGAGGTATGCCGGCGAAGTAGTATGATGCACCACAAAGAGCTCGGCATCGACGCCGCGAGACGCATCGGCGCCATGGCCGTCGCTGGCAGCTATCAATTCACGGACCATCCAATCTGCTTTGCATCGGCGGACATTGCCTCGCATATTCTCGCTACGGCTAGTTGGGACTGGGCGGGAAAAGACATCGAGAAGGACATGATCGTGGCGCTCATGCGGGTCAGCTCGCCGATGGATTACATCTCTCCAATCATCATGGTGCAGAGGCCTGAAAAGCTGCGTGACGAAGGCCGCTACTATGACGATGGGCAGCACGTCGTCAGACAGCAGTTCTACTGGGGACTGGTTAGAAGCGGCCTGCTAGCGGATCCGCGTCTTTTCGCGGCCAGACGTGCGAAAGGTGGCGACGGTCCGACCGAGCTGCATCTGCAGCAGATCTGCGCCTTGGCTTCCGGCGATCTGCGTGCAGCGCACACGCTGCACGCTCAACGATTGAAGGCCGACAGCCAATCGGATCTCAGCGCAGACGAACGCAGCGAATCCGCCATCGAGGATGCGCTGCTGACGCGCCTGTTCGATGGCAAAGAACCTGATCCGGTCGCCCTGGATCAGCAGCTGCAGAAGAATGGAAATCCGGAAGTCTACGTCCTCGCCAGCCAATGGGTGACCGGTCGAATTCCGTGGGCCGAAGCTGACGCCGCGCGCGGGACCATCAAGGACGGCGACGCCCTGCTGTATCTGCGTGGGCTCTACCTGTTGACGATCGGCCAGCAGGACCAGGCGATCCTCATGCTACAGCAGATTTTGACCACCTATCCAACCTGGAGCGAGATCCCGAAATGCCAGGGATTGATCGCCGCCCTGGCCAAGGGGACCCTCAAGGGGTTACCCCAGGCCAAGCCGCTGGCACGAGACGCCGAGGCTGCCGTAAAGTCTAAGAGCGACTTTTAAGAAGATGGGTCAATGCAATCCGGGTCCAGACCGCGCGCCGGTCCTCGCTGCGTTTATCGATTACTCAACGCCTGCGCGAGTTCCTCTGGCGAATCCACCAATAGATCAAACCCCGTCAGGCGTTCCCGTGGGGTTGTCCCCCAGGTGACGCCGATCGCACACATGCCGGCTGTGCGGGCCGTTTCCTGGTCCACCGCACTGTCGCCGATGTAGGCACATTGCGCTGGTGCGACCCCGCAGGCAGCGGCCGCCATCCAGGCGCCGCGCGGATCGGGTTTGGGGGCAGGCAGGTCACCGTCGCCCAACACTGACAGCATGCGCTCACGCAGCCCGCAGCGCGACAACGTCTCGCGCACCATGCTGCCCAGGTTGTTGGTCACCACCGCCTGTGGCTGAGTGAGGCTGTGCACCAAGTCGGTGATGCCCGGGAAAGGGAACGCGGTCTGTGGAAACAGCGCCCGTGCATGTCGATAGAAAGCGTCATTGAGCGCCTGGGCGAGGGCGTCATCAGTAGCGAGGTCGGCATGCCAAGCCATGCGCGGTACCGTCGGCTTGACCATGCCGGCCTTGACCTGATCCAGCGTCGCCGGCGCATAGCCGTGCTCAGCTAACGCTGCATTCGTGGCCGCCTGTACCGCTACCGGCGAGTCGACGAGCGTCCCGTCGAAGTCCCACACTACAGCCCTAACGGACCGTGGGAGGGCTGAACCTGTACTTCGTGAACCCACTGGGTGGTCGTAGGCATGCATCGTGGATTACGTACAGTCCACGAGTCAGTGCGCGACCGCGAGCTTCTTGCCCATCGGCTGGCCGATGCCCTTGAGCATTTGGTCGAACCACGGGGCGCTGATGTCGAAGGGCTTGCCGCCCTTGATCCGCGGGAATTCGATTGCCCGCAACTGGCCCTTCTTGTCCTCATCGTGGCCGATGACGCCGGGCTCACTCTTCAGGGCGCTTTCGACGGCGGTGTCGACCATGCTCTTGATCAGCCGCAGATCGTCGGCGTTGGCAGCGGCGGCCCGAGCAAAATAGCCGCTCTTCTGGACCAGGCATTTCTCGGCGCCGAGCATCTTGCCAAACTGCTTTGAGAGGTAGCTGCCGACGTTGACCTTGTCGAGCTTGACATGGCCAAAGGCGTCGCGTTCGATCGTCTCGCCCTTGGCTTCCAGCTCTTTGACGATGGCTTCGACGCCGGCGCCTTCGGAAACGAAGATATTGACGCAGTCTTTGCGATCGAGCGTCGCCTTCAAGCGCTTGGCCTCGGCAGCGATGTCGAAGTCCATCTCGGGGATGTAGACCGCGTCGATGTCCTTGTGGTGATGGGCCAGGTTCAGTCCGGGCAGGAACTCGGTCTGGCGCAGACGCTCGCGGTAGATCTTGGCAGTGTAGGCGGTCAGCCAGCCGCAATTGCGGCCCATAACCTCGTGGATGATGACCATGCGCGGATTGGCCGACTGCTCGTTGACCACGTTCTCAAAGAAGATGGCGCCCTGTTCGGCGGCAGTCCACGCACCCAGGCTCTGCTTGATCGGGAAGACATCGTTGTCGATCGTCTTGGGCAGACCGACGACGGTCAGTTTGTAGCCGTTCTTGGCGAGGTAGGCCGCGAGGTCGGCGGCCGTCGTGTTGGTGTCGTCACCGCCAACGGTGTGCAGAATGGTGATGCCATCCTTGGTCAGCTGATCAGCGGCTGCCTTCAGCGGATTGCCGCCTTCGGGCACCAGACCGCGCTTCACGCAGTCGGCGACGTTGGTGAGCTTGACCCGGCTGTTGCCGAGCGGACTACCGCCATGCAGATGCAGGATGTGCGCTTTCGAACGCACTTCTGCCCCGGCGACAATCGACTCTCCCTTGAGTAGCCCCTTGTAGCCGCCGAGGTAACCGATGATCTCGATTTCGGAGTCGAGTTCGTTGTAACGCTCGATCAGGCCACCGACGGCGGACGACAGGCACGGGGCGAGACCACCGGCGGTCAGGATGGCGACTTTGGGCTTGGACATGGGATACCTCGGTTTCTGCGGGGAGCGCGGTTTGTAGGGAGTCCCCGCAGGCGCGGAAGTGGGGAGTGGCGAGGCGCGGAAAGCATGCACTGGACGATGGTTAGGCATTTCATTCAGCAGCACATTCAGGCCCCTCAGCCTCCTTTCGGATCACCGGTAGGGCTCTGGCACGCCTCGTGCGTTCCTATCCCTCGTGACCGAATCCCTCCTCATCGGCCTGACCGCGCTCCAAAGCCACAAGCGGGCGATGGAGGTAACCAGCCACAACCTGGCCAACGCCGCCACGCCCGGCTTCTCGCGCCAGCGCGCCGAGCTGGTCGCCCCGGTGCCCGAAGACAGCACCCCAGGCCAGATCGGCCGCGGGGTAGATGTCGACGCGATCCGCCGCATCGTCGACACCCTGACCGACGAACGGCTGCGGGCTTCAACTTCTGAAACCAGCCGCCTGAAGACCATGCGGGACAATTTGAAGACGGTCGAATTGGTGTTCAACGAACCCGGCGAGAATGGCCTAGCCGGTGGCACCGACCGCCTCTTCAACGTGTTCGGCGACCTCTCCAACAACCCCGAATCCGCCGCGCTGCGTTCAGCGACCGTGCAAGAACTGCAGACCTGGACGGCCACGCTGAACGACCTCAGCACCCGGCTCGACCGGCTTGGCCAGGACATCGGCGACACCATCGACGACCAGGTGCGTGCGGTCAACCAAATCGCCAAGCAGGTCGCCGATCTCAATCAACAGATCCGCCGTCAGACGCTGTCGGGCAACAGTCCGAATGACCTGCTCGATTCGCGCGACCGCTTGGTCAACGAACTCTCCGGCTACCTCGAACTGCGCGTCCGACGCAATGTGGCCGATGGCAGCGTGCTGATCGATGCCGGCGGCATCAACCTGGTTGGCCAGGACAGCGCCAACACCCTGATCGCCCAGCGCAAACTTGACGGCGGCGTGCAAATTCTGACGCCCAATGGCGGCCTGCTGCAGCCCAAGGGCGGCTCGATCTCGGCCCTCGACGAGTTGCAGCGCGACATCCTCCCCGGGGTGGTTGGTGAGCTCGACACTCTTGCAGGGACCATCGCCAAGCGGCTGAACGGGTTGCACGCCACCTCGACCAGCCAGGCGATGAACGCCTCGTCGTTCCAGTCGGCCTTCACCGTCCCGGTCGCCCACTTGCAGACGAATCTCGATGATCCGCGGTTGGCCCAGGTCGACGGCTCGGGCACCGGCATCCCGTCTCTGTTCGCACCGGCGTTCACCGACGTAGCCGGCAATGCCGTGGCGCGCAACCTGACCATCAACGTGCGCGACACCACCACCGGCGAGGCACGCAAATATACCCTGCGCTATGATCCGCAGAGCGGAACCGGCACGCGTTCGCTGCAGGACATGGTGCAGGCGATCAACACCGGGCGAGGCGGCGGTTTCTCGATTGTTCCCGAAGACGGCATCGGCATTCCCGGGGTACGCGCCAAGGCAGTGCCAATCGAAGGTGGCTACCAGCTGCAACTGACCTCCGACACCGGCAAGGCGATCGACTTCAGCCCTGCCCTGGACCTGCGTCCGGGCAGCCAGCAGTGGTCGGGCGGCGACGTCCAGGTGTCGTTGGTTACCGCCATCCCGAGCACCGTTGGCGATCGGCTGCAGTTCGAAGTCGTACCGATCACCCCCGGCAGCGCCAACCTGCAGCTGCGCATCACCTCGCGCAATCCGGCGGATGGTTCGACCGTCACCCACGGCACCGTCGCCCTGGCCGGGTTGCCCACCACCGTGAACGTCCCAGGCATCGGCGGCACCGGCTCGCTGAACGTCGACATCGCCGCCGGCACCTTTCGCACCGGCGACCGCTTTGTCGTCTCGCTCGATGCCGCCGGCAGCGTGCTGCAAAAGGGCGGTGTGACCCCGGGTACGTACATCGAGGCCAACGAACGCGTGCCCGGCGACGCTCGCTTCACGGTTCGCGGTCGCTACTCGGGCTCCCTCGGCCTGGAACTCAGCGGAGGAACCCCGCCGTTCACCAGTTGGTCGATGCGCGTGATCACCGCCGGCACGATCGGCGCCAAATCCAGCAGCAATCCGCTAGCAGCGCAACCGCCGGTGGTCGAGTTCAGCTATTGGGGCGGCTCCGCCTCGTCGCCGACCCAGCAGTCGGTGCGCCGCATCCTCGACGACAAGCTGCCCGCTGGCACGCCGGTGCAGATCGCCGACGGAGTCTATGCGGTGTTCGACGCCGGTACCCTGACCGCCACCGACCCTGGCGAAGATGCCACCTTCACCGTCAACGCACAGCCTGACCAGGCTGGCCTGCTGACCGCGCTGGGCATCGGTGGCATGTTCACTGGCTCGACCGCAGCAAATCTACGGGTCGATCAGCGCCTGGTCGACAATCCGACTCAGCTCAACACCGGTCTGACCCGCTCCGAGGGCGACAACAGCAACGTCCTGCGCATGATCGAAGCCCGCCAGGAGAAGCTCTTTAACGGCGGCGTCTTCGGCCTCGATGACACCTATAACGCCACCTTGTCCGACGTCGGTGTGCGCATCAAGCAGTCCGACCGCCTGAGCGAGAACCAGACCAACATCAAGGCAGCCCTAGAGAATCAGCGACTGCAGATCTCGGGCGTCAATGTCGATGAGGAGGTCGGCCAGTTGATCCTGCAGCAGCAGGCGTACACCGCCGCCGCCCGCGTCATCACCTTCGCGCGCGAAAATATCCAGACGCTCTTGGATCTGGTCAGATGAGCACCTGCGCACCTGCGTCGGGGAGATAAACCATGGATCGCATTACCCTCGTCGGGCTCAACAGCTCGGTCATCGCCAACAACCAGAAGACCCTCGCTAAGCTGGCGACTTATCAGGAGCAGCTGTCGACCGGCAAGAAGCTCAACCGGATCAGCGACGACGTGGTGGCGGCGCGACAGAGCCTGCGCTACCGCACCGACGAGAACGCGACCGGCAAGTACCTCGACAACATTGATAAATCGCTCGCCTTCATGGGCGCAACCGACACGTCCTTGAGCGAGATCACCCAGCTGTTCGACCAGGTGAAGTCGATCGCCGTGCAGGGCGCCAACGGCACTCAAGACGCCGCGTCGCGATTCGCCCTCAGCCAGGCCGTGGACAGCTATTTGACCCGCCTAGTCGATGTCTCGAACACCGTCCACGACGGCCGCTTCATCTTTGGCGGCACCGCCACCACCTTGGGCAAGCCGTTCGCGATCAGCGCCGACGGCTCGCGGGTTGACTACACCGGTAACCTCGATGCCTTTCAGGTCCAGGTCGGTCCGAATTCGTCGGTAGCGGTCAACCAGGACGGTTACGCCCTGTTCAAGGAGCAGACCGACGTTTTCGATTCGATGATCCAGCTGCGTGACGCTCTTAAGGCCAACGATTCGAACAAGGTCGCCCAGCTGATCGACAAGGTCGATGCGTCGCAGCGGCACGCCAACGACCTCCAGGGATCGATGGGCGGACGGATCCAACGGCTGGAACTGTCACGTACCCAGCTAGAGGCGGGCCGGGTTTACCAGAAGGACCTGATCAGCCAGGCAGAGGACGCAGACTTCACCGAAACCATCGCCAACATGCAGTTGACCCAGGTCGCCCTGGAGGCAGGGCTGCAGTCGGCGGCCCGGACGATTACTCCAAGTTTGCTGGATTTCCTCAGGTGATCAGCCGGTCCAGCCTCTCGGCAAGCCTGACATGGACGGCGCGCATCCCTGGCCGCTTTCCGGTAGTGGACCCCGCGCAGCGGTGATATACAAGTCCCCGCCGATGGCGCGGATTGCGATCATCTCTGACATCCACTCCAACATCGCCGCACTCGACGCGGTGATGAAGGATATTGACGCCCAGACGGTAGACGGAATCTACTGCCTGGGCGATGTCGTCGGTTACGGACCCCAACCGGTCGAGGCGATGAGCCGCATCCTCGACATCTGCGTGCCCGGCCGAGTGCTGCTTGGCAACCACGATCACGCCTCGATCTACGAGCCTATCGGCTTCAACGCCGCGGCCCGTGGCGCCGCCCTGTGGACCAATAAGCAGATCCGGGCTGGCATGTTCAGCTGGCTGTCGGGCAAGAAGAAGCGCTGGGAATGGCTGAAATCGCTGCCGACTACGGTCACCGAGGGCGACGTCCTCTACGTCCATGCCAGTCCGCGCAACCATCTCGAAGAGTACGTCCTCGAAGAGCATACCCAGGGCCGCAGCTATCTGGGCGAGGATCCGCGCCAGTTGCTGGAAGAGAACTTCGCTCTAGTGCCCAAGACCTGCTTCGTCGGCCATACCCACCGGCCTGGCGTGATCACCGGGGGCGACTTCACCTGGCACGGCATCAAGCAGCTGAACTACCGTTGGACCATCGACCATCGCAAGACGATCATCAACGTCGGTTCGGTCGGTCAGCCGCGTGACCAGGATCCGCGCAGCTGCTACGTCATCTTCGACGGAACCTCGGTCGAATGGCGGCGGGTCGCCTACGACATCGAGACAACCAAGAAGATGATCTACGACAACCCCAGCCTGGATAATCATCTCGGCGATCGGCTGGTGGTGGGACGCTAGGCTCCTAGACGGTTCTGGACCCGCGAGGCGTCCGTTCCAGGGACTAGACACGCGGTCGGCTGCTATTAGTATCCCGCCCCCCTGCGAGATATCCCATGCCCAAGATGAAGTCCCACAAGGCGAGCAAGCGCCGTCTTCGCGTTACCCGCAACGGTAAGGTGATTCGCACCACCTGCGGCGTTCGTCATAACATGACCCGCCGCACCCAGAAGACCAAGCGCAACCGTCGTCATAAGAGCGTCACCACCAACGCCGGCAATGTACGTCGCGTCAAGTACGCGCTGTCGAACAACGCCAACGTCTGAGTCGCTCTTCGTCTACCACCAACAAGTAGGGCCTAGCCCTCTCCGGCCGCACACCGCGCCCGGACCTGAAAAGTAAGGATTTCCCATGCGTGCCACCAACGGCGCCTCCCGTCACAAGATGATCAAGCGCATCAAGAAGCGCGCGAGCGGCTATTTCAGCGGCCGTTCGAAGATGTACCGGGTCATCTGCGAAGCCGTCCGCCGCGCCGAAGTGCAGGGCTTCGCCGGCCGTAAGCTCAAGAAGCGCCAGTTCCGCCAGCTGTGGATCAAGCGCATCTCGATCGAGTGCCGCAAGCTCGGCGTGTCGTATAGCCGCCTGATCGCCGGTCTCGAGAAGTCGGATATCCGCCTGGATCGCAAGCAGCTATCCGAGTTGGCCATCCACCAGCCGGCCGCTTTCGCCGAGATCGTGGAAAAGGCCAAGGCTGCCGCCGCTGCCGCCCCGGTCACGACCGGCTTCGCCGGCCTCAAGCCGAAGAAGAACGGCGCCGACAATCTGCCCATGGTCGAAGGCATCGGTCCGAAGATCGCGCAACTGCTGATCGCCGCCGGCATCGACACCTTCGCCAAGCTCGCCGTCACCAAGGTCGAGGCCATCCAGGCCATCCTGACCAAGGGCGGCAGCGCCTACGCCATGGCCGTCCCCGGAACCTGGCCCAAGCAGGCCGAGATGGCCACCGCCGGCACGTGGGTCGAGCTGAAGAAGTGGCAGGACGAACTCGTCGGCGGCGTCGCGAAGTAAGGACGCTCTTCCGCCAGTTCAGTGGCCTCCCGGGCCGCGGTCGTTCCACGACCGCGGCCCGATTGTTTCCACGCCTCTTCCATCGACCCGTCTCCAGCCAGGATCCCCGCCCGTGGACGCGAACCGCTACATCCATCCGGTTTCGATCGGTGACGTCCGTCTGACCAACAACCTGCTGTTGGCGCCGATGGCCGGCTACACCAATGTCGCCTTCCGCCTGATCGCCAAAGAGGTCGGCGGCTGCGGCCTGGTCGCCACCGAGATGGTCGCCGCGATCGGCCGCGGGACGCGTGGTCAGGCTGACCGCTTTCGCGTGCTGACCCGCAATCTGCCCCAGGAACGTCCGATCGCGATGCAGGTGTACGGACGCGATCCCGAGCTATGCGCCGAGACCGCGACCGCGCTGGAGGCCGCCGGGGCGGACATCATCGACCTCAATTGCGGCTGCCCGGTGAAGAAGGCAAAACAGTCGGGTTGCGGCGTGGCCCTGATGAAGGAACCGGCGCAGGTCGGCCGCATCGTCAAGGCGATGGTCGCGGCGACCAGCCGGCCAGTGATGGTCAAGATGCGCCTCGGCTACGACGCCCAGAACCGCACCATGATCGAAGTCGCACAGGAAGCAGTCGGCAACGGCGCCGTCGCCCTGTGCGTGCACGCCCGCACCGGCGAGAGCAAGCACGGCGTGCCGGTCGATCTCTCTGGCCTGGCCGAAGTCCGCCGCATCGTCCCATCGCACATCCCGGTTTTCGCCAATGGCTCAATGGACACCGCCGCCGCAATCCGTGCCGCCAAGGACGAGGCTGGTGCAGACGGCTACATGATCGGTCGCGCCGCCTGCGGCGATCCGTGGCTGTTCCGCAACTTGATGGCCGAGCTGACCGGCGGCGCTGCCGACTACCGCCCTTCGGTGGCCGAGCGTCGCGCCCTGCTCGCCCGGCATTTCGAGCTGATCATCGAGCTGTTCGGCGAGGAACGCGGCGTCCGTGTGATGCGCAAGTACGCCTTCTTCTACTGCAATGGGCTGCCCGGCGTGCGTAAATTTCGCGGTGACTTCTGCCGCATCGCTTCGCGCACCGACTTCGAACGCACACTAGAGGCGTTCTTCGGCGGACTCGAGCGCGGCGAGATCAGCGGCGAGGCCGAGCACCTCCAGCTGATCGACGAAGGTGCGGGCGACGAACCGTGAATCCCTACGACGGCGCCGCCGCCCAGTTGGTTCCGCAGGCGGTCGAGAAACTCCCCCTGCTGCGCTGGCGACCCGGCACCCGGCTGCTGGTCGTCGGCTCGCGCGATGGCGCATCCTTCGACCATGACCTGGCAGCTGCCGAAGGCCGCAGCTTCCGCCGCCCGCTCGATCCCGTGCTGGTCGCCGCGGCGCAGGCCCGCTCCGGAACCGGCGGCCTGGCCCTGGCCTGGAGTAGCACGCTGGCCTTCCCACAGGCGGTCGACATCTGCCTACAGGCCTGCCGCGGTGCGTTGGTGGTCTGCAGCAACGGCCATGGCGAGGCAGGCCTGCTGGAACGGCTGCTGCCGCTGACCGACGCCTGGCTGTTGGCCGCCGGACCGGCGCCGGGTCCGCTGGCCCAGACCATCCTCGACCGCGGCCACCATGTCGAAGTGCTCGCCGGCTGGAGCGACCCGGCCGCCCCGCTGCCACCGCTCGACCTCACGCGAGCCGCTGCCGTCCATTTGTCGCCACTGACCTCGGCGCACGGTTCAGAGGAACCGATGCGTGCCGCCTTTGACGCCGCCCGTGCCAGCTGGGCCGGAGCGCTCTACGACGAGGCGCATCAGCGCGACGACTGCCCCTGCGGCGAAGTCCTGGTGTGGCGCAGCCAAGGCCGCTCGCGTCTCGACGCCTTGGGGCCCGACGCATGCTGCACACGCTGCGGACGCCAACATGCATTCAGCCTGCAACCACGTAAGGATCCCGTATCATGAACATCGCCATCTTCGGACTCGGCATCATCGGCTCGGTCTGGGCGCGCAATCTCGCCGCCGATGGCCACCTGGTGCGCGCGTGGAACCGCACCGCCAAGCCTGACCATCCGTGCTTCTGCGCCGACCCCCGTGAAACCGCACGCGGAGCGGAGTTAGTCGCCATCGTGGTCGCCGACGGTCCGGCGGTGATGGCTGTGTTGGATGCGATCCTGCCAGAGCTGGTCTCCGGCACGGTGGTCGCCAACCATGCCACCATCGGCGTCGACGAGGTGCGCGCCGTGCAAGCCCGCGTGCAAGCGGCTGGCGGCCGCTTCCTCGACATGCCATTCACCGGTTCCAAGCCGGCGGCCGAGCAGCGCCAGACGGTGTTCTTCGTGGGTGACGACGCCATGGTGCTGCCAACCGTCGAAGCGGCCTATCGCGGGCTGAGCCGGGCGATCCTGCCGCTCGGCGCGGTCGGCAACGCGATGGCGATCAAGCTGGCGTTCAACCTGATGATCGCGACTACCTTCCAGAGCTTGGCCGAGGGCCTGCGCCTAGCCCGCGCCGCCGGCCTAGCCGACGCCGACTTCTTCCGCTGCCTTGACCTCAACGTCGCCAAGAGCGGACTGGTCGACCTCAAAAAGCCGAAGCTGATGGCCAATGACTGGTCGCCGCAGTTCTCGGTCAAGCACCTCAATAAGGATCTGCGCCACGCCCTCCGGCTGGCTGCCAGCCATGGTGTCAGCCTGCCGCAGACGGCGCAGCTGCAGCTGGCCTATGCCGCCGCCGAAACATCCGGCCTCGGTGAGGCGGACTTCAGTGTGATGTACCAGACCTGACGCCTTCGGACACGCCGGACACGCAGACACAGCATTGACCCTCCGGCACCCAAGACCAACGTGCCAGGGTGCGTCGCCTCGTCCCGCATCTGCTGATCGTCCTCGCCCTGGCGGGATGTGCCACGCCACGGCAGCCGGCTGAACTGCGGACTGCCGCCGCGGCCGGTGAAGCGGCGGCGCTACGCGAGCTGGCCGTGCGACTGATCGACGGCGATGGCGTCGAAGCCGATGCCGAGGCGGCTTGGCCCCTGATCGCGGCAGCAGCGGCCCAGGGCGAACCCGAGGCGCTCGCCCGCCATGCCCAACGGTTGCTCAACACCGGTTGTGATGCGACGGTCGCGGTCGCCCTGCTGCGGCGTTCGGCTGATGCTGGCTCGCTGCTTGGGGCACGCGTCCTCGCCGGCTGCATCGTCCATGGCGACGGAGTTCCGGCCGATCCGCGAGGCGGAGTCGCCCTGCTGCGGCAGCAGGCCGTACACGATCCCGAGGCCGCTTGCGACCTCGCCCGCCTGGAGGCCGAAGGCATCGGCACGGCCGCCGATCCGGTCGGCGCCGCTGTCCGACTGCGTGCTGCCGCAGATCAGGGTTCGCGACGCGCACGCTTCCGCCTCGGCCAGTGGCTGCGCAGCGGCTACGTCGTTCCTGCCGACGCCCCGGCTGGCTTGGCTTTAGTCCGGCTGTCCGCCGACCAGGGCTACCCGCCAGCGATGGTCGCCATCGGCCGAGACCTGTGGAAGAACGGATCGCTGCCAGCTGATCGTGCCGCCGCCTACGTCTGGTTCGTCCGCGCCGCCGCCCGCGGTGAGGCTGAAGGCTGCGCGTGGATGGGTCTGGCCTATCTCAATGGCGAGCGCCCACGTGACCCGGTCGCCGCCCGCATGTGGTACCGTCACGGCGCGCTACTGGGCGACAACTTCGCTCGACGCAGCCTCGCCGACATGCTGTTGGCAGGTCACGGCGGTCCCATCGACCTGAGCGAAGGTCGACGCCTGATGCGCGCCGCTGCAGGCGACGGCGACAGCTATGCCCAGCTCGCCCTGGCGCGAATCCTGCTGTGGGGTGACCCTCCTGGGGACAACCAGGAAGCGCTGTCCTGGGCGACCAAGGCGGCCGAGGCGGACGAGGCCGAAGCGATGACCCTGGTCGGCTGGCTGCATGAATCCGGACGGGGTACGGCCGTCGACACCACTGCGGCCGCCAACTGGTATCGCCGCGGCTCGCAAGCCGGAGACCATGCCGGCACCCGCTGCCTCGCCGTGCTGACGATGAACGGAACCGGGGTCACACGTGATGCCGTAGCGGGGGCGAGACTCTTCCGTCAGGCCGCCGAGGCCGGCGACAATATCGCGATGTACCGCTGGGGCTGGTGCCTGGAATCCGGCGACGGGGTGGCCGCGGACCAGGCCCAGGCCCTGGTGTGGTACGCGAAGGCGGTTGCGGCCGGCAACCTCGACGGTGCCGTCGCACTTGCTCTGTGCCGCATCGACGGCACCGGTTGCCCGGTGGATCTGGCAGCCGGCGAGGTCCTCTTGCGCCAGGCGGCGACCGGCGGCAGCCGCTGGGGTCAACGCGAGCTCGGCAGGTTTCTTGAGGGACACGCAGAAAGCGGGAGACCAGAGGGTCAGCTGTGGTTGCGGCGCGCCGGCGAGGCCGGTGACATCTCGGCCCTGCGCATGTTGGGCGTGGCACTGACCCGCAACACGCCTCCGGACATCCCCGCGGCCATCGTTCTCTACGAACGTGCCGCCACTGCCGGCGACGGCCTTTCTGCCTGGTTCCTGGCGTCCCGCCTGGCCAGTGGCAACGGAGTTCCGGCGGACCAGGTCGCCTCGATCCGTTGGCTCCGCCGCGGAGTCGAGCTGGGCCAAGGCGATGCCGTGCTGCGCATGGCGGAACGGATGATCGACGGCGAGGACATGGTCGCCAATCCGACGGGTGCGATCGCCCTGCTTGAGCAGGGCAACACGAGCGGTCACGCCGGCTGCACCCGTCGCTTCGCGCTTCAGCTGCGTGACGGGAAAGGAACGAAGCGCGATCCCGCCCGAGCGGTGGCCCTGCTGCGGCAGTCCGCCGAGAGCGGACTGACCGTCGCCCAGGTCGACTGGGGCATGGCCCTGTTCGCTGGCCAGGACGTCACCCAGGACCGTACTGCTGCGTTCGCTTGGTTCACCAAGGCGGCCGAGCAGGGCGATGGGCAGGCAATGCACAATCTCGGGGTCTGCCACGAGCAGGGCCTGGGCACCGCCGTCGATGTCGTCGCTGCCGCGCGATGCTTCCACGAAGCCGCCGACACCGGCCACCTCGCCGCCAGACGTGCCTGGGCCGCCTGCCTGGCAAACGGGAGTGGCGTCACTGCTGATCCGGCCCAGGCAGCCGATCTCGCCCTGCAGGCTGCAGAAGATGGCGACAACCAGGCCGGGGCAGTGTGGCAGGTCGCCGTCACCGCCATGCATGCACGCTGGAGCAGGGAGCCCAGCGCGGCGATGTTCGGTGAAACCCTTGAGCTGCAGCCCGTCGAGCTTTCGGTCCCGGCGCACAGCGATGCGGAGTTGCGCAACGCGGTAACTGCGGCCCGCAACCTGGCCAACGCCGCAATCGATCCAGGGCTCGGCTCAGCCGCTGCAGAAGCCCTGCGTGGTAGCCTTACCCAGCTTGATGGCAGCGGTCCGGCCGCCGAACAGATACGTCAGTTGATTGCCTCGCGCTGGGCGGACGGGCTGATCAACAGCGAGGTCCTGGGCGACCTGCGTAGGGCCTTGATGGCGGCCGGCGAGGAGACGCCGCGGGCGAGGTGGAGCGGCGGGGAAGCCACTCTGACGCGCCTCGATGATGCCTGGGGTCGCCGGGTCTGGCTGTGGTCCAGTCCGACCCGCACCGCCTATGCGATTGCCGCTCCTCTACGCGCCCATCGCAGCGTGGCGCCGATGGAGCTGATCGTCGACCTGCCGACCGGAGCCGACCCCTGGCATGACGCCAGCCGGGCAACCGCCGTGCGGTTGGTCCTGGGAGATCGCACGATTCTGTCGTGGGCCGAAGGCCGTGGGGTGACAGCCGATACGGCCGGCTGGCGACTGGCGAACGGCGTCGATCACAAGGATGACGAGTCCGGCTGGCCGGTACCGGTTCTGCCATTGGCTGATGCCGACGGTGCGATCCACCGACTGATCCTTAGCCACGCCTCGATCGAGGCCCCCGCCGACGGCGGGGCCAATGCGGACGACTTTCTCGCGCGTTGCGCCTCTGCCCTAATCGAACCCGGCCAATTGGCAGCAGTCGGCGACTACCTGTTCGCCTACACCTGGGACAGTCCTGATCCCGCCGTTCCGCGTCTGATCGGCAGCGAGGGCCGCTGCAGCGACATCCACCAGACCGCCAAGGCAACGCTGACCACAGCGCTGGATGGCCGCTTCCGCGGTGACTGCGACGACCTTGCCGAGATCTACACCACCATCCTGGGCCGGCAGGGCGTGCTCGCCCACGTCCTCAACCTCGATAACCACGCCGCGGCGGGGTTTCTCCGCCGCGACGGCGATGGCTGGGGCATGCACATCCTGCACAGCGGCCCCGCCCACCGCTACACCGCCGATCGACCCGAGGATGCGGTGGTCGCCGCCTACGATCACCTGGCCGGCAATCGCCGGCATCGGCGCACGGCGAACGCGGTTGGCGTCCTGCTGCGTTTCGCCGGCGAGAACACCCGTTCGCGCTGGCAGCTGGGCTGGCGCATCTTCAGTGAGGAGTCCTACGCGGCGACCATGGTGGCGGTGCAGCGCGACTGGCATTTCCGCACCTACCACCACGGCATCACCGCGATGGAGCGGTTGATCGCCGGGGGCGACCTGGATCCGGCGAATTATTCCGAACTGTCTGGCCTCTACCGGCGGATCAACGATTGGGATGCTGCCGTGACCTGGCATCGCCGCAGCGTGACAGCCGCTGGGGGCAAGCCGACCACAACCCAGCGCTTCTCTGAGATTCGCCTGCTGACCAACGGCGAGCACCACGCCGAAGCTGCGGCCTTGGCCACCTCGATGGCCGCCACTGCACTGCCACCATTGGCCAAGGACGGAGTGGCCGCCGTTCGCCTAGCCGTCGAGTTGTGTGGCTGCCTCGATGCGGTCGATAACCGCGCCACCCGACAGGCGATTACCGAGAAATGGATCGTGCCGTGGTTCGATGCCACCGAAGTGAACATCCGCAGCTACATCGACGGCACCTTCGATGCCGCCGTGTGGGGCGGCGATGGGGTGGCTCAGAGCTGGCGTGAAGCCGGCGAGGTGGTGGTCGGCCTGCGCTACGCCCGTTGGGTCGCCGACGGGCGGCGCGCTGGCACGCCGGCGTGGCGCTGGCTGGACTGGTGGTATGGCCGGATCTGCGCCCTGCCGATAGGTTCCCAGGTCGATCGCTGCGAGACGGCCACGACAGCAATCTCCTGGATGGTCGATCGGGTCGGTAAGGCCCGCAGTTGGGAACTGATCACCTCTGCCACCCAGCCCGACAGTGGCAGCGGCCCGCTTCGTTTCGATGGGCCAACCGGCACCGCCCTGGCGGCACGCTGGGCCAAGGTCTGCGTCCCCTGGTGGTGCCGTCAGGTCAACGCCGCCGCCGGAGAACTCCCTGGACCCGATCGCGATGCCACCATCCGTCTACGGCTCGCCGGCCTGGAGGTTGCCCAGCAGGCGCGACTGAACTTCGCTGCGGCTCCGCCTGACGAGACCGAACCCGTGTTGCAATCCCAGCTCGCCGCTGCCATCACGCTCGATGACAGTCCATTGTTGGCCGACGTGCTCGGCCGGATCGCCGGACGCAACGACCGCGACATGGATGAGTCGACCGCCGGAATGATCGGCTCATGGGGTCGTCGGCTAGATGACGCACACTTTTCGGCGCTGCTCGACCGCTGGTACGAACTACGCGCCGACCACGCCTTCTCCCTCGAGATAGCCTGGGCAGCCCGTCGCGCCGGCGGAGGTGCTGCGGTACGCTTGGCTGCCGAAGCCGCTCGCGCTCGTTGGCCGGACGACCAAGCGCTGGTCGCCGAGGCAACCTGGTTGATCGCTGACGCAGCGGCAGCGGCAGCGGCAGCGGCAGCGGCAGCGGCAGCGGCCAAACCAATTCCGTAAGCCGATGGCGCGTGCCATCACCCCAATGGCCCGACCAGCACCCGCACCTGCCCTCCGTGACGCACGCGCCAGCAACCAGTTGCTCCTATGAACGGTTCGCCGTCAAGCTGCATCGGCACCGGTCGTGAAAAACGCAGCTCGAGATCGGCATGGCGGGAGAGCGGCCGGGCTCGTCGCTGGCGGGCAAGCATCAAGCCCATGCCCAGCCCGGCCGGCAGGGCGAACAGATCGACCAGGCCGTCGTCGGAGCGGATCGCCGGGCCCAAGCGCAGCCCGCCGGCGTAGCTCGGCACCCCAGCAACGACCACGGCACCGGTGCCCGGTGGCAACCGAAGATCGACGGCATGACACAGACGGGCTCCCGGTTCGATCAATCCACACACCCCGTACATTGCCTTGTTGAACCCGCCGCCTCGCATCAGCCAGGGCTGGACCCGGCGGATGTGGTGGAAGCGCAAGGCTGCTGCCGCATCGTCTCCGATTGACCAGTAGTTGAACCAGGCCCGCTCGCCGCCGTCTGGCCCCCGCAGGAGCCAGCGATCGAGACGACGGTCGGGCGCAGCGATGGCGTGGGCCAGCCATGTATCAAGACCGCCGGCACCCGGCGAGGTGGTCGGCCAGCCGAGATGACGGGCTAGGTCGTTCCCGGTGCCAAGCGGAATGACCGCCACCGGCACGTCCCGACCGCTCCGATGAACAGCATCAAGCACCGCCGCCGCCGTGCCATCGCCACCGCAGGCAACCAAGGCGCCCTCGCACGAGCGGGCCAGCTCGACCAGCCGGCCTTGACGGATATCATGGACCGGATCACCCCGACCGGCCAGTATGGCGCCGAGGGCAGCCCCGAGACGCCCGCCACTGGCTGGATTGATGACAAATGTGGCTCGCACGGGGTAAGAAGTCTCTTAGATCGGCTACGGAAGCCAGGAGACAGCCGGAGGCCCTCCGCCTCGCCTCACCTTGACGCCCCCTCGCCGCGGTCGTATCACTGGGCCTGAGCGACCCGGGCACGAGCCCAGCAGACCGACAGCAACCCCTACGAGGAGCCGCGGGTGGAATCAGAGATCGATCGCCTGCGCAAGAAGGTGGAGAACTTCCCCTCTCCTTCGTCCTACAACCGTCTGGCGGAGCTGCTCCACCTGGCCAAGCAGGAAGTCGAAGCGGAAGCCGTGTGCCGCAAATGCGTCAAGGAGTTCCCGCGCAACTCACAGGTCTACGCCCTGGTCGCTGACATCCAGCTTGCCACCGGCCGCAAAGCCGAGGCCGGCGTCAGCCTGCGTTCAGCGCTGGAACGTGATGGCCGCAATTACGCCGCTGCCCGCATGTATGCCGATTGGCTGGCCGACAACCGCGACCTGCCAGGCGCGGTTGCCCAACTCAAACAGGTGCTCGCCTTCCGCCCGGCCGACCCGGCGGTGATGAGGCGCATCTCCGACATCGAAGGCCAGCTGCGTGGCGTTCCCACCGGCGCGATGCCCGTCCGCCCCGCCCCCTCTTCCCTGCGCCCTGCGACGCCTCCGTCCGCCCCGGCCCCGCCCGGTGCGGGCTCAGCCGTACGTTCAGCTACTCCAGCACCCGCTGCCAGTGGCGTACGCAGCGGCATCGCAACTCCGGGATCGGGCGTCCGCCGCAGCGCGTTCGACACCCTTGCCGCCGAGACTGGCGTTCGCGCCACGGTCGTCGTCGATACCCAGGGGCAGGTGGTGCTGTCCAAGGCACTGCCCACCTCTTCTGGAAAAGAGGATACTCTCGCCGCCTTCGCCGCTGCGATCGGCGAAGCCGTCGCGGATCTGTCGAAGCTGGCCGGCAACCCCGCTCCATCCTCCTGGGTGCTGGGCGCCGAAATCGGTCAAGTGCTGGCCTTCCGCCGTGACAACGGCTTTTCGGTCGTCGCCCTGGCCGACCCCACCGTCCGACCGGCGATGCTTGAATTGCGCGCCCGCCAGGCCCTGATCGACCTTGGAGCGACCTGACATGCAGGACATCCTCGGAGAACTCAACCGTGTGCGCGGCGTCGGCGGCAGTCTGCTGTTCAATGCCGATGGTCTGCTCATGGAATCCATGTTGCGCAGCGATGCCGATGAACAGGCCCTGGCCGCCGCCGCCGGTGCCTTGATCGCCCAGACCAGCCGCCTCTGCGACAGCCTCAGCATCGGCAAGCAGACCGCCTTCAGCGCTTCGGGCGACAAGGGCGGGGTGATGATGTGCGCCGCCGGCGCCGGTACCCTGCTCCTGCTGCTCGATCCGAACGCGAACCTCGCCCTGCTGCGGCTTGAGGTCAAACCGTTCGCTGACCGCATTGCCCAGCGCCTTACCCTGTAATCCCCCGCCGGAGCTCCCAAGAAATGGTCCAGATCAATTTCGGTCAGCGTGAAGTTAGCTGCAAGGTGGTCTTTTACGGACCGGGCATGTCCGGCAAGACGACCAATCTTGAAATCATCCATAAGAAGGCGCCAAAGGAGGCAGTCGGAGAGATGGTGTCGATCGCCACCGAGACCGATCGCACGTTGTACTTCGACTTCCTGCCCCTCGACCTCGGTCAGGTCGCCGGCATGCGCACCAAGTTCCAGCTCTACACGGTGCCGGGTCAGATCTACTACAATGCCACTCGCAAACTGGTGCTGCAGGGCTGCGATGGCGTTATATTCGTCGCCGACTCGGCGCCCGACAAAATGCCGGAGAATCTCGAATCGCTGCAGAACTTACGCGACAACCTAACCGAGATGGGCCTGAACATCGAGGATCCGACAACGCCCGGCTACGTCCCGGTGATTCTGCAGTACAACAAGCGCGATCTGCCCAACGCCCAGAGCGTTGCCGACATGAACGCGCAGATGAATCCGCTGAACTACCCGACTTTCGAAGCCTGCGCCCGCGACGGCAAGGGCGTGTTCGCCACGCTCAAGGAAGCCAGCCGGCTGGTCATCGAACGGCTGAACAAGGAGCACGCACCTGGATCGCGCGGCCGCCGGACCGGCGTCCAGGCACCAGTAGCGGCCGCGACGACGACGCCGCAGAATCAACTCCCCCCGCCGCCAGCTGCACCAACCCCGCCCCGCCCGGCACCGACCCTGGCTTCGGCCCGGCCCATGCCCGGCGCAGGCGCGACCCACACCCCGTCAGGCGGCAGCCCGGTACAGCGTCCACCAGCGCCGCCGCCAGCCCCGCCGCCAGCCCCGCCGCGTCCACCGGCGCCGCGCCCCAATCCCACCGCCGCGACCCCGGCGATGGGTGTGAACGCGATGCCCGATGCGGCCAGCCCGCGCGAAAAGCATCTGCAGAAGGCCAAGCCGCCAGCCCTCGGCGCTCGCGGCCCGGGCGGACCGAATCTTGGCGCCACCGATCCCAACTTACGCAAGTTCCAGGAGCAGTCGAACAGCAGTCCGGTGAAGACCATGCTGATCGTGCTGATCTTCGTGATCATCGCTGCCGTCCTGCTCGTCCTACTGACCCTGTTCGTGCCGGCCATCCGGGCCCTGCTGCCGATCGGTCTCCAGCAGCAGATCGAAACGATGGTCGGTGGCACTCCGGCGACCCCGCCGCAACCCGTTGCGCCACCGGCCCCGGCCCCGGCCGTAACCAAGCCGGTGTCGGCCCAGCCACATACGACCCCAAAACCAGTAACCGAATCAGCAGTGCCACCCGCAGCCATTGCGGAGAAACCGGTTGTTGTGGATCAGACTCCTGCAGCAGCGGTAGTGGCTGATCCGGTCGTTCCCGCTGTCACTCCTGCTGCTCCAGTTGTCGAACCTGCGGCCCCCGCCCCGGTCCAGGAGCCCGCACCGGAGGCCCCCCGTGTCCAGTGAACAACCTGTCGGCGCCAACGATGCGATGCGCTTGCGGCGTCTCGTTTTCTACGCCGCTGATACCGACAAATTCAACGCGCTGCTGACTGCATTCGTCAAAAAATCGGGCGCGCTTTCAGCCATGGTGATCGACCAGGAGGGCCACATGGTCGCCCGCCAGGGATTCAAGATCGCCGAGGCCGATCCGACCGCCTTGGCCGCCTTGGTTGCTGCCAGTTTCGTGTCGACCCGACAGGTCGCCAAACTGCTCGGTGAAAAGGAATTCACCACGATGAGCCAGACCGGTGGCCAGCACGCCATCCATGTCCAGCTGATCGGTTCGCGCACACTGGAAGTGGCGGTGTTCCCCGTCTCGGTCAAGCCGGGTATGATTCAGGTCTATTGCAAGGAATTGGCCAAGGAACTGGAGGCTGTACTGGTCGCCGCCGCCGAGCGCAAGGAAGACGATCAGACGCCGAAGCTCGAGCAGAGCTTCTCGAAGGATATGAAGGAAGCGCTCGACAAGATGTTCGGCGATCTCTGAAGCCCAGGGGCCGCGGGCCCCCGAACCCCCGCCCCGGGTCTTCACCCGGGACCCGCTTAACACGCCGCGCTGACGCGCGGCGATTCGCCAAGCGACGGTTTTCGTTCCAGGCTCGCTACGCACTTGCCGCTCTACCACACAGCAGGCACGCAGGTCTTTCGCGGCTCGTTTGGTCGCTCGACTGGCGGACGCTTGCGAAGCAGCAACAGCAGCGCTGGTTGCCTTTCACGATCCCCGACCACCAATCCGGGCATGGCCCGTACTCCGTCAACGATGATTCCCCTGGGCACACCGGCGCCAGACTTTGCTCTGCCGGATTCGTGCACCGGGCGGATCGTGCGACTTGCCGACTGTGCTGCGGCAAAGGCGCTGGTGGTGTTCTTCATCTCCAACCATTGCCCGTTTGTCCAGCATCTACGGAGTGGGCTAGCCAGCTTTGGACGGGACGCGCAGGCCGCCGGGGCAGCCGTGGTGGCGATCGGCAGCAACAGCGAACAGACCCATCCCCAGGACGGGCCTGCCCATATTCCTGCCGAGGTACGAGCCGGCGGCTATGCCTTTCCGTATCTGTTCGACGACAGCCAGGCGATCGCCAAGGCCTATCGTGCAGCATGCACGCCTGACATCTTCCTCTTTGGATCGGATCGTCGGTTGGTCTACCGCGGACAGTTCGACGACAGCCGACCGGGCAACGGCAAGCCAGTGACCGGGGCCAGTCTACGCGCTGCACTCGATGCGGTGCTGACAGGTCGGCAAGTACCAGAACCGCAGCTGCCATCCATGGGCTGCAACATCAAGTGGACGCCAGGCAATGAACCGGACTACCATCATGGCTGAACACGCCGCCACCGAGGTCCGCGTCGCCGGCCTTGGCCGCATTGCCATCATCGCTTCACCGCACGGTCTGGTGCGGGTCGAGTTCCTAGCTGACACCAGCCCGCGCATCCGGACCACTGGAACCGGTGCCCCTGCCGAGATCCGCGACTATGCCGTGCGCGAACTGCAGGCCTATGTCCGCGGTGATGGCGTGCTCGCCTGCCCAGTTGACTTCGCCCTCCTGCCGCCGTTCCAGTGCCGCGTCATGAAGGCTCTGCGGCGAATCAAACGTGGCACTACGATCACCTATGGCGGATTGGCCGAACGGGTCGGCAACCCCGGCGCAGCCCGCGCGATCGGAAACGCGTGTGGTGGCAATCCCGTGGCCTTGTGGGTGCCGTGCCACCGGGTCCTGGCCAGTGGTGGACGACTCGGTGGATTCAGCGGCGGACTCGACATCAAGCGGGCCTTGCTGCGGATCGAAGGAGTCTCCGTTGCCGGCTGATCCCGCCTAACGCAACGCCAGTCGGTAGATCCCGCCATCCAAGCAGCAGGCGTACAACTCGCCTGCAGCATCAGTGCCGAACGAAGCCAGCGGCCCGGGGGCCCTAGCCACTTCTCGGACCGCAGGCTTGCCCTGGCCGCGCCGCAGCGCCCACACCCGGCGGCTGGCAAAGTCACCGAAAACGTAGGCGCCGACCAGATCCGGTATCGCCTTGCCTCGATAGACAAAACCTCCGGTAACGCTCTGGCCTTCTGAGCGCGGATAGTCCCACACGGGTTGCATCATCTCGGGCGCCAGCGCACCTTTGTCGAAGGCGCTGAAGCCTTCGCGCAGCTTCCACCCGTGGTTGCCGCCCTTGCTGATCAGGGTGATTTCCTCGAAGGCGTTTTGACCAACATCACCTGCCCATAGTTCGCCAGTTGGCGGATCGAAGCTCATCCGCCAGACATTGCGTAGGCCATATGCCCAGATTTCGCCGCGCGCACCCTTAGTTCCGACAAACGGGTTGTCGCGCGGCACGCTGTAGGGATTACCTCCGTCCTTCCGGTCGACGTCAAGGCGGACGATCTTGCCCAGCAGAGAATCGAGCCGCTGGGCATGGTTCTGCGGATCTCCGCCGCTGCCCCCATCGCCGATCGATAGATAGAGGAAACCATCGCTGCCGAAATGCAGGTCGCCGCCATTGTGGTTGCCGTAAGGCTGGTCGATGGTCAGCAGCGGTTCTTCGCGTGGTTCGATGCGGCTGCCATCGGCGGCGATGCGAAAGCGGGCCAGAACCGTCTGTAGCTTGCCGCTGCGCTTGGTGGTGAACCACAAGAATAGCTGGCGGTTCTGCGCAAAACGCGGATGGAACTCTGCCGATAGCAGTCCCTCTTCGGTATAGCCACCGGGGAGCTTAACCGTATCGCTGAGATCCAGAACCGTTGTGACGGTCCCGCCGCGCTCAACCAGCTTGGCCACTCCAGGTTGCTCCAGGACCAGGAAGCGATCGGCACCGGGTACCTGGGCGACCCACAATGGCCGATCAAAGCGGGTGGCGCCGAAAGCCGAAACCAGGGCAAGATCGGGTAGAGTCTCGCCAGCGGCAAGGAGGACTGCGCACAGGCACAGGAGAGCAGGCTTCATGCCTGCGGATGATGGCCCTGGCCCAGAACCTGCGCAAGATGCACAGCCTGGAGCTGATACGGCAGCAGCACCTCGTGGGCGCCGGCCTCGCGCAGGCGTACCGCCTGCGCTTCGGTGTCGGCCGTGGCGATAATGCGGGCTGCCGGCGCCTGGCTGACGCACGTACGTACCAGCCCGAGATTGTCGACGCCCTTCAACATCATGTCGGGGATGGTCGACAGGACCATCGAGGCATGGTGCAATCCAGCATGATGCAGCGTGTCGGGGCTGGCCAGATCACCGAAATGGCCAGATACCCCGCGCGTCTTCAGGCCACGCAACGTCTCCAGGTTAAAGTCGATGACCAGCAGGCGACGCAACTGGGTCGGATCGCTCCGTTCCAGTTCGTCGATCAGGGCCATGGCGGTGCGATGTGCGCCGAGGATGACCACCGGATGCTGCTCAGCAGTGTAGCGGCCGGTCGCACCCACCTCGGGGGTGGCTCGTGACAGCACCCGCCACAACTGATCACCCCAGCGAATGCCATAACTACTGAGCACGGCGGTTATCGCCATAGCGTACAGCACGATGTTGAAGGTGCCGGCATCGATGTGCTTGTAGCCGACGCCCAGCAAGGCGATGACCAGGCCGAATTCCGACACCTGAGCCAGATTCAAGCTGGCGATGAAGCCGGTGCGATGCCCGGCCCCGGACAGGGCCAGCAGCGGCCATATGGTCAGGAATCGGCTGATCACGGTGAACAGCACCGCCGCCGCTACCGCGCCCCACATGCCGGCTTGCGGCGGCACCACCATCATACCGATCGAGACAAAGAAGAGGGTGAGGAAGAAGTCGCGCAGCGGGAGCACCTTGGCCGTGACATGCAGCTTGTAGGGCATGCTGCCGATGGCGATGCCGGCGATCAACGCGCCCATCGCAGTCGACAGGCCCATCGCACCGGCCGCACCAGCAACGATCGCGCACCAGCCCAGCGCCGCCGCGACCACCATCTCGGGCGAGGCGGCAACTGAGGCAAAAATGCGGTGCAGCAGCAGCCGGCTGGCGACCACGCCCAGGGCAGCCAGGGCGATGCTGCCACCGACCGCCTTGGCGATCGGCAGTACCTGCGGGTCAGTCAGATTCGGCTGCAAGGCCAGCACCAGGATGGCAAAGACATCCTGGATGATCAGCACGCCAATGGTGATGCGCCCGGCCAGAGTATCGAGGGTGCGCGTGTCGTAGAGCAACTTGACCACGATCGCGGTCGACGATAGCGAGCAGATCAGCGCCAAATACAGGCCGGTAGCGTTGTCGCCGCCGATCCCGTAACCGAGCAGCCAGAACAGCCCGACCCCCAGCGCCGCGCCAAGCGGGAATTGGCCGAAGCCGGTCAGCAGCAGCTGCCGCCCGCTCGCCGCGACCTGCTTGAGATCCATCTCCAGGCCGATGACGAACAGCAGCAGGATCATGCCGAGTTCGCTGATTACCTGGATGTTCCCACTATCCTGGATCCAGCCGAAGCCGACCGGCCCGATCACCACGCCGGCGATCAGATAGGCGAGAATGATCGGTTGACGTGTCCAATGGGCGGCCAGCCCCAGGGCAGTAGCCGCGGCGATAGCCACGCCGATGTCATGGATGATGGGGGCGACCGCGGCACTCATGTCTGCTGTTTGTGGCGCGTCACCAGCGGGATCAAGGCCAAGCCGGGCAGCACCACGACTACCGAGATCAGGTAGGTGGAGCTCCATCCGAACTGGTCCGGGAGCTTGGCGAACATCCGTGCCAGGTGCGGCGAAGCCAGACCGATCGCGGTGAGCAAGGCGTATTGGGTCGCCGCCAGACCGCGGCTACACTGCGCCATCAGAAACGCGACGAAAACCGCCGCCGCCATAGTGCCACACGCATTGTCGAGCACGACTGCCGTCAGCAGACCACTCGTGCCGATCAACTGACCGCGATCGATCGCGACGTACAGCAGGTTCGAAGCGGCCTGCAAGATGCCGAACAGCCACAGGCATGGCACCATGCCCCATCGCGCAACCAACAGACCGGCGAGTAGCGCGCCGATACCAGCTCCAGCGAGCCCGCCGACCCCGCGCAGCGACAGTTGAGCGAGGTCGAAGCGCTCGGCCAGAAAGGCGCCGGTGAACACCGAAGCCATCCCGTCGCTGAAACGGTAGAGTAGGACGAAGGCGAGCAGCACGGCGATGCCCGGCAAGGCCCAGATCGCGGCCAGCGGTTCGACCACCGCCGCGCGCAGGCTGGCCGGTCGATGCGTCGCGGCCGGCTCAGGACCGACCAGCGACGCAATCGCGACCAGCAGCTGCGTCGCTGCGGCCGCACCGAACGCAACACTCCAGCCGTGGCTGGCGGCAAGCAACGGCACACCGGTGGCGCAGGCCAACGCGGCGACTCGCCAGCCCCAGACTTGGAACCCGGCAGCGGCGCCCAGACGCTCGGTGGCGACCGCCTCAATGGCATAGGCATTGGACGCGAGATCGAAGGTGGCCCCGGCCACCGCCACAATTACCGCCGCGATTACCAGTGGATGCGGAGCATCTGGACTGGTCAGGGCCATGACCGCCAGCCCGATGGCAGCGGCAATTTGGGCCAACACCAGCCAACCGCGGCGACGACCAAGCAGCGGCGGCACCAAGCGGTCGACGAGCGGGGCCCACAGGACCTTGAGCAGATACGGGAGCGTTACCCAGCCGATCAGAACCACGTCACGACGCTCCCAGCCGGACTTGCTCACCCAGGTGGTCAGCATGTCCCCGACCATGGTGTTGGGCAGGCCACTCGCGAAGCCGAGCAGGACAATGGCAGCTAGGGCGCGGGCGTCAGGAGGCACATCGGCATGCTGGCGTAAGCCAGCGGGGCCGCCAGCATCCCACTGTGCCCGAACCGCTCCTCCTGCCCGCCCCCCGTTCCTGGTTCGCCGCCCCCGGCACTTGCGGGGCACCAAGCCGGATCGCCATCCATGCCTCGGCACATCCACCCCAGGCCTACCGGCTGGAGGTGCACCCGAACGAGGTGCGTATCGACTGCAGCGATGCTGCCGGCGAGCGCCATGCCCGCGCCACGCTTGCCCAGTTGGTCGCGCAGGGCGCGCCCTGCGGCACGGCCGAAGATGCCCCGGCATTCGCCACCCGCGGCGTGATGCTCGACATCTCGCGCTGCCGCGTGCCGACGATGGACGAACTGACTCAGGTCGTCACCACACTCGCCGGTTGGAAAATCAACCACCTCGAACTGTACGTCGAACATACCTTCGCCTACCGCCAGCACCGGCCGGTCTGGCAGGGCTGGGATCCGCTGACCGCCGACCAGATCCGCGAACTGGACCGGATCTGCAGGGTCTACGGCATTACCTTGGTCGCCAACCAGAACACCCTCGGCCACCTCGAACAGTGGTTCGCGCATCCCCAGTACGCCGCGATGGCCGAGATCGCGCCAGGGCAAACCTGGGATTTTGGTGGCATCATCACCAAGACCGGGCCGTTCTCGCTGTGCCCGTCCGACCCGCGCTCTCTGCCCTTCGTCAGCGGACTGCTCGACGAATTGCTGCCGCTGTTCAGCAGTGGACAGGCCAACATCGGCTGCGACGAAGCCTACGACCTCGGCCAGGGCAGATCCAGCGAACTGGTCGCCAAGCGCGGCCGTGCCGCCGTCTACCTCGACTGGGTGGCTGAGGTCTGCACCGTCGTCCGTCGGCACGGCAAACGACCTGCTTTTTGGGCCGACATCGCACTGGAGCATCCGGAAGCCCTCGGCCGCCTGCCCGCCGACATCCTCAGTCTGTGCTGGGGCTACGAAGCCGACGCCCCGTTCGCCCGCTGGGTCGGCCAGGTTCGCGGAGCTGACCGCGAGGCGTGGGTCTGTCCGGGCACCTCGTGCTGGCTGGGCTGGACCGGCCGCACCGCCGAGCGCCGCGCTAATCTGCTCGCCGCCGCCGAGCAGGGTTTGGCCGCCGGCGCCACCGGTTATCTCGCCACCGCCTGGGGTGATGACGGCCACCGCCAGAGCTGGCCGGTCACCCTGCACGGCCTGGCCGAGGCCGCTCACCGTGCGTGGTCGGGCACCGCTGCCTACGACTCGCGCGCCGCCTGGAAGAAGCCTGCACTCGGGCCATGGCTCGACCAGCTCGGTGACGTCGATCGCGAGCTGCGCCTGATCAGTGGCACAGACGGCGGTGTGCTGCGCAACCGCAGCGCCCTGTTCGCCGATCTGCACAAGCCGTGGCGCCAGGCTGCCCCTGGTTCCGCTGCCGATTTCGAGGCCTGCGCCGATGCCTTCGACACCCTCGCCGACGACCTGCCGCTGTACGGCGGTCAGATCGCTGACGAACTGGTCCACGCCGGACGCCTCGCCCGACTCGCCGCCGAGGCCGGCTACCTGAAGCGCACGGCACCGGACGATGCGGTGGCGCGTAAGATCCTCGCCGATGAGCTGAATGCCCTGACCGTCGAACACCGCCGGTTGTGGCTGAAGCGCGCCCGCCCAGGCGGCCTCGACCGTTCCTGCGCCCGCTATGCGGCGGTCGCAGCCGGCTGGCGCTCGGCCTAGCGCACGCCACCATCCGGTATGCGCCAACCCCGCCGCAAACCGGTTGAACCCGACACCAGGCCGGCGCGCATTGTCGCCGGCTGCATGACCGGAACCTCGGTCGATGCCCTCGACATCGCCGTCTTGCGCATCCGCCACTTCGGCCTGCAGATGCACGCCACCCTGCTGGCGACCAGCACGGTGCCGCTGGGCAAACTGGCCGCGCCACTGCGCCGACTGGCGAACCAGGAAGCGATGACCG
Source organism: Planctomycetota bacterium (assembly GCA_038318565.1). Lineage (GTDB taxonomy): Bacteria > Planctomycetota > UBA11346 > UBA11346 > UBA11346 > UBA11346. The sequence goes on from JBBQCI010000027.1 coordinate 30,967, forward strand.
CCGGCGAGATCGCCAAGCTGCAGCGCGCTTTCGCGCTGCTCCACCTTGAGGCGCTGCAACCGTTGCACGAGCGCCACAAGATCCAATTCGTCAGCGTGCACGGCCAGACCGTCTACCACGCCCCGCCGGATTCCTGGCAGTTGTTCCAACCCGCACCGCTGGCGCATGGGCTCGGCCTGCCGGTGGTCTACGACCTGCGCGCCGCCGATCTCGCCAATGGCGGTCAAGGCGCACCGCTGACGCCGCTGGCGGACTTCCTGTTGCTGCGCCACGGAACCGAGGACCGCGCCGTCGCCAACCTCGGCGGATTCTGCAATGTCACCCGTTTACCTGGCGGACAGGACATCGACCGTATCGTCGGGGCCGACGTCTGCGCCTGCAACCAAGTACTGGATGCGGTGGCCCGCGCCGTGCTCGATGCGCCATGTGATCGCGACGGACAGGCCGCCATGGCCGGCACGCCGGACGAACAGGCCACCCAGGCCCTGGTGAGCGTGCTGCGTCGCCAGGCCAAGGCCGGTCGTAGCCTGGGCACCGGCGACGAGGCTGGAGCGTGGGTCGAGCGCCACCGCGCCGTCGGACCAGCTGACCTAGCAGCCAGCGCCTGCGCCGCCGTCGCCACCGTGATCGCGGCCGCTGCCGCCGGCACCGAGCGGCTGGTGCTAGCTGGCGGTGGCGTGCGCAACCGCCGCCTAGTCGCCGAGCTGACCGCGCGTTCAACCTGCCCAGTGGTGCTCTCCGATGACCTCGGCATGCCCGCCGCCTACCGCGAAGCGATGGCCTGGGCAGTCTTGGGCGCGCTGTGCCAAGATCGCCACCACATCGCCCTGCCCCAAGTCACCAACGCAGATCGCACCGCGATCGCCGGAGTGTGGTGCCTACCGTGACAGTGACACGGAGCGCGGCCAGCTTGGCCGCCCGTCGCCCCAGGCGGCTCGCCTGGGGCTGATTCAACACAGGTCCATGTTGCCTGCCCTGACACGTGTGGCCGGACCACGGTCATCGACGTCTCTTGCGGTGTCCTGACGGCCGACCTAGCTTCTGCATCATGGACCACGCCCCTTACCGCTTCCGCATGCGTTGGTGGATGTGGCTTATCTTGGTAGGGCTCCTCCTCGCCTCCGCAGCGCTGACCTTGCGTGTTCACGGTCAGGTGCGCTTTGACGCCGTGCAAGCGGATCTGCGAGCGCGGGGATTCCTGGTGGATCGACGCGATATGCTGGCAGACGCTCCGGCCGTCGACGCTGATCGCCAGCGCCGCCTGGAAGACCTGTTCCGACGCATGGGCAAATGGGGTGACAACCCCGGATCACTGCCGGGACGAGCTCTCGGCGAACGGCGGTACACCCAGCAGGAACTCGACAAGCGTGCCGACTTTCTGCGACTGGGGCGCACCGACGCGACGGCGGTGGCCGCTCTACTCGCCGAGGGTCCCACTCTGATGTCCTATTACGGATCCATGGAGCGCGATGCCGACCGGTTGGACTCTTTGAGCCTGAGTGAGATCTGGGGTAATTCTCCGACGTCGTCGCTGTTATGCGCCCGCGCAGTGACCAATTGGTGGGCGCTAACCGCCGTAACTGCCGAGGATCCGCGACCGGCGTTGGCCGAGCTGGACCGCCTGCGCGTCGCCAACAGCCAGCCTGCGACCTTGATCGATGCCATGATCAGCCTCGCCATCCATGCGATCCACGATCAGACCTGTCTGTATCTGGCCACCCGTGGCCGGCTGCCGCCGGAAGCACTAACGAACTGGCAGTCGCAACCACGCGATTACCTGCCCTGGGTGGCGACAGCATTCCAGAACGAACGCTGTCTGTCATTCAGCCGCATCGCCCGCATACACATCGGCGAGCTCTCGGCCCTCGGTGTCACCGCTTCCGGATCTTCAACCGCCCCGTGGTGGTCAGGCATCCAGGACATCCCCTATTGGGTAATCTGTGGCCACGACGGCGCCGTCGGGGTTGCGGAGATGGCCAGTGCCGAGGCGCAGATGCGTGGCCTTCCGCCGGTGGAGATTCCGCGCATGCCCTTCGGCATACCAGCACTGCTGAGCAGCATCGCCATCCCCAACCTGCTGGAATCCGCCATCACCGCCATGGAGTCCAGCTATGGAACCCGCCTGCGCCAGACCATGGCGGTGATCGCCTGCCGATATCGCGTAGGGACTCCGCTGCCAATTGACCAGGCAGCTCTGGCTGTCTGGCTGCCGCCGGGCTGGTTGGACGGGAGGGATGCCAACAACCCGCCGATTGCCTATGAACGGTTGTCAGCCAGCCGCGTGCGGGTTGGCCTCGACCCTGCCCAGCCACGCCCGGCGATGATCCCGGCCAGTCGATGGGGCTCGTTACCGGGGGCGCGCACCTATGGTTCAACCATGGGCTCTCCGGCGTCTGCCAAGATTGAAGAAGACACCCGTTGGTCTCTCGAAATCGATCTCGACGCCATCCTTGTCCCGCCACCAGAAAAACCGCTGAGGAAGTGACACGGGGCGCGGCCAGCTCCGTGCTTGCGCTCCAAGCTTGAGCCGGCCCGCCAAGAACCAGCCTGCCCAGCCATGATCCCCGACCGCTCGCACATCGACACCGAGCGCGCCAATCCACGCAGCGCCCAACTGCACACGCTCGATGCGGCCGGGCTGGTGCGTTTGATGAATACCGAGAACCACGCCGTACTGACGGCGATGGAGGCAGCCGAAAGCGAGATCGCCGCCCTGGTCGCGGCCGCAGCGCCAGGCTTCCTGCGTGGCGGACGGGTCATTTACCTTGGTGCCGGAACCAGCGGCCGACTCGGCGTGCTCGACGCGTCAGAGATCCCGCCAACCTTCTGCGAGCCGCCCGGCCGCTTCATCGGCATCATCGCCGGCGGCGACCGTAGCCTGCGCATTCCCAGTGAAGGCGCCGAGGACGATCCCGCCGGGGCAATCCCGGAACTGTCCGCCCTGCAGCTGACCGCCGACGACACCGTGATCGGCATCGCGGCCGGCGGCACCACGCCGTACGTGCACGGCGCGCTCGACTGGTGCACGCGATCAGCCGTACGCTGCCTGCTCACCTGCGCCGACGTACCCGCCCCTGCCGGCTGCCGGCGCATCCTGCTGACGACTGGGCCCGAAGTACTAACCGGCTCGACCCGGATGAAGGCCGGCACCGCGACCAAGCTGGCGCTCAATGCCATCTCGACCGCGCTGATGGTCCTGACCGGCAAGGTGCACGGCAACCTGATGGTCGACGTCAAAGCCAGCAACGTGAAGCTGCGCGATCGCGCCGCCCGTATTGTCACCACGTTGACCAGCCTCGACCGCACCCAGGCCTTCGACCTGCTGGAGCGCTCTGGCTGGTCGGCCAAAACCGCGGTGGCGATGCAGCGCCTGGGCGTCGACCGGCCGGCCGCCGAGCTCGCCCTGGCGGCGGCCGGCGGACGGCTCGACCGTATCGCAGGATGAACACGCCGTGGCGGTTGGCCGTTGGCCGCTGGCAGCTGGCTCCAGGGCGCTAACGTACGGGTATGGATGCCCCCGCCCTTCTCGCCAGCGTTCGCGGCCGTCTGCGCCGCACGGTCGCGTTGGGCGGAACAGCACGACTCGCAGCGCTGTTGATCGCCTGCGCTGGAGGAGCAGTGTTGGCCGACCGGATTTGGTTCCTGCCTGGCTGGCTGCGTCTGATGATCTTGCTGGCGATCGTTAGCGGACTCGCCGGGGTGGCCTGGCGCCGGCTGATCCGGCCCTTGCGCGCACCCTTGTCCGACCGCGAGCTCGCCTCCTTCATCGAGCGCCGCACCCCTGCCCTGGAAGGCCGCCTGCTGACCGTGATCGACGGCATCGACCTGGGCGAAGCCGAACACCAGCGCCTGATCGAGCTGTTGCCGGCAAGCACCGTTCGTACCCTGGTCCCAGCCAGCCGTCTGCCGCGGACTCTGGCGATCGCCGGCGGTGCCATCGCGGCCGCCTTGCTGGTCGCTGTGACCGTCCCAACTTTCTGGCGTGATGGCCTGGCCCGCCTGGCCCTACCCTTGTCCAGCCACGACTGGACCCGCGCCTCGGCCTTCACCATTTCCACCGAGCACGCCGTGGTTGCGGTCGACCTGCCCGCGGTCATCCAGATCGAACGGATCCGCGGCAGTGACAGCGCTGCGCGGATCAGCTGGCGCGATGCCTCTGGCAATGGCGGCGCACGCCAGCTGCCGGGTATCAGCGGGCCGTGGCGCACCTCGGTGCCACTCAGCCAAGGCACTTGGACGGTCACGGTGGCGGGTGGTGATGCCCACTCGGCCAGCGTCACCGTGCTGGTCGTCTCCCGGCCGCAACTGGACGGCGCTGTCACTACGTTGACGCCGCCGGCCTACAGCCGCCTGCCGACCCAGCAGCTGCCCAGCCCGGCCTGCCAGGCGCTGGCCGGCAGCCACCTCGACGTGCACCTGAGCCTCTCCGCACCTGCGGGCCGCAGTGTCGCCAGGGTCACGGCCATGTTCGGCGACCAGCCGATGGTCTTGACCCGCGATGATACCGGCTGGCACGGCTCGCTGACAGTGACGGCCAGCAGCGATCTGCTGGTCGAGGCAAGCGACCCGGATGGCATCAGTCTGCATCCCGCGGCGCGCTTCCCTATCGCGATTGAGCCCGACCGCGCCCCGACCGTATCGTTGTCAGGTCCGCGCGGTGACGAGGCGGTTGGCCCACGGGCCAAGGTGACGGTGGCAATCGAGGCCGGCGACGACCTCGGCTTGGCCAAGCTTGGCCTCACTGCGACGCCCAGCGGCGCGCCGGCAGCGAGTGCGCCACGCAGCCTGCTTACCGAGAATCTCGACAATCGCCGCGCGATCACCCGTCGCGTGCAGATCGATGTTGCCAGTCTGGCCGGGCCGGGCGCGACCATCACGCTGCTGGGCCGGGGCGAGGACGCCAACGACGTGACCGGGCCTGGCGTCGGTACCAGCGCGCCACTCGTGCTCAAAGTGGTCGCCGAGGATGAACTACGCCGCGACCTGGAGCGCCAACTGGCCGAAGCGCGCGACCGCATCAACCAGGCACGCACCGACCTCGCCCCTGGCATGGCCGATCCGGCCAAACTGCCGACCACCGCGCGCACCGCCGGCCAGAATGCCGCCCGCGCCACCGAACTGCTCGCGCGCATCGAGCGGCGCTGGGGCGAAAATGGCCTCGAACCGGAACGCATCGCTCCGGCCATCGAGGCGCGTGCCGCCAGTGCCGAGGCAGGACCATCGTTGGCTCAGGCGGCTGGAGGCGACGAAGCGGCCGCACGGACAGGCGACGCCGCCCTCGACAAAGCCGAACGCGCCCTCGACCGCATGCTCTCCGACAGCGACCTCACCCGCATCATCGCCCAACTGATCGAGCGGCAGCAGGCGCTGATGGCCGAGACCCGCCCATTCGTACGCGAACACCTGACCAAGCAGCCCGATGAGGCTGGACGCACTCGCCAGAGCGATCTGGCGGCCCGCCAGAAGGAACTATCGGCCCGCGCTGCTGACGCCGAGCGCCGCATCCTGTCTGGCCCGGCGACGCTGGATCCGGCCAAGGCGGTGGTGCGCGAGCAAGCTCCGGCCGAACGCATGGCCGCCGCCGCCGGCGACATCGCCTCGGGGGACCGCCGTCCGCGTGTGCCCGACGCCCAGCAGGCGGTCATCGCCACCCTGACCCGCATCCTTGATTTGCTGCGCGGCGGCGACCGCATGTCCGACTTGGCCCGCAAAGCAGGCGAGCTGGCCGAACGCCAGGAACGCCTGGCCGAGGCGATCGAACGCGGCATGGCGCGCGACGAGGCCGCCCGCGAACAAGACCGTCTGCGCCAGGAGACCGAACGGCTGGCCGCCGAGCTGAAAGACAAGCCGGCAGCCGAGCAAGCCGCGGCGGCGGCCGGCAACGCCCAGCAGGGCGCCCAGTCGGCGCTTGGCGCCGGCGACCGCGCCAGTGCGGCCCGTGATGCCGGCACAGCCGGCGAACTGCTCCGTCAGGCCCAACGTGCCCTCGACCCCAAGCAGGACGATCCGGACAAGCCCAAGCCCGAGAAGTCACAGCCCGATGTCGTCGCCCTGCTGCGCGTTTTGTTTGAACAGCAGACCAAGGTCCTGGCCGACAGCCTGCCGATCGACAAGCGAATCGCCGAGAACGAGCCCGACTTCGCGGCCAAGCGCGACCTCGGGGCAGTAGCACAACAACAGGACGACATCGTGCTGCGCCTGCGCGAGGAAGGCATCAAGCTGCTCGACCAACAGCCGATTGCACTGGCCGCAATTAAGCGGGTCGAAGCGGCGATGGACAAGGCGTTGATCCACTTGCACACGCCAGCCCTTGGTGCGCGCGGGCTTTCCTTGGAACGCATCGCACTAGCCGAACTAAAGCGCGTGATCGACATCGCCGCCAGCACCCAGATGGCGGCCAGTGAGGGCGGTGGCGGCAAAGGCGGCGGTGGCGGCAGTCAGGCCCCCTTCCCGCCGGCCGCCGAACTGGCCCTGTTGATCGCCCGTCAATCCGAGATCCAGGCGATCGCCGCCGCTGGCCGTCCGGTCGATACCGGCGCCATGCAAACGGAACTGGCCAAGTTGATCGGCATGGTGGAAGGCGCGACCCGTCCAGGCAGCCGTCCGAATGTGCTGATGGGCCGGGCCCGCCGTTCAGCCGACGGGGCCGCTGAACTGCTCGCCCAGCACGACAGCGGCACCACCACTCGTCATCACATGCTCGCCGCCGAAGAGGCCTTGCGTCAGATCCTCGCCGAGGCCAAGGGCCAGGGTGGAGGCGGTGGAGGTGGCGGTGGGGGGAGCGGCAAGGGGCAGAAGCCGCCACCAACGGCGGCCGGCGAGGGCGAGCCGCCGAAGCCCGGTGGCGCCAAGCCCGGCCAGCCCAACGGCAGTCCCGACAAGTCTGGCCAAGCAGGTGCAAATGGAGCGCTCGCCGGTGAAGCAGGCCAGACCGGCACCAAGGTCGAAGCCGGACAGGATGCGACTGCTCTGCTGCAGTTGCCACCAGAACGCCGCGAGCAGTTGCGCCAAGCCCGCGAACAGCGCATGCCGGCCGGAGCGCTGCAACTGTTCGAGCGCTATCTCGAAAAGCTGGAGGAGCGGTGAGCGCGCGTCTCCTTCTCACGACATTGATCTGCATTGCGCCAGCGTGGGGCGGCGAAGCTGCCGTGCCGACTGCAGTCGCCGCCCCGTCGACAGTTCAACTAGAAGCCGCCATCGACAAAGGGCTGGCCGCTCTGGTTAAACTCCAGGATGCCAACGGCGCGATCGGTGAAGGTGCTGGCATCACCGCGCTTGGCGGCATGGCCTTGCTCGCCGGCGGTCACACCCCGGTACGCGGACAATACAACGAGGCCTGCCGCAAGGCGCTGCGCTACGTCATCTCCCGCCAGGACCGCGCGTCGGGTTATCTCGGCAACGACTACGGCAACATGTACGGGCACGGCTTCGCCACGCTGTTTCTCGCCGAGTGTTATGGCATGGAGCCGAGCGAGCCGGTGCGGCGTTCGCTTGAAGCGTCGATCGATTTAATCCACCGCAGCCAGAACGCTGAAGGCGGCTGGCGCTACCAACCGGTGCCGGTCGACGCCGACCTCAGCGTTACGATCTGCCAGGTGATGGCGCTGCGCGCGGCGTGGAACGTCGGCATCGGCGGCAAGCCTTCGGTCGACGCCAGCGCCCGTGCCATCGCCTACGTCCGCCGCTGCGCCACCGGCGGCGGCGGCTTCGCCTACACCGCGGGCGGCGGCAGTTGGGGCACCGAAGGCGCTGAGGGCGTACCCCGTGCAGCTGCCGGCGCGATGAGCCTGATCGGCGCCGGCGTACATGATCTCAGCGACGTCCACCTGGGTCCCGCGCTGCGCTTCATCCGCCGATTCGTGCCAGGCCATCTCGGCAGTTCGAACTACTTCTGGTATGGCCAATACTACGCCAGCCAGGCGATGTTCCACAGCCCCGAAGCCGAGGACTGGGAGCGCTATTGGGGGCAGGCCTCGACCGCCATCCTGTCCCGGCAGGCCCCCGATGGCACCTGGCCCGGGGTCGAAGGCCCCGGCGCAGCGTATGGCACCGCGATGGCCCTGATCATACTGCAGATTCCGAATCAATATCTGCCGATCTTCCAACGTTAGCCGGCTGATCCGCAACTTGGCCATGGGTAATGGCCAGCTGATGCACACCTAGCGCAACTGAAACAGCAACATGACTGACCAGTCATTCAGTTCTGGACTCCCTCCTTCGAAGTCTACTCTGCAGGAGGTGTCTGACCAGTCAGTCATTATCCATGTAGATCGGGAACGGAGCAGCGCTTGTCCGTTTCCATGCTTCATGAATTGTACGTCCCCGCCATTGCCGCTGGCCTGAACCTCCGAGGAATCAATGAACATCTCCCGTCCGGTTGCCGCCCTGCTCGCCATTGCTGCCTTGTGCGCTGAAGATGTCGTACCACCTCCCGCAGCGCAACCGGCTCCAGCAGCGGAAGCTCCCGCAGCGCAACCGGCTCCAGCAGCTCAGACAGCAGGGCCGGTGCCAGACGCGCAGCCGGCGCCTGACGTGGCTAATGGGCTCAAACTGGAACAGGCCATCGCCCTGTCGCTGGCCCGCAACGAAACCCCCGAAATCGCAGCTGCCCGAGTCGAGCGCGCCGAAGCGACCATTAGCCGCGCCGCTGCCGCCCTGCGCCCCAGCCTCCTGCTCAACGGCTCGTTGTCGACCACCCAAGCGAACGACCTGCCCACCGGAGGGCCGGCAAACGAGACCACGGCATGGAACGCGAGCGCCGAGATGGCCCTGCTGCGCGCCGGCGCCTGGTCGAATCTCGCCGCCAGCAAATATGCGCTGCGCGCGCAGCAGCTCGATGGTCTCGAGACCCGCCGCATCCTATCCTACGCGGTCAGCGGCGTCTTCCTGAACGTGCTTGCCGCCGATCGCCAAGTGAACGCCGCCAATCGCCGACTCGCCGTTTCGACCACCTCGGTCTCTGACGCCAAGGCGCGCTTGCAGGCCGGTCTGTCGACCCGCACCGACGTGACCCGCGCCGAGCTGGAAGAGGCGACCGCGAAGCTCTCCGTCACCCGTGCCCGCAGCCTAGTCACCACCTCGCGGCTGGCCTTGGAAGACCTGATCGTCTCGTCGCTGGATGGGCCGTTGATCACACCCACGTCGATCGATATACCGTCGCGTGAGGACGAGGTACTGCACCGCCTCGCCATCGCCTATCGCGCTGACCTGCGCGCCCTGCAATTCCGCGAAGCCGCTGCTGACCAGTCGGTCCGCGCCGCTTATGGCCGCTGGGTCCCTGACATCAGCGCCCGCGCTACGGCCGGCTCGTACGACAGCACCAATCCCGAGCTCGCCCGGAAGAACAACGATACCGACGTGACGCTGTCCCTGCTCGCCAACTGGGCGCTGTACGACGGCGGCGATCGCGGAGGAGCAATCGGCCAAGCTGAGGCTGATCGTCGCGAGACCGGCCTGAACCGCACGCAGCAGTTGCGCGGCCTGCGCAAGGATCTGCTGACCGCGCTCGCCAATCTGGAGACCTCCGAGGCGTCCCTGGCCCAGAGCGAGGCCCGTGACCGTCTCGCCAAGGCCAATGCCGATGAGGTGCGCGCCCGCTACAAGCAGGGACTGGCCACCGCCCTGGAAGACGCCGATGCGATCAGCAGCCAATTCGAAGCTGAAAGCGACCTGGTCGCATCGCAGCTGCTTATGGCGCGCAGCCGACTCGACCTGCGCCAGCTGGCCGGCCTATGGCCTCTGAGCGATCGCGAGCCGACGGACAAGCCGTGAAGCGCACGGCCCTGCTCGCGGCTCTGGCCGTACTCGCCGCCTGCGGCAAGCCGCCGGCCGAGGCGGATGGCCAGGCCGGCAGCCGCTTCAACGTCGAGGTCGCCACCGCTGTCGCCGAGCCAGAGCAACGCAGCATCAGTGCACCAGGCCAGCTAATGGCTCGCGAGACCGTACGCATCACCGCCCGCGTGGCTGGTGTGATCGACCGCATCCTGGTCCAAGAGGGCGACGCGGTCAGTGCCGGCCAGGTCGTCGCCGAGATCGAACCGCAACGGTACCGCTTGGCAGTCGCTGCCGCCGAGGCGCAGCTGGCGCGCGCCCACGCCGCACGCGATGATGCCGTTAGCCAGCAGAAACGCCGTGAAGATGGGGCCAAGGCACAGCCTGGCCTGATCAGTTCCGACGAACTGGCCCAGGTTGCGGCGCGCAGCGCCCAGGCGGCGGCCGATGTGACCGGTGCCGAGGTCGCGCTACAACGAGCTCAGTTGGATCTGACTGATGCGCGCGTGACCAGCCCCCTCGCCGGGATCATCCAGGAGCGCCAGGCCGGAACCGGCCAAGCGGCGATGTCTGGCACCGCCATCGCGACGGTCATCGATCGCAGCCGCATCCTGTTGCACTGCAGCGTACCAGCGACCGATGCGGCCCGGTTAAAAACCGGGCTGTCAGTCTTCTTCCGCGTGCCAGGTCTGACCA
>JBBQCI010000028.1:0-40961 GCA_038318565.1 Planctomycetota bacterium
GAAGGGCCGCAACGTGATCATCGACCGGAAGTTCGGCGCCCCGACCGTGACCAAGGACGGCGTGACCGTCGCCAAAGAGATCGAGCTCGAAGACCCGATCGAGAACATGGGCGCGCAGATGGTGAAGGAGGTCGCGAACAAGTCGTCGACCGTCGCCGGCGACGGCACCACCACCCCGACCGTCCTCACCGAGGCGATCTTCCGCGAGGGGCTCAAGGTAACCGCCTCGGGCGCCAACCCGACGGAAGTGAAGCGCGGCATCGACAAGGCCGTTGAAGCCGCCGTCGACGCGATCGCCAAGATCTCGACCAAGGTCAAGAACAACGCCGAGATCGCCCAGGTCGGCACCATCTCCGCCAACAGCGACGAGGAGATCGGCAAGCTCCTCGCCGAGGCGATGGACAAGGTCGGCAAGGACGGCGTGATCACCGTCGAGGAGGCCAAGAGCACCGAGACCAAGCTCGACCTCGTCGAGGGCATGCAGTTCGACAAGGGCTTCATCAGCCCGTCCTTCGCCGCGGGCAACGAGGACCAGGAGGTCAGCCTCGAGAAGCCGCTGATCCTGGTCTACGAGAAGAAGATCTCGAACCTGCGCGAGTTCCTGCCCCTGCTCGAGAAGGTCGCCCAGGGCGGCCGCGAACTGCTGGTTATCGCCGAAGAGGTCGAGGGTGAAGCCCTCGCCGCCTTGGTGGTGAACAAGCTGCGCGGTGTGCTCAAGGTCTGCGCCGTCAAGGCGCCGGGCTTCGGCGACCGCCGCAAGGAAATGCTCAAGGACATCGCCGTCCTGACCGGCGCCAAGTTCATCGCCGAAGACCTCGGCGAGAAGCTAGAGAACGTCGAACTGGCCGACCTTGGCACCGCCAAGAACGTCAAGATCGAGAAGGAAACGACCACCATTATCGAAGGAGCCGGCAAGAAGGCCGACATCCAGGGTCGCATCGCTTCGATCAAGCAGCAGATCGACGACACCAGCTCGGACTACGACCGTGAGAAGCTCCAGGAGCGCCTCGCCAAGCTGTCCGGCGGCGTCGCCGTCATCAAGGTCGGTGCTGCCACCGAGCCCGAGATGAAGGAGAAGAAGGCCCGCATCGAAGACGCCCTGCACGCCACCCGTGCGGCCGTCGAAGAAGGCATCGTCGCCGGCGGCGGCGTCGCCCTGCTGCGCGCCAAGTCCGCTGTCGAAGCGATCGCCAAGAAGCTTGATGCCGATCAGAAGCTCGGCGCCGAGATCGTGCTGCGCGCGATGGAAGCCCCGGCCAAGCAGATCGCCGAGAACGCCGGCCAGAACGGTGCCGTGATCGTTGCCGAGATCATGGCCAATAAGAACGAGAACTGGGGCTACAACGCCCGCACCAAGGAATACCAGGATCTGGTCAAGGCCGGCATCGTTGACCCGGCCAAGGTGACCCGCGCCGCGTTGCAGAACGCCGCCTCGATCGCCGGTCTGATGCTGACCGTCGAAGCGATGATCACGGATCTGAAAGACGATGACAAGCCGATCGCCGGCGCCGTTTCCTAAGACGTCCGACTTGTTGTAAAAGCGAGCGGCCCAGGGCGTTGCCCTGGGCCGCGTCGTTTCGCGGACAGCCCGGCGATCGGCACCGTTTCCTGATCACTGTTTAGTACGGTTGATGAGCAGCCAGATCAATGGCGATAGCCCATAACACAACAACCCGGGGCAAAACCCCGGGTTGTTGTCTGCATCAGCGCGGTTACCCGCGCATCCACACCCTTCGCCTTACTTGGCGAAGTATTCGATGACCTTCTGGATGTTGACGTCGAGCGGGATCTGCTCGAGGCCGGGCAGGGCTTCGATGGTGATCGCCATGGTGTCGAGATCGATCTTGATGCCGGCCGGGCGCTCGCGCACCGGGCTGTTGGCCGAGATGCGCAGATCTTCGCGGTTACGCGAGGCCTCGCGCACCTGGAAGACGTCGCCGACGCTCAGGCTCTGGCTCGGCGTCTTGGCGCGCTTGCCGCGCAGGTTGATGTGGCCGTGGCCAATCAGCTGGCGGGCGGCGGGGATGGTGCGGGTCAGGCCGGCGCGCCAGACCAGATTGTCGAAGCGGCTCTCGAGCAGGCCGATCATGTTGCGACCAGTGTCGCCAGCCATGCGCTGGGCGCGCTGGAAGACCAGGCGCATTGAGCGTTCGGTCAGGCCGTAGTGCAGACGCAGCTTCTGCTTTTCCTTGAGACGCAGGCCGTATTCGCTGGTCTTATTCATCCGCTTGGTCGGGCCGTGCATTCCGGGCACGGTTGGACGCTTGGCGGAGGTCTTGGTGGTCAGGCCGGGCAGGTCGGTGCCGATACGGCGGACTTTGCGCAGGCGGGGGCCGTTATAGCGGGCCATGGTCGTCTCCAGGAAGCTTCGCAGAGGAAGCTGAGTGCTGCTTGCCGAGGCGGGCGCGACATGCGCTGCCAGGGCTGAAGCGGGGGCGCGGCACTATGGGGACGGCTTGGGTGGGGTCAATGGACGGCCGGATGCCCGCGCGCGACCACCGCGACGGTCACCAGGATGGCATTGTGGACGACGTGGGTGATCGCCGCCGGCCAGCACGAGCCGCATCGCAACGTCATCCAGCCGAGCAGACAACCGAGCGCCAGCTGGGGCACGAAGCGCCAGGGCGACATGTGCAGGGCGGCGAACAGCAGGGCGGTGATCAACACGGCCGCCGCCGGCGACAACCGCTGACGCAGGCCGTTGAGGATGACGCCACGGAACAGGGCCTCCTCGACCACCCCTGGCAACACCGCCGCCAACAGGATCAGGCCGGTCAGGCCGACCTGATCGTGGACCACGCCGATGACTCGTTCGACCGGCTGATTGGCTGGCGGCGGCCCTACCAGGGCAAAAAGCAGGCCGCCAGCCACCAGCGAAACCCCGACCGCCAGCGGACCCATGGCCACACCGTGCAGACAGCGACGCCAGGCGACCGGTCCCAAACCCAACGAGGTCGGAGTCATCTGGATGAGCAGCAACAGGACGGGCAAGGCGACCGACGCCTGGGCCAGGCTGATCGCCAGCAGCTCGGCCCCCTCGGGGTGAATCAGCATCCCGCCACCCAGCATCCCGGCCGCGGCAAGCAGCCAGGCCAGCACCGCCGTCCATACCGTGGGGGTCCGCTGCATGGGCGCATGCTCTGGCACGGCGCCGCGTTGGAATAGCGTCACCTCTGTGAGCGACCCCTACGTCCATCCCGATGTCTCCACCATCATCCGTCTGGCCCTCGACGAGGACCTGCGCGGTGGGGCCGACGTCACCTGCCAGGCTCTGGTGCCGGCATCTGCCCGCCTGTCGGGCACAGTGCGGGCGAAGGATCACGGCGTCGTCTGCGGCCTGCCGCTGTTCGCAACGGTGTTCGCCGCCTGCGGTGGCGGCGTCGAGCTCAGCGCGATGGTCGCGGACGGTACCGTCGTATCGCCCGGCGACGTCGTGCTGCGCTTCCACGGTTCGGCCCGCACCCTGCTGACCGGCGAGCGCACCGCACTGAATCTGGCCCAACGCCTGTCCGGCACCGCGACGATGACCCGCGCTCTGGTTGACGCGGTGGCCGGCACGCGGGCACGCATCCTGGATACGCGCAAGACGACTCCCGGGCTGCGCGTCCTACAAAAACACGCCGTGCTGTGTGGCGGCGGCGCGAACCACCGCCATGGCCTGCACGACGCCGTGCTGATCAAGGAGAACCATATCGCGCTGATGCCTCCGGGACCGCTCGGCAGCGGACCGGCCGAGGCGGTGCGCCAGGCCCGGGCCGCCGTCGGGCCCGCGGTGTCGATCGAGGTCGAGATCGAGCACCTCGCCGATCTCGCCCCGGTGATCGCGGCCGGCGCCGACATCGTCCTGCTCGATAACATGGCGCCAGACCTGTTGCGCACAGCGGTCCTTGAGCGCGACCGCCTTGGCTCCCGCACTCTCCTGGAAGCCAGCGGTGGCATCACCCTGGCGAGCGTCCGGTCGGTTGCCGACAGCGGCGTCGACCGGATCTCGACCGGGTCGATGACCCACAGCGTGATCGCACTCGACCTCAGCATGCGTTGCGATCCGGCGTGAACTACGCCAGCGAGCTGCTGCGCTGCGCTGGCGAGCCCTCGTTGGCAGCGTTCGTCCGCAATGGGGTCGGCACGATTGCCAGCGGTGCGGTTCGCCAACTGCGCAGTTTTGCCGATCTCGATGTGGCCGGTCGTTGGTTCGTCGTCCTCCCTTACGATTTCCCAACGCAGCCTGGGCGAGCCTGGCCGCTGCCCGGCAACACGGGCATCCGACTCGACGGAAAACCGACCGATACGTGCGCTCCGACTGGGTTGTCGGCCACGCCATCCTGGTCCGCCGACGGCCACATCGCCCGGGTGCGAGCCGCCCAGGATTCGATCGCCGCCGGGCTGTGCTACGAGCTGAACCTTGCCTGCACCTGGACGATCACGCTGACGCCGCATCGATATCCGGATCTCGCACTTCATCTCGCGCTACTACACGCCGACCCGGCAGCCTTCGCCTGCGTCGCCCGTGGCGGCAACGGCCCCGCGGTGGTCGGCAACAGTCCCGAGCTGTTCCTGCGCGTGGCCAACGGAGTCGCGACCTGCGAACCGATCAAAGGCACTCGACGACGCGTGTCCGGCAGCGAGGCGGCGGTGCGCGCCGAGCTGGACGCCAACCCCAAGGAGCGGGCCGAGCTGGCGATGATCGTCGACCTCATGCGGCATGACCTTGGTCGGGTATCGCTAGCAGGCGGCGTGCGCGTCGAGGATCCCGGTTCGGTGATTGATCTGCCGCGACTGCACCACCGTGTTGCCCGGATCAGCGCCCGGCTGCAACCGCATATCCGACTGTCGGAGGTCCTGGCTTCCACCTTTCCGGCTGGCTCGATCACCGGCGCGCCGAAGCTGGCGACTATGCGCCGCATCGCCGAGTTGGAAGGAAGCGAGCGAGGTACTTGGTGCGGCGCCTACGGCACCGTCGAGAACGGATGCTGCGAGCTGGCGGTAGCCATCCGCACGGTCGAGATCCTCGACCACCGCCTGCTTCTGCGCGCCGGCGGTGGCATCGTCGCCGACAGCGACCCGGCCGCCGAGTGGGACGAGGTGCGCGCCAAGGCCCAAGGCATCGCATGGGTCCTGGGGGTGGAGGTATGATCTACCCGGGATGCCGGATGGCGTCCGTGGCATGCGTCTGCCTGCTGATGCTGGCTTCGTGCGCCGGCAACCAGCGAGCCGCCGCGATCTGGCGCACCCCCCCGGGCGCCACCTCGCGCGATCCGCACGCAGCGCAGGTGGACGAGGCGCGACGGCTGCTCGATGACGGGCTATACGACCAGGCGCACACCGCCGTCGATGCGCTGATCGCCGAGAAGGCCACCCACCCGCTGGTCCCGCTCATGCGCGCCCAACTTGCCGAACACGACCAGGACTGGCCAGGCTGCATTGCCTGGGCACATGCCGCGGTCGAAGCCAGTCCGGGGTGGGGCGAACCACGTATCCTGCTCGCCCGAGCCTGCCTGGAAGCCGGCCGGGTGGGCGATGCGGACTCCGCCTTCGCTGATGTCGACCGCCTGCTACCGGACAATCCCTGGGGCCCGTATGGGCGGGCCTGGGTTGCCGCCCGCCGCATGGACCAGGCGCGGGCCGCCGAGCTGGCCGACGATGCGCTCCGCCGCGATCCTGACCATGTGCCCTCACTGGTCTTGCGGGCGGGTATCGCGCGCATGGGTGGCGATCCGGTCATCGAAGAGCGCCTGCTACGGCGCGCCGTGTCATTGTCGGAGCCCGACGCGGCGATCTGGGCCCGCCTTGGGGAACTCGCTGAAACCGATGGTCGACGTCTTGATGCCGCCCGCGCCCTAGAACGCGCCTACGAACTCCGCCCATCGCGGGATCTAGCCCGACGCCGGCTCGCCCTCGCCCGGCTGGCCAATGACCAGGGGGCGATCGAGTTGTGGGCGGCGCGGACGAAATGACCACGCCGACCCGCCTCTGGCGCGGGCCGGCCATCGACCACGCTTCCTCCCCGTGACGCCGCGCCAAGCACTGAAAAAGCACTGGGGCTACGACGCCTTCCGTCCCCTGCAGGAGGAGGCTGTCGATGCTGCTGTGGCCGGGCGCGACTGTCTGATCGTGCTACCCACCGGCGGCGGTAAGAGTGTCTGCTTCCAGGTGCCGGCGGCCTGCAGCGATGGGCTGGTGGTGGTGGTCAGTCCGCTGATCGCGCTGATGGACGACCAGGTCGCCGGGGCGCGCGAAGCCGGCATCAGCGCCGGAGCGATGCACCAGAATCTTGACGCGACCCAGAAACGCGAGGTCCGCCAGGCCCTCGACGATGGCAGCCTGCGTCTGCTCTACTTGTCGCCGGAACGGCTGGTCCTGGGCGACCTGTCAGCGTCGATCCAGCGACGACTACGCCTGGTTGCCATCGACGAGGCCCATTGCATCAGCCATTGGGGCCATGATTTCCGCCCCGAATACCGCCAGATCGCGACCGTGCTGGCCTCGTGGAAGCGGGTCCCGGTGATGGCCCTGACCGCGACAGCCACACCGCGGGTGCAGGACGACATCGTCGCTCAGTTGCGCCTGCCGGATCCACTCCGCCTGGTTGGTGCGATCGACCGGCCCAATCTGGTCTTCCGCGCCATGCCGCGAGAACAGCCGCTTGAGCAGATGCTCACGGTGATCGGCCGCCATGCCGGCGAAGGCGGCATCGTCTACGCCCAGACTCGCAAGGCGGTCGAACAGTTCGCCACCAAGCTGAAGGCCAAAGGCATCGACGCCCGCGCCTACCACGCCGGGCTGGATGCCGCGTTGCGTTCCCGCACAGTCGCTGACTTCACCGCGGAACGTCTGCAGGTCGTCGTCGCAACCGTCGCCTTCGGCATGGGCATCGACCGCAGCAACGTACGCTTCGTCATCCACGCCGCCCTGCCGCGCTCAGTCGAGCACTATCAGCAAGAGAGCGGACGCGCTGGACGCGACGGCGAGCCAGCCGAGTGCGTGCTGCTGTGGGGCGGTCAGGACTTCGCCACCTGGCGCTTCCTTGCCCGCCAGGAATCGCCAGATCCCGAACGGCTGCGCGGTATGGAGCGGCAGCTCGCCGCGATCGGACGCTATGCCAGCGCCCCGATCTGTCGGCACCGCCTACTATCCGAGCACTTCGGCCAGACTCAGGACCCGGCATCCGCCGATGGCTGCGGCGCCTGCGATGTGTGCCTGGAGGAGACTGCCGCCCTATCAGCCGACGAGGCGCTGTTGACCGCCAAGAAACTGCTTTCGGCAGTATGGCGGACCGGCAACCGCTTCGGTTCCGGCCATGTCAGCAAGGTGCTGCGCGGTGCTGACGACGAGCAGGTGAAGCGCTGGGGCCACGACCAGCTCAGCGTTTTCGGCCTGCTCAAGGACACACACGACACCCAGTTGCGCCGCTGGATCGATCAGCTGATCGCCCAGGGCCATCTGCAGGTCGACGATGGCGAGTATCCAACCCTCTCTCTCAGCGAAGCCGGCTACGCCCTGTGCAAGGGCGTGGGCGAAGTCCGCCTCGACGCGCCGGCGCCGCCGCGCGAACGCCGCCGCAAGGGCAAGCGAGCTGCCGCCACCGCCGGCACACCCAGCGCGTCACCCGAGCACACCGGGCTGTTCGAACGCCTGCGCAAGCTGCGCGCCAGCCTGGCTGCCGCCGCCGGCCTGCCGCCCTATGTCGTGGCTACCGACGCCGGCCTGCGCGCAGTCTGCGAACTCAAACCTCGGACGATCGAGGCACTGGCCCTGTGCCACGGCTGGGGCGAGAAACGCGCATCACGCTACGGCGCGCAGGTCATTGCCGAACTCGGCTGAACTTCCCACTTCCGCAATAGGCCGCGGGCCTTCGACTGTGGCCATGGCCGAATCGAGCAAAGCCGGCGAGCGCAAGGTCACGACCCTGCGCCTGACCGAGATGAAGCAGTCGGGCGAACGGATCGCCTGCCTGACCGCCTACGATTACCTGACCGCCCGGCTTATCGACCAAGCCGGCGTCGACGTCGTGCTGGTCGGTGACAGCGCCGCGATGGTCTTCGCCGGCAACGACACCACCCTGCCGATGACGATGGAGCAGATGCTCTATCACACCCGGGTGGTGACCAAGGGCGTGAAACGGGCCCTGACCATCGCCGACATGCCGTTCGGCTCGTACCACACCGGCGCCGACGACGCGCTGCGCAACGCCATCTGCTTGATGAAGGAAGGTATGGCCGAGTCGGTGAAGCTGGAGGGCGGTACCGGCATCCGCACCATCGTCCGCCGCTTGGTCGAAGCCGGCATCCCGGTCTGCGGCCACATCGGCCTGCAGCCGCAAAGCATCAATTCGTACGGCACCTACAAGACGCGCGGCACCGATCAGAGTGAAGCTGATCAGATCTTGGCCAACGCCCTGGCGGTGCAGGAGGCTGGCGCCTTCGCCGTGGTGGTCGAAAAGGTCCCTCAGGATCTCGCAGCCCGCATCACCGCCCAGCTGAGCATCCCGACCATCGGCATCGGCGCCGGCGCCGGCTGCGATGGCCAGATCCTGGTCACCCCAGACATGCTGGGCATGAACACCCAGTTCCAGCCACGCTTCGTGCGCAAGTATGCCAAACTCGCCGAAGAGATGGGCCGCGCCTTCGGGGCATATACCGCGGACGTGCGGGCAGGAACGTTTCCAGCGCCAGGCGAGAGCTACTAACTTTCCCCGCGGCAGGGGCCGGCCCCTGCAAACCCCGCCAAGCCCGGCTTTTTGCGGCAGGGGCCGGCCCCTGCAAACCCCGCCGAGGGCTGCCGCCCTCGGATCTCCCGCCAAGCCCGGCTCGCTGACGCTCGCCGATCGGGACCACGCACTACGTCCGGGCTCGCTGGGCGCGGGCCGCCCAGGACCACACAGCGAGCACGGCTCGGGCGCGGCCCGCTTCGGCGCTCGCTAGCGGCGCCATGTGCGCAGCGCGCAGCGCGCAGCGCGATGTGCGATGCGCGTGAGATGCGCTGACGGCGAGTGGCACCTGGTTGGTCGCAACTGTGCCGGCCTGTCGTTGCGGTGAGGGTAGACGGTTCCTATACTGAACACGGAGAACGTCCCATGACCCTCACCCCGCATCCGACTGGCCACAAGACCGAAGAGAATTCGTGGCGCATGTTCCGCATTCTCGGCGAATTTGTCGAAGGGTTCCAGTCGCTGTCCGAGCTGCCAAAGGCGGTGACGATCTTCGGATCGGCACGGACACCGGTCAACGATCCCTACTACAAGGCGGCCGTCGAGATCGGCCGGCTGGCGGTGCAACGCGGCCATCCGGTAATCACTGGTGGCGGTCCCGGCATCATGGAGGCCGGCAACAAGGGTGCCCGCGAGGCCGGGGGAACCTCGATCGGCCTGTCGATCCAGCTGCCGATGGAGCAATCCTCCAACCCCTACATCAACCACGAAGTGAAGTTCCATTACTTCTTCGTGCGCAAGGTGATGTTCCTCAAGCACACCTGCGCGGTCGTGGTGATGCCGGGCGGCTTCGGCACCCTCGATGAGCTGTTTGAGACCGTCACGCTGGTCCAGACGCACAAGATCCCGCCCATGCCGATCGTGCTGTATGGCCGCGAGTTCTGGGGTGGACTGCTGGGGTGGATCAAGCAGACGATGGAGGACAAGCATGGCTACATCAGCCATGGCGATCTTGATCTGCTGCGTCTCGCCGACACGCCAGAAGAGGCGATCGCCGCCCTCGGTGACGCCGTCGGCAAAGCGCCAGGACACGACACCGACACGGTGCCGCTACCCGAGACGCGACGTCACCGGAAACCGTGAGCCGGCTTCGCTAGAGCCGCTGCGCCGCCCGGCTAGACACGACAACCCCGTGACCGACGGTCATCCGCGTGCCCTGCAACCACTTCCTTGGTCTTCGTCTCGACCTCGACTCCAGCGAGCGTCTGCGCAGCGTTGTGCAGCGACTGCGCGCCTGGGACCTGCCCGCACGCTGGACCCACCCGGATGACTATCATCTGACCCTGATCTTCCTCGGATCAGTCGACGATGACGAGGCGCGCTATCTGCCCGATGCGCTGCACGAGGTGGCGGGCAGCCTGCGCGCACCAGCCCTGTCGTTCTGCGGACTGGGCGCCAGCGGCAGCAGCGGTGATGAGCCGAAGTACGTCTTCTCTGCCGTCAACGACCCGGAGATGGGCTGCGACGGCATGCGTCGCGACCTCTGCGAGGCGTTGGAGTTGATGCCCGAGTCATCGTTCCGTCCGCACGTCACCTTGTGCCGACCGCAACCGACACCGCGCGGCCTGCCGCTGTTCCGCGACTGGCCTCATCTTCTGGAGGCACACGGCCAGGCCCACTGGGGCGCCTGCGTTGTCACCGCCGTGGTGCTGTGGCGAAGCTCCGGCACTGGTGCAACCCGGTACGAGGCGCTGGCCAGCTGGCCGCTTGGCTGATGGTCTGGCTCTCGCTCCGGCCTGGCCAGCAACTACGGTGTGGCATGCATCGGCTGATCATCACCTGCCTCGCCATCGCCGCCTGTACCATCGCCGCCTGTACCATCGCCGCCTGTACCACCGCTGCCGACACGCCGCGAGTCCGTCCCACAACCTGGGCTCAACCGGTGATCGGCGGCAAGCTGGGCAACTGGTATCGAGTCTCGCCAGAGGTCTATCGATGCCAGCAGCCATCCTCAGCTGGGATGCGCGAACTAGAGGCGTTCGGAATAAAGGCCGTGGTCAACCTACGCGAATTCCACAGCGACGCCGACGAGGCGGCTAGCACCGCTATCGTGCTCAGCGAGATCAAACTGGATGCCGGCGCACTAACCTACGAACAGCTGGTCGACGCGATGAAGCTGGTGCTGGCCGCGCCCAAACCGGTGGCACTGCACTGTTGGCACGGATCCGACCGCACCGGAGCGGTGGTCGCCGGCTATCGCGTCGCCGTCGACGGCTGGACCCCAGCGGACGCACTGGACGAAATGGTCGCCGGGGGCTACGGCCATCACACCATGTACGACAATCTGCGCGCGCTGGTCAGTGGCCTCGATGCGGTCAGACTCCGCGCTGATCTCGGCCTGCCCGCCAGATGAGTGCCGCCAAAACCGCTGCTGCGTTGAGCCCGGCTCGGCCCGCCCTAGGCTGAATGCGTGGCCAAGCAGCACCAGACCCCTGCTACTGACGATCCGATCGAGCGTACCATCCGTGCCGCGACGGTCACGGATCAGGAATCGCCGGATATCGGCGCGGCCCTGGCGGATCCTGGAACCGGCTATCGCCTCGGCCGGCTGCTCGGCCAGGGCGGAGAAGGCCAGGTCTTCGAGGCGGTGCAGGCAGCGTTCGGTCGGCAAGTTGCGATCAAGGTGATGCGCGGAGAGGCCCCGGGGCCACGCCAAACCCGCCGGTTCCGCGCAGAGGCTGCGATCAGCGCCCTGCTTGAACATCCGGCGATCATTCCCGTGCATGATCTGCGCCTCGACGACCATGGCCGTCCACAGCTGGTGATGAAGCGGGTTTCAGGCAAGACGTGGCGGGCCCTGCTCGACAACGCACCGGGTCCGCTCAAGCGGCCGCTGAGTGGTGAAGAACACGTCGACGTGCTGCTGAAAGTCTGCGATGCCCTCGCCTTTGCGCACAGTCGCGGGATTCTGCACCGGGATCTAAAGCCCGAGAACGTGATGGTCGGGGAGCACGGCGAAGTCCTGGTGATGGATTGGGGCTGTGCCGTCCACGTCGGTCCGAAGCCTCCGCATCCCGACATCCCCACACTTGCGGACATGCACGGAGTCAGCGGAACGCCGGCCTATCTCTCGCCGGAACAGGCCCGTGCTGACCATGCCCTGTGTGGGCCGTGGAGCGACGTGTATCTGCTTGGGGCGCTGCTCTACCGCATGCTGACCGGATCGCCGCCGCACCGGGGGTCGGACGTCGCTGGTACCATCCGGATCGCGGCCAAGGGCGAGCCGGCGCGCGATCCGCTCGCCACCGGCGTCAAGGCGCCTCCCGAGCTGACCCGCATCGCAATTGACGCGATGCATCCGGACCCGGCCAAGCGCATCCGCAGCGCCGACGAGTTCGCCGCCGCCATCCGTCGCTACCTCGAACACCGCGAAGTGCATCGGCTGCTCGCCGAAGCGTTGCGCCAGCACGGTGTCGCCAAGACCGGCGGATCTGAGGGCGACGATGCGTATCGCCGGGCGATCAGTGCCGTCGAACAGGCCGTCGCCCTGTGGCCAGAACACATCGACGCACGTCGGCTATTCATTGAGATTGAGCTGGATTCAGCGCGCCATGCACTCGGTGCTGGTGCCTTCCGCATCGCCAGGCGCCAGGCCACTGCCGCGGCCTCAGAGGCGGAACGGCTTGGCGACGGCCCCTCGATCGAGGCAGCACAACGCCTGGCCGGATTTGCAGAGCTGCGCGACCGTGCCGCTAAAGGCCGCGAGGCGAAGTTGGTGGCGATGCGCAAACTAGCCACTGGTGGCGGCATCGTCGCCGTCCTGGCCATGCTCGTCGGACTGCTCGCCGTCATGCGCGAGTCGTCAAACACCGCATCTGCATTGAGCGCTGCCCGTGAAAACCTTGAGCGGTTCAAGACCGAGCAGGAGGCGCGCAAGGACGGTGAGAAGCTGGCAACGCCGGCCCTGTTGGCCCAGGCCAGGGAACTGGCCGCCCGGCACAAATTGAAGGAGGCTCTCGCCGCCACCCTCGCTGCCCAGGGCTTCGCCCCTGACAACCCCGCACCGTTGACCATGGCCGGGCAGCTGCTCGCAGCGCAAGGTCGTCGCAGTGAAGCCGCCTCCGCACTCGAGCGGTCGCTTGCGCTGAAGCCGGATAAGCTGGCAGAAGAATTACGGCAGATCTGTCTGGCTCCGGGCAATGATGCGGACATGCGTATAGCCGACGTACTGGTACGCATGGGTGCCGGCAACCTGGCCGGGGCGCTCAACCTGGCCGCTGAACAGCGGGCCGCCGTGGCCCGCGGTCAGCTGGCCCTGGTCTGGCCCCAGTTGCCGAAGAACGCGATCGGTAGCCGACCGGACGGCACGATAAGGCTGGATCTGCCGCGTCGCTTCCTGGCCATCGATTCGCTGGAACCGTTGCGCGGAATGCCAATTTCCGAGCTCGACATCACCGACCAGACGCAGCTCCGCGACCTCACTCCCTTATCGGCGATGCCGCTGACTCAGGTGGCGATCAAAGGCTTGCGCGGCGCCGACCTGGCTCCGGTACTCGGCCTACGGCTGCGCCGGCTCAACGCGATTGACACCACGATCGACGACCCGGTGCAGTTGCGTGGTATGCCGCTGGAATCGCTCTCCTTGGACATTCCTGGCGTCGCTTCCCTAGGCCCATTGTCAGGCATGCCCCTGCGCGAGTTGAAACTGTCGCGCTGCGACGCCCTCAGCGACATCACCGCTCTCCAGTTGCTACCGCTCGAACAGCTAGAGCTCTCCACCATCGGAACGGCATCATTAATCGACATCGGCCCGCTGCGTGGCCGTCTGCTGCGCAAACTCTCCTTCAACGGCCAACGCGGCCTATCCAATGTGTCGTCTCTAAAGGGCGCTCCCCTGGTACAGGTGGATCTTGACTCAACCGCGGTCGTCGACCTCAAGCCGGTGGTTGGTCCGGCTCTGCGCCACCTGTCGATCGTCGATGCCGCGGTCGATGACTTGCTGCCGCTGCAGGGATCGGCCATCGAGACGCTGCTGCTGTCACCCCAACGCATCAAGAGCGGGCTGGCCGAATTACGCCGCATCCCATCGCTACGCGCGGTCAACGACATGCCCCCAGAGGACTTTCTGCGCTGGTACGAACTACAGAAGCTAATCCTGGCAGACAATCCTGACTACGCCTGGAATGGCAAAGCCGTGTATGAAGGCGGCAAGGCCGTTGAATTACGACTGCCCACGGCCATGCGCAGTCTGGCCTCCCTGCGCGGACTACCGCTACGTGTGCTGGAATGTCCAGGCGGTCGCTTCAGCGATCTCGCGCCGTTAAAAGGCATGCCGCTGATCCATCTCGACCTGAGCAACGGTCAGTTCAAAGACGTGAGCGTCTTGGCTGCCAATGTCACCCTGCGTCGGTTGCATCTCGCCGGAATTCAACTGAGCGACCTCCGCCCGATAGCCGACCTGCCGTTGCAGGAGCTGACCTTCAGCCCCAAGGCCGCCACTCAGGGTGTCGACGTGCTGCGTCGCTCGACTACCCTGGAAAAAGCCGGCAACAATCCCCGGCGCATGCTGACCATGCGCGAGTTTTGGATCGGTGTCGACCGCGGCGATATCCGTTAAGGCCCAAAAACGTTCAGAGGAACCAGATAATACAGAGAGTTCTGGTTTTCCTTTTCAGGTGTTTGGTGAGGGCAACGTGTTAGCCGCAACTCCATTATCTCCGTTACTTGCGATCATGGATCAGCCGGTGCCAGCCGAGCGCCGGTAAGCCGCTGGCGCGATGCCACGCAGTCGGGTAAAGACCCGGGTAAAGTGGTGCCGGTCACAGAATCCGTATCCAGCGGCAATGTCGTCGATCGTCGCGTCTCCTCGTTCCAAGGCTAAGCACGCAGCCTTGATGCGTCGACCCTGATGCCAATGCTGCGGTGTCAGTCCAACCTCGGTGTGGAATCGCCGCACGAACGAGTTGCGCTGCATACCGGCCGCCCGAGCTAGCTCGGTATTGTCGAGCCGGCGATGCAGATGACGCTCGGCCAGGGCCATCGCCGCCGCCACCGAGGCGGACCTGCGCGGGGACTGACCGATGCGATCGGCGACCCGTGAAACCGCCACCAACAGCAGCGCTACAGCCAGCATGCGTCGGCCGGCAGATTCCTCGGTCGCGTTCACGGCGCTGCACAGCGGCATCGCAACAGCATCACCGTCGAGGCTGAAGATTCCCGGGGTCGCACCACCCATGAGTCCGTCTCCAGTGGCATGGATCCACAGGTGTCGGCAAGGCGTCCGGCCAATACCGACATAAACCGTCTCGGGCGCGATCAGGATCACCCGATCAGGAACCAAGGCCGTGGTCTGGCCACGGTGGCGGATCGACCAGCCTGGCTCGGCATTGCGGTAGAGCCGCCAATAGGGACGGGCCAGGCCATCGTGGTTCCAACGCGGTAGCAGGCTCTCGCTTTGATGGACGATGTCCACGCGCATGCGATTTCTATACCCATTAAGCAACACGGATCCATGGACGTTCTACGGGACGGCGATCATATTAAGCCCATGAGCACCATCCTCGCCTCGCCGACCGTGTTGCGCTATCGCGCGCATGCCCACGACTGGAATCACGCCTTGCCGATCGGCAACGGCCCGCTCGGCGCCATGGTGTTCGGCCGCGTCATCCGTGAAGCCTACCAACTGAACGAGGAGTCGCTGTGGGAAGGCGAACCGCTCGACCGCATCAATCCTCGCGCCCGCGAAGCCCTGCCACGCATCCGCGAGATGATCTTCAGCGGCCGGCCAGCCGATGCCGGTCTGGCCATCGAACGCGATCTATTG
The DNA here is from genome assembly GCA_038318565.1 of Planctomycetota bacterium. Taxonomy (GTDB): domain Bacteria; phylum Planctomycetota; class UBA11346; order UBA11346; family UBA11346; genus UBA11346. The sequence goes on from JBBQCI010000028.1 coordinate 15,471, forward strand.
GCGAGCGTGCGTAACATCGACTCCTACCAGACGGCCGGCGAACTGGTCATCGATTGGCTGGGAAGCGGCATCACCCCATCACACCAGGTCAGCAACTTCGTCGAGCAGCCCCAAGGCGCTTGGCAACGCCTCTACAGCGCCCAGGGCTATGAGCGCAGCCTCGACCTGCAGTCCGGCATCGCCGCTTGTTCATTCTCCTGCCATGGTGTCGCCCAGCGGCGCGAAGCCTTCGCCTCCGCACCGGCACGTCTGATCTGTATCCGCCACGCCTTTCCATCCGGCGGGGGCGATGTCGACATCCATTTGCAGCGTGCCGCCGACGTCACGGCACGCACTGCCGATACCTCGGGGCGACTCTGCCTGATCGGACGACTGACCCGTGGTGGCATGACCTTCGCCGTGCTTGCCCAGGTGACCCGCATTGGCGGAACCATGCTGGCGGTGCATGACGCCCTGCGTATCCGCGGCGCCGAGGCGATTGAGATCCGTCTCGCTATCGCCACCAGCTATGCGGCGCCAGGCCGGCATCTGGAACGCGATCCTGTCGTTTTGGCCGAAGCGGCGCTGGATGCCGCCCGCAGCCAGACCTGGGAAACGCTGCGCAACAAACATGTGGCCGAACACAGGGCCCGCTTTGAGGCCTGCCGGATTGAGCTGCCCTCGACCGGAGCCGAAGATCTCCCGACCGACGAACGACTGAAACGCCTGCGCGCCGGCGAGGCCGATCCCGCCCTGACCGCCCTGCATTTCCACTACGGTCGATATCTCCTGATCGCTAGTAGTCGACCCGGTTCACTGCCGGCCAATCTGCAGGGCAAATGGTGCAAGGATCTGAGTCCGCCATGGAACAGCGATTATCACGTCAACATCAACCTGCAGATGAACTACTGGCCGTCGGGACCGTGCAACCTGCTCGACTGCCAGGAGGCCGTGCTGCTGTGGCTGGAAGGGCTGGTCCCGTTTGGTCGTGACATGGCCAAGCGCATGTACGGTTGCGACGGCTGGGTTATGCACCACGTCAGCGATCTGCATGGCAACACCGCCCCGACCGACGGCCCTTGTGGTGTGTGGCCGCTGGGTGCATCGTGGATGTGCCTGCATCTGGTCGAGCACTGGCGTTTCGGCCGCGATGACGAGTTGTTGCGCTCACGTAGTTGGAGCGTGATCCGCGGAGCCGCCGAGTTCCTGCTCGATTTCCTGGTTGAGGCGCCGGCCGGCACCGCTTGCCCAGGCAGGCTCGTCACCTGCCCGAGCTACTCGCCCGAGAACGTGTATCGGTTGCCCGACGGCCAGCAGACTGAGTTTACCTATGGCGCGACCATGGATCTGCAGATTGCCGCAGAATTGTTCGACGGCTGCCTAGAGCTCGCCGGCCCCGCTGGTGAAACTGACGGCGTCTTCCTCGCGCGAGTGCGCGACGCGCGCGCTCGACTCGCCCCGGTGCGCATCGGGGTCGACGGTCGCATTCTGGAGTGGGCCGACGCCTACGAAGAGCCGGAACCGGGCCACCGCCACATCTCGCATCTCTTCGGGCTGCACCCCGCTACCCAGATCGACGACCGCGACCCGGCTCTGTTTGCCGCTGCCCGCAAGGTGATTGATCACCGGCTGGCCAATGGCGGCGGCCACACCGGCTGGAGCAAAGCCTGGTTGATCAACTTCTTCGCCCGCCTGCGTGACGGCGACAGCGCCCATGCCCATCTGCACGGCCTGCTCGCCGAGAAGACTCTGCCTAACCTGTTCGACGACCACCCGCCATTCCAGATCGATGGCAACTTCGGCGCCTGCGCCGGAGTCGCCGAGCTGCTGCTGCAAAGCCATGCCGGCTGCCTCGACTTGCTCCCAGCCTTGCCCTCCGCCTGGCCGGCTGGTGCGGTGCGAGGGCTGCGGGCCCGTGGCGGAATCACCGTCGACATCAGCTGGGCGGATGGCCGGCTGGTCAAAGCGGTGCTGACCGCCGATCGCACTGGGACTCACACGGTACGCTGCGGATCACGGCGCGTTGCGCTACCGCTCACGGCCGGAGTTCCCGTAGTCTGGCGGCCTTAGTCTAGGCCGGTAGCTCCCAGCGTCCCGCCGCCACCCGCAGGCTGCGCACCGTCTTCCCGTCATCGATCTCCAGGGTGAAGGCGCGATCGGTGGCCACGGCGATGTGGCCGTTGTCGAGGCGCCGCAGGTCGATGGTGGCGCCGCCCAGCGGGATGCGTTCCAGACCCCAGCCCGGCTCGGGCAGGTGCCAGCGGATGCGGTCGTGCAAAGCGTCGGGCTGCACGCCGATCACCGCCTCGTAGAGCAGGGCGGTGGCGCCGAGTGCCGTCCACGAGTAGTCAGGCTGCGACCACGAGCCGCGAGTGCTGGCGTCGGGGGCGAAGTTCTCCCACAGCGCGTCGGTCGCGTCGCGCACCTCGGCGAGCACGTCGAGATGCCGGCGCGCCAGCTTGCGCGCCAGGTCGTGGCGGCCGGCGCGAGCGAAGCCCCACACCGTCGCGGCGTTGGTCGGGGCCCAGGTGCTGCCCAGCCAGTAATTACCGGCGGCGATGTAGTGCGGGCTGTCGGCGGCCAGACTGGGGATGGGATGGTGGCGCCAGAAGCTTGCCGGATCCAGCAGATGCCTCGCCAGGTCGTCGACTCGAGCCGCCGGCACCAGCCCGCTCCACAGCGGCCAGAAGCCGGTGGCGACCTTGTTCAGGTTATGCCCGCCGCCCGGCAGCGTGGTGCTGAAGAAGCGCAGCTGGTCCGACCACAGCCGGGCGTTCATTGCCGCGCCGATCTCCTGGCGCTCGGCCTCCCAGGAGCGCGCCTCGTCGGCGCGGCCGCAGATGCTGGCCATCAGACCGAGCAGCTCGGCCGAATGCGCCTGCTGGGCGGTGAGGTCGGGATAGCCGTCGCCGAGCGAGGGCGAGTTGTCGAGGCCGTTGGCCAGTCCGGTGGTCCAGTAGGTGCCGTCGGCGAGGCGGCGGTTGCGGCACAGCCAGCCGTGGTTGGCGGCCAGCACCGGCTGCACCGCGGCGAGGCGGGCGGTGTCGCCGGTGAGGGCTGCGATTTTCCACTCTGCCACCACGCTGATCGGCGGGTTGGGCGAGAAGTCCGGCTCGTAGCCGATGGCAATGCCCTCGCGCGTGTCGGTCTCGCGATGGATGTAGCCGCCGTCCATCTGCCGGCTGTACAGGCAGTCGAGGGTGGCGGTGTAGGGGAAGGCGCGCCACGCCCAGGCCGTGCACATGGCGGTGAACGAGCTGTCCCACACGAACATCTCGTTGGCGAAGCCGCCCAGGCTGGTGCCGACGTAGTCGTTGGGCAGGCCGCTGCGCCGGTCGACGGCACGACGCAGCTTCAGCAGCATGCGCCAGGCGTGGTCGTGGGCGCGCAGGATGGATTCGTGACCGCGCGGCACCACCGGGCGCGGGGCAGCGGCGAGCAGCGCCTCGGCGTCGGGCCAGCGCAACTCGCGGTGCTCACGCACCGGCGCGCGCCGGCCGCGCGCCTCGTGCACCGGCAGACTGGCGCGCACCGCCGTCGGCACGCTCGCGGGCGGCGGCCCGGCCAGATCGGGCAGGCGCGCCCAGGCGAGGTCGAGTTCGAGGCCGAGGTTGCGCACCACCACGCACTCCGGTTCCAGGCGGGTCTCGGCGGCGGCTTCGTCGCGGGCGACGGGTAGCGGCTCGGCATGGTTGGCCACCGGCACGAGGAAGCGACTGTAGCCGGCGGCGCGGTCGGTCTCGTCGCTGGTGTCGCGGGCATGGAACGGCGCCACCGCGCTCTTCAGCGACAGGGCCAGCTGCGGCAGCCAGCCCGGTCGGTCGGACTCGGTGCTCGGCGCTCCGGCTCGCGGCGCATCCAGGCTACGCGCCAAGACCTGCTGGAAAGTGACCCCATCGACCACGCAGTGGCCGGGCAAGATACGCAGACTGGCGGCGACGGCGGCCGCGCCCGGCTGGACCTCGCCGGACAGGGACAGGCGGTCGGGACGGCGCTGACGCAGGCCGCTGCGCACCGCCTCACGATTGCGCGAGGGGCACTCCTGGTCGAGGTGCGTCGGCCACAGCGGCCGCGGGCCGAACGTCGCCGTCAGGCGGTGCGTGCCGGCAGCCACTGGCACCACCACCACGGCGCGTAGCAGGCGTTCGTAACGCCGCCACCACAAGCCCTCGTCGAGAACCAAGCGATCGCCGAGCTGCAGGCGCAGCGGACGCGGGCTTTCGATGGCCAGGACCAGCGTGCCGGAAATGGACGCGGTCAGTTCACCGGACAGCTCGCCGCCGTCGCCGGAAGGTTCGCCGATGCGGATGGTGCAGGTGGGCATACCCGCCAACATAGCGGCTCCCCCCGGTCGTCTATGGCGCTACCCTCCGGGCGAGGCGATCGCCATGCCCCTGCCCTCCTTCCTGCCAGCCGAACACGGCGAGCGTCGCGAATTCAACGCCCTGCTTGCCGGCATGCCCCTGCTGCGTCGCGGAGCGATGCATTGCATGGACACCGCCCTATGGCTGCCCAACCACCGTCACGACCATGCCGAGCTGCACTACGTTCACCGCGGCCGCTTGGATGTCGACCTTCCCGGCCGTGTACCGCGCCGCCTAGTCGCCAGCGGCGGCTGGTTCATGCTCACTGCGCCGCTCCGGGTCCACCGCGCCCGCGACGGCATCATGCCGCCGGTTCAGCTGTTATGGGTCCAGCTGGACCCGGGGCGTGACGATACTGCGCACGGCACGCCCTTCGACACGGCGGCCCTGATCCGACTGCGCCGGGCGCTGCGCGCGCGTTATGACAGCGCCTGGCCGGCCCCGCCCGCCGCCGCAGAGGTGTTCCGCCGGCTGCGCGGACTGCTACCGGCCGCCGGCGATCCGCTGGTAGCCAGCGCGGTGCGCGCCGCCTTGGCCGAGTTGCTGGTGCTGGCGGCGCAGCCCAGCGGAGGCCGGCCGCCGCCGCCAGCGCTGGACCGCGCCCTGGCCGCCCTGGCCGCCGACCCGCCCTGCACCGTGCCGGCCGCCGCCCGCGCCGCCGGCATCTCGCCGGGCACGTTGCACGCGCTATACGGCGAACACCTTGGCGCCACGCCGGCCGCCTGGCAACTCGCTCGCCGCCTCGACCGCGCCCGCGACCGGATCGCCGCTGGCGAAGCGGTCGCGGATGTCGCACGCACGCTCGGTTTCTCCAGCCCGCGCTACTTCGCCCACGCCTTCCGCCGCGAGGTCGGCATCGCCCCCTCGCTATTCGCCGGCCTGCGCGCCAGGGTGTGCAGCGAACCAACGCTGGCGTGGTAGGCGCCCTGGCCCGGGCTTAACTCCGGGTGTCCGTCGCGGTGCCGAAAAGGTTCCAGGCCGCGTCGCGCCAGGCCTTCGGCGTGGCGTCGAAGCGGCCGCGGAAACGTCGGTAGAAATGCCCAAGGTGCGGCATGCCGCTGGCGGCGGCAATGTCGGCGACCGGGCGCGCGGTCAGACGCAGTTCGCGCGAGGCCCAGTCGAGACGCAAGCGCGCCACCTGTTCGCTGGCGGTGCAGCCGTGCCAACGCCGGCACAGACGATTGAGGTGGGCCGCGCCGCAGCCACATAGCAGGGCCAAGGCAACCGTTCCGCCCAGGAGCTGGCGCGGCGCGGCGAAAGCTGCGCAGCCGTTGGCGAAACGGTACGGAACGCCGGGCAGTTCATCCCGCGCCATCAATCGCGTCAAGTCGAGCAGGAAGGCGTCGAGGTCGGCATTCCCAACCCCCGGCTGGATCAGTTCGGCGACCCAACCGTGCAGCCGTCCGATCGCCGCCGGCGCCAAGCGACGTTGCCGTGGCGGACCGCCGGTTCGCCACGGCCACGCAGCGGTGCAGGCCGTGGCAAGTCGCTGACCAACGGCTTGCGGGAAGGAGACGTTGACCAGTCTGAGACCTCGCGGACCGGCCCGAAAGCCGTGCGCATCGTCGGCCCGGATGCACACCGCATCCCCGGGCGCCAGCTCCACTTCGCCCTGCGCGGTACGATGCAGGCCTTCCCCAGACTCGACCCAGAAGGCTTCGTCGAAGTCATGACGATGGATCCCCAAGTGGGTGCCGGCTGGAATACTGTGGCGCGCCAGGTGGAATGGCTTTCCACCGTAACTCTCTGTTTTCCACAAAATCGTCTGCATGGTTGTCATCCAGGGCGAATTATGTTCGCAATCTGGCAATGTCGAGTCGGCCGCAGGCTCTAGCCTACACGGCATGAGCACCGACCGCATCCTGTCCGATCGCCAGGCCGCCGACCGCTACGCCGCTGATCGCGTCGCCATCCAGGCCGACTTCGTCCGCCGCCTCGCTGCGCGCGGTACCGCCGCGGGCGGGGTAGAGGCCGCCGACCGCGCCGAGGCCGCTGTCGCCGCCGCCCTGGCGCGCGGCGCCAGCCCAGCCGACGCCCTGCGCGAGGGCGAGGCTCCGCTGCTGCCCTACGCCGCGCAGGCCAAGGCCTATGAAATCACCTGCATCGGCCACGCCCACATCGACATGAACTGGCAGTGGGGCTACCACGAGACAGTGGCCTGCGGCGCCGCCTCGTTCACCACCCTGCTGCGCCTGCAGGACGAGTTCCCGCAGCTGACCTTCCTGCAGAGCCAGGCCGCGCTCTACGAGATGATGCGCACCCACCACCCCGAGTTGTTCGCGCGCATCAAGGCCGCGGTCGCGGCCAAGCGCTGGGAGGTGGTCGCCGGCCAGTGGGTCGAGGCCGAGCGCAACTGCCTGGGCGGTGAGGGCTTCGTCCACCAGGCGCTGCTCGCGCGCGATTGGTGTCGCGAGCACCTTGGGCTGACGCCCGACGCGGTCGGTGTCGACTGGGTGCCGGACTGCTTCGGCCACGCCGCCAGCCTGCCCGGCCTGCTCGCCCAGGCTGGTTTCCGCCACACTTACGCCTGCCGCACCGGCGCCACCGACCGCCCCGCCGCCTTTCGCTGGCAGGGCCTTGATGGCCGGGAGGTGGTGATGTGGCGCGAGATGGCCTGGTACAACGGTCCACCGCGCACCGACATGGCCAAGTTCCTCTTCGCCATCGAGGACCTCACTGGACTGAAAGGCTGGCTCAACATCATCGGCATCGGCGACCACGGCGGCGGCCCGACCCGCCGGCAGATCCGCATGGTCGAGGACCTCGACACCTGGCCGGTCTATCCGCGCTGGCGCTGGGACCGGCTCGACGGATTCCTCGCCAAGCTTGATGCGGTGCGCGAACGCTTGCCCGTGCACATCGGCGAACTGAACACCGAGTACAGCGGCTGCCTGACCAGCCAGAGCCAGATTAAGCGCGGCAATCGTCGTGGCGAGGCGGCCTGCGCCGAGGCCGAGACCGCCGCTGCCTTGGCCAACGCGATCACCGGCCACGCGGTGCGGCGCGAGCCGCTGCGTGACGCCTGGCGCCACGTCTGCTTCGGTCACTTCCACGACATCCTGCCCGGCAGCGGCGTGCGCGCGACGCGCGAGCACCACGCCGCGACCATGCAAGTGACGCTGGCCCTGACGACCAGCGTGGCCAGCGATGCGCTGCAGAGCATCGCCGCGCGCATCGACACCTCGTGGGTTGGCGCGGCACCCGGCGACAGCGCCATTGCCAGCCAGGGTAACTCGCGGCTCGGCGGCGGCGCTGGCTTCCAGGTCGGCACCACTTCGCTGGCTTCGAACATCGACAGCTGGCCGGCGGCAGCGGTGTGGTTTAACCCGGTTGCCGCGGCTCGCGACGAGGTCGCCGTGCTGCGCGTGTGGGAGGGCGAGGCCGATATGGCCAAGGTCCAAGCCCTGCGCCTGCGCACGGCCATCGGTGCCGTTCTGCCGACCCAGCGCCTCGGTGAGGGCTGGTACTGGGGCCACCGCTGGGTCGATCTCGCCGTTCCGGTGCAGGTCGGCGCACTCGGCTGGACCACTCTGGCGGTCGAACCTGGCGATGGTCCGCCGCCCGCCGCACCCGCAGTCGCTAGCATCGCCGATGAGGGCGGCCGCGGTCATCCACCGTGGGTTAACCGGCCGAGCGGCCCAGTGACGCTCAGCAACGGCCGCCTGACCGTCGCCTTCGACCGCACCAGCGGCATGCCCTGTTCGATCCTGCACGATGGCGTCGAGCAGCTCGCCAAGCCGATCCAGCTCACCGTGGTCGATGAGCGGCCCTACGCGATGAACGCCTGGATCATCGGCGACCCGATGGCCGAGCGCGCTCCGCTGTGCGACGGCTTCGAGATCAGTCAGCCCGGCCCGGTGCGCGCTGCTTTCCGCGCCAAGCTGCGCTGGGGCGACACCACCGCGACCGCGGTGTGGACACTCGACGCCGGCTCTGACCGGCTGCATCTGCGCCTCGAGGCGCGCTGGCTGATGGTCGGCAGCTACGCCACCACCATCCCACGCTTGGTCCTGCGCCTGCCCACCCGCCTGCACGATGGTGTGCTGACGCATGAGATCCCGCACGGCGCGTTGACCCGCCGCGAAGAGCCGGGCCGGCCGATGCCGACCCTGCGCTGGCTGCGCGCTAATGGCTCGGGCGGCTCGATGCTGGTCGCCAACGACGGCGTCCACGCCCAGTCGATCGACTGCGGCACCATCGCCCTCGATCTGCTGCGCGCGAGCTGCGACCCCGATCCGCTGCCCGAAATTGGCGACCACGCCTGGGAGTTCAGCCTGCGCCCGGGCGCGCCGGCTGATGACGCCGACAGCCTGCTCGACGGTCTTCGCCTAGCGCATCCGCTGCGCGCCCTGCTCGACCGCGCCCACGCCGGCGATCTGCCCGCGGTCAGCGGCAACCTCGTCACCACCGCCGCCGGCACCACGGTCGCTGCACTCAAGCCTGCCGGGAACGGCAAGGGCCTGGTCGTCCGCCTGCAGAATCATCGCAACGCTGCCGCGGACGCCGCGGTCACGCTGTCGCCGCTGCTGCGCGCCGGAACAGCGACGCCGTGCGATCTGCTCGAACGGCCGGTCAGCGACGCCAAGCTCGCGAAACTCGGCATCGCGTCGCTGCACTTCGCCGGTTAAACGGCGCGGAACAGGCGCACCGGGCCGAGCAGCCCGGCGGGACGCTGGACCCAGGCGCGGTCGAGCCCGTTGCCGCCGTGCGCCGGGGCCAGGGTCGTGACCACCTCGACCTCAAGGCGGTTGGGGCCGGGCAGTGGCTGCAGGGCGAAACGGTAGGGCGGGGTCAGCCGCGTCCCCACCGCCACGTCGTTGAGCCGCACCGAGGCGATCTCCTGCACCTCGCCCAGATCCAGGATCACCTTGCCGGCGTCGAGCTGCACCGTGGTCGCATAGACGACCGTTCCGGCAAAGCCGGGGAGCGCGACGGTGAGATCGACCGGCCCGGTGATCGCAGGTTGGGCCTGGCTGGCGGCCAGTGCCACGGTCGAGGTCACGCTCCAGCCGCCGTCGAGCCGCAGTAGTTCGCTGCCGCATGACGTGGCCGGACGCAGCGGCAGGTCGAGGCCGTCGCCGGGCGCGATCAGCAGCAGCGCCTGGTTGGCATCGAGGGTGAGCTGCACATCCCAACCGCCATCGCCGCGCTGTTGCACGGGCAGCGGCACCTGGGCGTCGTCCAGCGCATCCCAGGCTAGCGGGCGCGGCATGCCAGCGGGCAGCCGCACGACCGCTGACACCGCGGCGGCGGTGTCCTCGTTGACTACCAACAGCAGGTCGCGGCCACAGCGGCGGTAGCGCCACAGGCGCAGCAGCTCGCGCTCGGCGGGCGGTTCGATCGTCACGGTGGCCAGGCCGCGGTCGATCAGTGCCTGAGCCAGCGTGGCATCGTCGAGTATCACCCCCCGCCTGGCCAGGCTGGCGAGCGCCGACGTGCCGTCGCCATCCACCGCCGCCACGGGCAGGCCGCGCATGGCGAACACCGGCACGCCGCCGTCGGCCAGCAGCGCGGCGCGCTCAAGCACGGCCAGCGGCAGGCGTTCGGCCCAGGGCAGGATCAGGCAACCATAGTCCGGCCCATCCGCTACCACCACCCGCCCAGCCCGGACGCTCACGCGCGGACCGCTCAGCAGGTCGGCATCGACCACGTCGCCATCGAGCTGGCGCACCGCCAGCGCGCGCAGGACGTCCTGGAACGGCTGGCAGGCGCCGGCCCATTCGGCCTCGGCATGGTAGAGGATCGCGGCCTCGCAGCGGTGCTCGCCGCCGGTCAGCTGGCGGCACAGGCGAGCGGCGTAGGCTGCCCAGCGCGGGAAGTACGGCGACTGCGGGTTGTTGCCGAGGGCGTGGAAATGCGGCGGACAGTCGCCATCGGGGAAGCGCATCGACCAGGCGTGCGGCACCAGGCGGTTTACCCCGCGCGCCAGCAGGTGGTTGGTCAGCCAGACCATGTCGCGCAAACCGTGCTGCCAGCCGTAAGCCCCGAAGCACTCGGCCAGGGTCACGCCGCGCTTCGCCGGATCGAGGTGCGCCTGCGACACAGCCAGGCGGGTGAGGCCCCAGAAGAAGAAGCGCATGTCGAGGTTGCCGAAGGGGCTCAGACAGCGCCCGTCGCGCACCGCTGGCTGGATCTGGAAGACCGCGTCCATACCGCTGGTGTGCATGCCGGCGAGGTTGCGCGCGAAATGGCCCGCGCCGTAGCCGAGCCGGCAATGTGCGCCGCTGTCCTCGACCATGTGGCCGGTCCACTCGACTCCACGCTGCGTACACCACGCGCCAACCTGCGACCAGGCGGTGCGCCAGGCGTCGGTCGCCTCGTCCATGTAGGCATGCCGGGCCTGGGCGGCTCCGTCATCGCCCTGCCCGAGCAGCGCCAGATTGCCGGCGAAAGCCACGCCCCAGCGCCGGCGCAACCGACCAGCCAGGGTCGGCCCCCACGGCAGGACCATGGCGTAGCGGCCGATCACCGCGTCGTAGGTCGCGGCGTTGCCGAAGCGCGGCTCGTCGCTGAAGAAGCCGGCGAAGGTGGCGCCGAAGTCGGCGGCGTAGCGGGCGTGGTGCGGTTCGTAGACCGTGCGGAGGAGCAGCTCGACGCCGGCCGGTTCGGTCGGATTGAGATGGTCCTTGGTCCACTCCTCGCCGCCGCGCGGCGTGTCGATGGCCAGAACCACGCGCCAACGCCCGACCGGCACGTCCCAGCGCAGCGCGCCATGGTCGAGCGTGATGCCAAGATCAATGAGGCTGGCGGCATCGAGGTTGCCGTCCGCGTCGAGCCGGGCCGCCGAGGCCGCGACCAGCTGCTCGTCGGCCTCCAGCCATGGCGCCACCAGAATGCGGCCTCCGGGAACCGGACCAGGCGCCTCGATGGCGGTCAGGCGGAGGAAGCGCTTGCGCGCCTCGGGATGCGCCGGCACCGCCCCGGCCACACCGCCGGTGGGAAAGGCCTGGTCGTCGAATACCCACACGCGCATGCCGTAGCCGCGGCAGGCGTCGATGATTGCGTCGAGGTCGCGCCACCAGCCGGTCCCGAGGAAGTCGGGATGCGGTCGCGATTCGACCACCACGCCGTCGATCCCGTAGGCGTGCATGCGCGCCAGTTCACTGCGGATCAGCTCGGGACCCTCGCCACGCTGCCAGAATAGCGGGGCGATAGCGGTGTGACCGAGCGCAGGCGGCAGGACACGTTCGATGAGGGACGGAGTGGACATGGCGGTACCTCTTGCGAGCAGCATAGACGATGGATCTATATGATTTCAATTGGTCGCGATGGACCTTGCTGGTACGTTATGGACATGCTGACTCTCCCGCTCAGTGGCCAGCCACGCCTGGTCCTGGTCCACGGGGCGATCGCCCCATCGTCTTTCCCGGAGCACTATGCCGGCAGTCACCACAACGGGTTCTGGGTGCTGAATCTGCTCGCCGGCTCGGGCGAGGTGGAACTCGCTGGGACCACGCATCGCTTCGCTGCCGGCTGGGCGGTTATCACCCCGCCGGGTAGTGCACATGTCTGGCGCACACCGCACCGGGTCCGCTTCATCCACGCCCACTTCCACGCCGCCGGCGATGCGGTCGGCGTGCCGGTGGCCCAGGACCTCGGCGCGCGCGCCCCGGCCGTCAGCGCGCTGCTGCTCGACGCCGCCCGCCGCGTCGCCGCCGAACCGGAACGCGCCAGTGTCGCCCTGTGGCACCTGCTGTGGCAGCTGAGCTCGACCCCACTGCGCCCGACCGAAGCGGTCCACCACCCGACGGTGCGCAGACTGCTCGACCTGCTCGCCACGCCCGATGCGCCGCCGCCGCGACCGGCTCTTCTGGCGCGCCGACTGGACGTCACTCAGCGGCACCTCAATCGGCTGTGCGTCGCGGCCTTCGGCCTGCCGCTCGCCGCGTGGATTCGGCGTAACCGCCTGCAGCGGGCCCGGCAGCTTCTGGCCGACACCGACTGGCCAGTGGCCCGTATCGCCAACGAAACCGGCTTCACCGATCTGCAGCACTTCAACAAGGCAATGCGCGCCTTCGCTGGCCGTTCGCCCCGAATGCTGCGCTGAATCCGGTCAACGCGCCCAAGGCACGATCACGGTTCCGCCGCCCGTGCCGATCTCTGTTCGCACGCCATCGAGGACGATCGCCCGCAGCGACAACGTGCCGCCATGGATCGCGATCGCCACCTCGCTGCCGTTCGCGACCGGGTTTTGGTTCCAGGTCCCCCAGGCGACGCCGACTGCCCACACACCCTGGCTCGCGTGCGGGCTGCGGTGAAGCGTCAGTTCGCCGCTGCGCGCCGACCAGTGCAGACCGGTGAGTGCGTTGATCGCGCCCCAGCTGGCCATGGCGCGAGCGTAGTGGTGGCCGCACTCTGGCTCATCAAAGGGGTTGCGTCGACGTCCGTCGTGTCGCGAGCGTACATCGGCAATGGCCTGCACGCCTTCAGCCTCGGCACCGGTGAGGATCAGCGCCAATGCAGCGGTGTACTCGAATCCGGTCATCGCCTCGTCAGCATACGGCACTGGCCGGCGCGGCCGTCCGCCGGCCGGCCAGGTCGCCATGAGTAATGCCGGCTCGTCGCCCAGGGCGAAGGCCCGCATGTGATTGACGTGGCCGCCCAGCGCCGCGCGATGATTGTGCTGCCAGACGGCTCGCGCTGCGCAGGCAATGTGCCGTGGGTCGGCAAGATCGCCCAGTCCTTCAAGCCCGGCGAACACCTGACCAGCGAGCTGGTCGACCAAACAGGCGTCGCCGAGCTGGAAATCGGGCTCACGCGGATCCGCCGCCCCCATGTGTCCTTCGCGCAGTCCGGGTGCAATCTCCGTGGCGTTGCTTGGACGGATGTGTTGGACGTACCACGATCCGTTGAACAGGTTGGCATCGGTCCACGCCGCGCCTTGTTGCGCCAAATCACGGCAGTGGTTGGCGAAGTCCGCCTGTCCCAGAGCGTTTGCCATGGCGGCGGCGGCGCGCAGAGCTCCGAGATACCAGAACTGCATCAGCGCATTGGGCCCGTAATACTCGACATCGAGGGTGTTGTGCTGGCAGCCCTCCATGACGCCATCACGATCGGCGTCCCAGCCACCAGGGATCCAGCAGAACTCCAGCGCCCGCCGCGCTGCTGGCCACAGCTGCGCCAGCCAGGCGTCATCACCACAACAACGCCATTCGCGGTGCAGCTTGAGGATGCTGCCCAGCTGGCCGTCGGCGGCTGCGGTCCTCCAATCCCGAGCGTGATCCAGCGGTAGATTGCAGCGGAAGGCCTGGTGTCCGTCTGCACCTGTGCAGTGCACGAATTCGACCTCGCGCATCGAGCGGGCGAGCTCACCGAACAGGGCGGCAGTAGCGTGTTCGTAATTCCACACATGGGTGCATGAGCCGTGGCACGAGCCGACTCGGTCGCCGACCCCTTCCCAGCCGAACAGCAGACCGTCCGGCGTGCGAAACACGGTCTGGCTGCGCAGCGTCGACAAGTTCGAGAGCGCCGCGTCGCGGACCGGCAACGGCAGATCGGCTTCAACCACCGCGCGGACGAAGCGCACCGTTGCCGCCTCAAGTTCGGGCAATCGACTGACGACGTCTACTGCCACTGCCCAGGCGTCCGTATGGCGGGTGCAGTACCAGTTGCCGATGCGGTTCTCGGGGAAGTCGCTCCATGGTCGGCCGGCCTCCTGGCGCTGTGCCGTCCAGGTCTGACGGTTGGGGAAATGCCAGGTCAGCAGGAACGTGACCGCCCGGCTGCCGTGCGCCGGCACCTCGACCGCCACGGCGACGGCGCAACGCGGCACGTCGCGTCCACCCTGGGCGCGTTCTTCGATACGGCCGTCGGAGGCCAGATCGTCCCACAGGTCGGCCAGCTGATCGGCCCACGACAGATCGGCGCAGGCGCTGCGGATGGTAACCTCGCCAGTGTCCGGCGTCGCCAGGGCCATGGTGCCCCAACGTTCGTCGTGCACCGGAACGCCCTCGCTGCGCATGGCGACACCGCGCAGCGCCCCCTCACGGCGGTCACAACGGTTCCCAATAGCACGACCTTCGAGTCCGTCGTTGCCGATGAAGTTCTCCATCGTCACGCACACGGTGGCCGCCACCGGCGTATCGCCGTCATTGATCAGCACGTATCGTAGTACCGCTACCGGCAGACTGCTGGCGGGGGCATTGCACGGCAGCAGCGGATTGAACGCCTCCAAGCGGACGCTCAGTGGAAGGTCGGGATCGGCCAGTGTGACCTGGGCGAGCGGATAGGCGGCATGGAATGACGACGCGCGGCAACGCGGCAGACCAGCAAGCTGGTCGCTGGCACCGAAACCGCCCAGGAACGGCGGACGCAGAGAGCCTTCCAGGCAGCGCAGGCGCACCGTTCCAGCCGCATCGTACGTTCTCAACAGGGCCACCGCCTGCCCTTGGGTGCCGCCGCCGCGACCTGGCAGCAGGCCCTTGTTGGGCCTGTTCATCACCTCCCAGTCGCACAGCTGCCCGCGGCCGCCGAGCGAGACGGTGCCGGTGCCGATCCCGCCGAGCGGCAGAGCGATGGCATCCGCGTGGTCGTTTTCGTACGTCTGCAAGACGGGCCACGTGGGTGACTGTGGAGTTGGCATGGTGTATTCTCCGGATTCACTCGCATCATAAGCACTGACCGCCGGCCTTGGCAATAGACGCCAACGGAAATTGCTGGTATATTCCAGAAATGGCCGTCCTCAGTTGGCGCATCGATCTGAGCGCACCGCCGCGCATCATCGTGCTCGGCACCGCCGTGCATGGCGAACGCCAGTTGACCGAACAGTATCACTCCAACTTCTGGGTCCTGCTGTTCTTCCATTATCGCGGAGAGGTCGTGGTCGATGGCCAGGTGCTGGCCGTGGCGCCAGGCATGGCCGGCGTCTTCCCGCCTGGTGCCACTCTGACCATCCGCTACCGCGGGCGCTCGCACCACCGCTATGCCCATCTCGCCCTGCCGGCCGGTCGCCCGGGCAAGGACCGCGCCATCGCCGCCTGCCAGGATCTCGGCACCGCCTTCGCCGAACTCGACGCGCAATACGAGCGCGCCATCCGCCTGCATGCCATCTCGCCCGACCGCGCCAGTTCGCTGCTCTGGGATCTGCTCTGGCGCCTGGCCGAGCGCACCCGTCCCGACGAGGCAGTGTCCGACCCGGCGACGCACCCTGCCCTCGCCAAGGCGATTGAGCTGATTGAGCTGCACCTGTCGTCTCCGCTGCGCATCGCCGACCTCGCCGACGAAGTCGGCCTCTCTGGGCGTCAGCTCGGCAATCTGTTTCACGCCGCTCGAGGGGTCAGCCCGGTCGTCTACCTGCGCCAACGCCGCATGGAACGCGCGCGCCTGCTGCTGACCCAGACCTCGACGCCGATAACACGCATCGCCGCGGATGTCGGTCTGCCTGATCTGCAGGCGTTCAACAAGATCGTGCGCCGGGCACTTGGCCATTCGCCAACCGCCATCCGCCAACGTGGTTGAGCTGTCAGTCTAACCGTGGCTGGCGCCTGCGTCACGCCTGCCAGAATCCCCCACTATGCCCGACATCCTGACCTGCACCCCGACCACTTGGCGCGGCTCCGAGGCGATCAGCCTGTCGAATGGCCGGCTTGAAATCGTCGCCACTACTCGCGGTGGCCACCTGTGCAGCCTGCGCACCAGCGGCGGCACACTCGATCCGCTGTGGCGGCCACAGTGGATGCCTGGTGACCGGATCGACGAGGACGCGCCGACCGCGGCGCTCCTCGATGGCATCTGCGGCAGCAACCTGTGCGTGGACCGCTTCGGACCACCGCGGCCCGGCGAACGCCGGCCGCTACATGGTGAGGCCGGCACCGCGACCTGGCGCATCGCCGCAGGCACCAGCCGCGTGGTGCTGGAGACCTGGCTGCCGCAGGCCCGACTGCGGGTCCGCCGGCGACTCGTCCTGGAGAGCGACCGCCTCGTCCTTGATACCGTCGTCCGGCCGAGCGGCACGCGCGAGCGCGACGTCGAATGGTGCGAGCACACCAACATCGGCGGAGATTTCCTCGACGGCGCGGTGTTCAGCGCTGACCTCGGGCCAGGCCGCGATCTGTCGGGCGCTGCGGTCGCCGATCCGCTGGCGATGCCGGCCGTGAACGATCCTCCCACCGGTAGCGTGCGCACCGCGCCGGTGCGCGCCGGCTGGTGGAAGGCAGAGAACAAACGCCTGGGGGCTGTGCTTGAGGCGCGTTTCGACCCGCGCGACTTCCCGCATCTGTGCCTGTGGACCGAGCACCGCAGCCGCACCCACGCGCCGTGGCTAGGCCGTGAACATGTTCGCGGGCTAGAGCTGTCGACCAAGCCGCTACCCGTGCCCACCCCAAGCGACGCACCGCGTTCGTGGCGGCATGCCCTGACCCCCGGCCGTTGGCATACCCACCGTCTGGAGCTGCGCTGGACCACGGGGTAGAGAGGGGCGGCGGCGCAGGGGGCGAACGACCAAGCTGGCCACCCTCTCTGGTGGCGCACGGCGGCGAGGGCCTCATCCTGCCGTCGTGCCCGATCCCAAGCTTACCCGTGAAGGCAACCTGCGCCTGGCCTGTATCGCCGGTATGGGTTGGCCCGCCGATCCCAACCTGATTGCCGCTGAGGTGAAGCGCGTCGCTGCCGCCCAGGGTGGCAGTCCCTATGGCGCGGTGCAGATCTTCGTTGCGGGTGCTCCCGATGACGAACCACCACAGTCGTGGGAATGCCACGTCGGCTGCCCGGTCACCGGCATGCCCAAGCCGGGCGGTGTCACCGCCAGCGGCGAGCGCCTGATGATCGAGGACTACCGCAACCTCGCCGCCCTCACCATGGCCCACCACGGGCCGGTGCGCCTGCTTGGCCAGACCTGGCGCCGTCTGGCCGACCACGGCAAGGCCCTGGGCCATCGCCTGCGGCCGTACTGGCGGGTCCGTCTGCGCCGCCAGCAGCTGGCCGACGGCAACCTGCTGCCCAACGCCGAGGTGGCGGTCTTCCTCGACCAATGAATCCCCGCCACACCGCCACCCTGGAGCCGGCGCCGACCCCGGCACGCAGCGGCGACCGCTCGGCGCGCATCCTGGTCGCCGTGGTGGCGGCTGCCCTGCTGGGAATGGCGCTGTGGCCAAGCCTGCGGGCCCTCACCGCGCCGGTGGCGGCAGACCCCGGCTGGGACCAGCTCGCCCCGCCGCCTGAGATGCGCATGCCTGCGTGGCGTTGGCTGGTGGTCAGCGCGGTGGCCCACGAAGCGCACCTGCGCATCGCGCCGACCCACGACGATCCGGCCCGGGTCGAAGTACTGACCCCCTGGCGTACCCAGCGGTCGATCCCCGGCTATCCCGCCGACGCCATCATTGTGGCGATCCCCGGCGAGGTCGACGCCGCCACCGAGTCGCGCACGGCTGCCGTGGCAGCCGAGTTGCTCCGTCGCATTCCTACCTTGTCGGTCGCCAGGCTCGGCGCCGACCGGCTCGGCGCCCCGGTCGGTCTCGACCAGGAGCGGCTGCGCTTCCTGGTGCGCGAGCGGTCGGCCCGTTGACCGCAGCGCCGGCGTCGATCACCTGCCGACTTCGGAAACCCTATGCCTCGCATCCTCTCCGGCATCCAGCCTTCCGGCCAACTCCACCTCGGCAACTTCTGCGGCGCGGTCGCGCAGTGGGTCGAGCTCCAGAAGGCCCAGGAAAGCTTCATCTTCGTCGCCAGCTACCACGCGCTGACCACCGTGCGCTCGGCCGACGAGCTGCGCGGCTCGGTTCGCCAGATCGCCATCGACCTGCTCGCCCTGGGCATCGATCCGCAGCGCACCTGCCTGTACCGCCAGCAGGACGTGCCCGAAGTCACCGAGCTACTGTGGCTGCTCGCCTGCGTCTGCCCGATGTCACTGGCCGACAAAGGCGTCAGCTTCAAGGACAAGGTCGCCAAGGGTTTTGATGCCAATCTCGGTCTCTACACCTACCCGGTACTGATGGCCGCCGACATCCTGGCGCCGCAGGCGGACATCGTGCCGGTGGGCAAGGACCAGATCCAACACGTCGAGATCGCCCGCGATCTCGCTACCAAATTCAACCACCAGTACGGCGAGGTGTTCAAGATCCCTGCCTACCGCCTGGCCGAGAGCGGCGAACTGCTGCCCGGCGTCGACGGCCAGAAGATGAGCAAGAGCTACGGCAACACGATCGACCCGTTCCAAGAAGAGAAGTTGCTGCGCAAGCGCATTATGTCGATCAAGTCGGACTCGACCGCGGTCGACGCCGCCAAAGATCCCGAGAGCGATCCGACCTTCTGCATCTTCCGCGCTGTCGCTGGCCGCAACGACCCGCGCACCGTCGAGCTGGAACGCAAGTACCTCGCGCCGCCAGCCGGCGGATTCGGCTACGGCCACGCGAAGCAGGCGCTGTTCGAGCTGCTGCTCGACCGCTTCGGCGAGGCCCGCCGCCGCCGCGCCGAGCTGCAGGCCGATCCGGCAGAGGTCGACCGCATCCTCGCCGCCAGTGCCGGTCGCGCGCGCGCCATCGCCCGCGACACCGTCGAACGGGCGCGCGCCGCCTGTGGACTGGCGTGAACATCCGGGCCGTCCTGCTCGACATCGATGGTACCATCGTCGCCCGTGACGGCCGCATCTCGCCAGAGCTGGTCGAAACGCTGCAGCGCCTGCGCGACGCCGGGATTACGGTTGCCTGCGCCACCGCGCGCACCCGGCCGAGTGCGCGCATCCGTCTTGGCCCGCTCGCCTGGATGGCCGATGAAGGGGTGTTCCAGAATGGCGCCTTGGTCGTCTCCGCCGGACAGACCGCCCACGCCTTTGAGATGCCTGCCACCACCGTGGCCCGCGCCGTCGATGCGGCTCTGGCCGCCGATCCCGCGGTGGTCGTCGCCATCCATCACGCTAGCGCCGCACCCGCCTTTACCTCCGGACTGACCGACGCGCTGCTCGCCGCCTGGGGTGTGACCGCTGCCGAAGTGCGGCCGTTCGCCGAAGGACTGCGGCATCCGGCAATCAAGGTCGGCATGTGGATGCCAAACGAGGCGGCGGGATCGATCCTCGCCGTACACGCCGCGGTTGCCGAAATGGCGGCTGGACTGGCCACCGTCTTCCAAGCCGACGAAGGGCGCTTTGTCTTCATGACCGCGCCAGGCGTCGACAAGGCGCATGGCGCGCGCGCCTGGCTGGAAACCCGCGGCATCGACGCCGGACTGGCAGTCGCGGCCGGTGACGATCGCACCGATGCGCCACTGCTGGCCCTATGTGGACACGGCATCGCCATCAGCGGCGGACATCCGGAAGCGCGGGCGATGGCAGATCGAGTGGTAACGGCCCCGCCGCACGACGGCTTGGCTGAAGCGCTGGCCGAGCTGTTCACGTCCAGCTGACGCCTGCCCGCGCGGGTAGCTACGCCGTTTCCGACTCGATCCGGCTGAGGAATATCTTGCCGTCGCCGATACGGCCGGTGCGACAGGTGGCCAGGATGAGCTGGATCAGCTCTTCGCGACGCGACTCATCGACCACGCACTCAACTGCGACCTTGGGCAGGAATTCGATCTGATACTCGCGACCGGCGTATTGTTCGAGGTGGCCCTTCTGACGACCGTAGCCGCGCGCCTCCCAGGCGACCAGATCGTCGGCCCAACCGGCGGCGGCAAGCCGCTGGCACAGCACCTCGGCCCGCTGCGGACGCACCACGACCAGGGCCTTGAGCATCATTGCGCCTGGTTCCGCGCCGTCGTCGACCGACCGCATCCCGCGGGCGAACGGGTCATCCCGCCTTCGCCTCTTCCACGACCTGGCCGATCGAACGCAGCTTGGCGTAGCGTCCATCCATCAGCTTGCTGATCGGCAACTTGCCCAGTTCAGCGAGGTTGCGAGCGATGGCGTCGCCGAGAATGGCGGCCATCTCCTTGGGACGGCGATGGGCGCCGCCCGGCGGCTCGGCCAGGATCTCGTCAACCACCTTGTGCTTCTTGAGAATTTCGGCAGTCAGGCCGAGGCGCTCGGCGGCGAGGTCGCGCTTAGCGCCGTCCTTCCACAGAATGGCGGCGCAGCCTTCCGGGCTGATTACGGAAAAATAGCTGTTCTGCAGCATCAGCATGCGGTCGCCAACGCCGATGCCGAGGGCGCCACCCGAGCCGCCTTCACCGATCACCACGACGATAGTCGGGGTGCGCAGGGCGGCCATGTCGCGAATGTTCTCGGCGATCGCGATCGACTGCCCGCGTTCTTCGGCTTCGACGCCGGGGAAGGCGCCGGGCGTGTTGACCAGGCAGACCACCGGGAGGGCGAAGCGCTCGGCCAGGCGCATCTTCAGCATCGCCTTGCGGTAGCCCTCGGGGTGGGGCATGCCGAAGTTGCAACGGCGGCGCTCGTGGACGTCCTTGCCCTTCTGCTGACCGATGACCATGCAGCGGATGCCGCCGATGGTGGCCAGGCCGCAGCGGATTGCCTCATCATCACCATACAGACGGTCGCCGGCCAGCGGGACCCAGTCCTGGCAGCACAGGTCGATGTAGTCGCTGGTCTGCGGGCGCAGCGGGTGGCGCGACAGCTGGACCCGCTGCCACGGCGTCAGCAGGCCGAACAAGCGGGCAGATTCGGCGGCCAGCTTCTCCTCAAGTCCGGCGATCTCGCGGGCGACGTCAACGCCTGAGGACTCAGAGAGCTGACGCAGCTCATCGATCTTGTCCTGGAGCTTGGCCAGCGGGTCGAGGAAGTCGAAGGGGGCGCTCATGTCGGGTGGAATGATAGGGCGGGCAGCGAGGCGGCAATACGGGGAATGCGAGGTCGGCCGCGGTCGGCATTCGGTCTGTCTGCTGCAATATTCCCGCTTTCCGGCATGCCGTCACCCGGCATTCAATTGGCATTTCGTCCCTCGCGCCACGATCCCGGCGTGTGGTTCGTCCTCCTCTTCTGCGTCACCGCGCTGCTGTCGGCCGCCGAACCCGATGCCTGGCAGGATGCTCTGCGGCCTGCCGGCGAGGGCTGGCGTAGCACCGCCCAGGATCTGGTCTTCAACAATGAGAGCGAACCGAAGACGCTTGACCCGCACCTGATCACCGGCGTGGTCGAAGCCCGCCTGGCGCTCGCCCTGTTCGAGGGCCTGACCAGCCTCGATCCGCGCACCCTGGAGCCGCGGCCGGGCATGGCCTCGTCGTGGGAAGCCGATGCCGATGGTCTCGGCTGGACTTTTCACCTGCGCAGCGGCCTGACCTGGAGCGACGGGACACCGATCACCAGCGCGACCGTGCGGGCCTCGTGGCTGCGTGCTCTCGATCCACGCACCGGTGCCGACTACGCCGAGCTGTTTGATCCCATCGTTGGCGCAGAAGCCATCCGCACTGGCAAGGCCTCGGTCGACGCCTTGGGCGTGACCGCCGAGGACGGCACCGTACGCGTCCGCCTCAGCCGACCCTGTCCGTGGTTCCTCTCGTTGTGCGCCTTCCACGCCTTCGCCCCGGTGCCACTGCACACCATCGCAGCCTTCGGAGAGACCTGGACCCGACCAGAGCACATTGTCGTCAACGGCGCGTTCACCATCAGTGCCTGGCAGCCACGCGAGCGCATTGTGCTGGTGCCGAATCCCCGCTGGCACGGCAATAAGCGCGTCCGCCTGTCCAGCATCACCGCCCTGCCCTATCAGGATGCGGACGCCGCCTACCGTCTGTTCCGCCAGGGTCGGCTGCATTGGATGGCTTCCGTTCCGCAGCCAAAGTGGGACGAGGTCCGCTGGCTGCCTGAATACTACGTCTCGCCGGTGCTGACCTCGTACTTCTACCGTTTCAACTGCAGCAAGCCCCCCTTCGATGACAAACGGGTGCGCAAGGCGTTCAGTCTCGCCCTCGATCGCAGCGTGGTCGCTGGCCAAGTGCTGCGCGCCGGTCAGGTCCCGGCCACCTGGCTGACCCCAGCGGTCGCCGGCTATGAACCGCCGCCTGGACTGCCGACCGACCGGGCCGCCGCGCGCCGACTGCTTGCCGAGGCCGGCTATGGCCCGGGCGGCAAGGATCTCGGCCGCATCGAACTGCTCTACAACACCAGCGAGGCCCACAAGCAGGTCGCCGAAGCGGTAGCCAAGCAGTGGGAGGACGCCCTGGGTGTGCGCGTCGAGCTGATCAACCGCGAGTGGAAGGCCTACCTCGCCGACACCAGTGCACTCAACTACCAGGTGGCACGAGCATCGTGGCAAGGCGACTACCTCGACCCCGACACGTTTCTGTCGCTGTGGCGCAGCGGCGGGGGCAACAATCGCACCGGCTGGAGCAACCAGGCCTACGACGCCGGCCTGGCCGCGGCGCAGAACGACACTGACCCGGTACGCCGACTCGCCCGCTACCGCGCGCTGGAAGATCAGCTGGTCAGCGATGAGTTCCCCTTCATGCCGATCTACATCTACGTCAGCCAGGGCCTGATCCGCCCCGAGGTACGCGGGTGGTTTGAGAACGTGCGCGATGAACATCCGTGGCAGTACATGTGGCTTGAGCCCGTACCATGAACCACCTTCTGCGCCGCCTCGTCTACGCGCCACTGGTGCTGCTGGTGATCGCCCTCGCGACTTTCGCCATGGTGCGCAGCGCCAAGGGTGGGCCATTCGACGCCGAACGCGCGATCGATCCGACGGTGCAGGCGGCACAGGCAAAACGCATGGGCTTTGACCGCCCGCTGCCCGAGCAGTTCGTGCGTACCATGGCCGGGGTCGCCGATGGCTCGCTGCCAACCCTCTCCCCGGGCCAGACGGTCGGCCGAGTCATCGCCGGCAAGGCGGCGACCACCGCGCTGCTGGGTGGCTGCGCCCTGATCCTGGCGGTACTCACGGGCATCGCCCTCGCCCTGGCTGGCGCAGCACGACCGAGCAGCTGGGTGGATCGTCTGACCGGTAGCTCAGCGATGGCCGCCGTGGCGGTGCCCGCCTTCGTCATTGGCCCGGTCCTCGTCCTTGTCTTCGGCCTGTGGTTGCCGTGGCTGCCGGCCGCCGGCTGGGGAACTTGGGCGCATCTCATCCTGCCGGTGGTGGCGCTGGCCACGGCGCCAGCGGCGCGCATCGCCCGACTGGCCCGCAGCACCCTGGCCGAGTCCGCCAACGCCGACCACGTCCGTACTGCCCGCGCCAAAGGTGTCGGATCCTGGCGCGTGCTGGCGGTGCATCAGCTGCGGCCAGCTCTGGTCCCGGTGGCAGCCTATCTCGGCACGGCTTCCGCCTACCTGCTGACCGGTTCCGTGGTGATCGAGCAGGTATTCCAAGTTCCGGGCCTGGGCAGTGAAATGATCCAAGCGGCGATGAACCGTGACCACAACCTGGTCATGGCCCTGACCCTGCTGTTCGGCAGCCTGATCATCGTCTGCAATCTGCTCGCTGATGTGGCGGTGATGGCGATCGATCCGCGGGCAAGGCGCGCATGAACGGCACCCTGTGGTCCCACTTCCGCCGTGACCGCTGGGCGGTCGGGGGACTGACCGTCGTCGTCGTGGTCGTCGCGCTGTGCGTGCTGGCTCCGTGGATCGCCCCGCCGCCGGAAGAGCTGCGACCGTGGTTGGGCGCCCGGCCGCCACTGTCTCGCGACCCGGCGGTCGCCCTGGTCAACCGCTTCGCTCCTGGCGAAGCAACAGCTTTGGCGGCCGGATGCCGCCAGCTGGAGCTGACGTTGTCAGCCGGAGCCGATCGACTGTATCGCTGCGCCCTGCGTCGTGGTTCCCTGGAAATCCGCGGCCCGGACGCGCGGCTGCTGGATAGTCTGACCGTGCCTTTGGGAGCAGTGGTAGTCGGCCCTCTTGGCGTCGAAGGCGCTGCTGTTGCTGGTGAGCTGCGGGCCGGCGGAGCGGCTCCGCGCTGGCTGGTCGATCCTGCGCGACCGGTGCGCTATCTGCGGCTGAGCGAAGCGACCGCCGTGCAGCTCTGGTCGATCGACTGCAACGATGGCCGGGTCAGCGCGATCCGCTGCGACGGGGTGCCGGTCGACCACGAAGTCGAATTGCGCGGAGAACGCGTTCTCGCCTTACGTGCCGATGGTCGCGAACGGAACGCCTTCCACCTCCTGGGTACCGATCAGCAAGGCCGCGATCTGTGGTCGCGCACGCTGCATGGCGGCCGCCTCTCGCTGCTGGTCGGCCTGGTCGCCACCGCAGTCAGCCTGTGCATCGGCGTACTGTATGGCGCGATCGCCGGATATCGTGGCGGTCGCACCGATGCGGTGATGGTCGCTGGCATCAACATCCTCGATGCGGTGCCGTTCCTCTTCCTGGTCATCCTACTGATGACCGCGCTGGACCGCAGCCTGATCATCTTCTTCGCCGCCCTCGGCGCGGTGCAGTGGTTGACCACTGCACGTATCGTCCGGGCCCAGGTGCTGTCGCTGGCAGCCGGCGACTTCGTCCTCGCGGCGCGCTCGGCCGGTCTGCCGCCCTGGCGGATCATCACGCGACATCTGGTGCCCAACTGTCTTGGCCCGGTGCTGGTCTTCGCCGCCCTGACTGTGCCGGCAGTGATCCTAGAGGAGAGCTTCCTCTCGTTCATCGGCCTGGGTGTGCAGCAGGATGGCCGACCGCTCGATTCGTGGGGCAGCCTGGTGGCCCAAGGCATGGCAGGACTCGGCAGCCACGGCGGACAGGTGTGGCTATTGGCGGTTCCAGCGCTGGCGATGACCGGCACGCTGCTAGCGCTCAACCTGGTTGGCGATGGTCTGCGGGCCGCGCTTGACCCGCGGTTGGCAAGGATGGCACGATGAAGATCTTCCGTATTTACCTGCTGCTGCTGTGTGGGTTGTCCGCGTGGGCCGGCGAGGCGACGCGCGCCGGGCAGGAGGCGCGCGCCCTGGCCGCCTTGGCGGCCATGCCAGATGGCGCGCGCCGTGAGGCCGGTCTCAAGGTTGTGCGGGCCGCTTGGCAACGCTTCCGCAGCGACGCCACGGCGGCCGAACAGTCCGCGGCCGCGGATGAACCGCCTCGTCTTGCCGATCTGCGTGAACGGAACGCCGGTCTGGCTGGACTGCGCCGCCTGAGCGCCGACCAGGGTCCTGCCGCCGTCGCGGCATTAACCGAGGCGCATCTGGCGCGCTGGCCGCTCGACGACGAGGCGCGCAGCCTGCTGGGGCTCGGCAAGTTCGCGGCCGGCGATCGCGACGCGGCGGTCGATGCGCTGCTGACCGTGCAGGCGTGTGATCCCAGCGCGAGCGCCGCCCGCGAACTGCGCGGTAGGCTCTA
>JBBQCI010000029.1:0-40336 GCA_038318565.1 Planctomycetota bacterium
ATAGCACTTGAGGAGTGTATTGCGTAAGCATCTGTCGTTGGTGAAAGTGGCCTGCCCGGTCGTAGAACTAGCCCACACGCAACTCTGCGTGGGCAATCTAGTGGCGGAAAGAAAGTAGACGGAAAGAAAGTAAAGAAAGTAGACACACTACCTTTCATCTGCCGCGCTTCACTGGGCAGACGAAGGTGGACACGCACGAGCTGGCGCGTCGGTGCAGAACAGCGGCGGAAAAGGCTTTTGCGGACGGTTTGCTTTGGAGTAACTTTAATAATGGCAAGTTTAACAAAACGGACAAATGATGAAAATGCATTGCGTTGCTTCGAGTCGCGGCGCGGTTGACGCCGCCCCCGCCCAGGGCGTCGGTGCGCCGCGGGTTGAAGCAACGGGTGTTGGACATGGCCTCTGGTGAATTGCTCCCGCACGTCGGGGCCGAGGCGTGATCGTCCGGTTAGCGCATGGACGTGCGCCCCCCGTCCGGCGATGGTGCTGATCGCCAGCGGTTACCTACCAGTGTCTCGGACCAGTGCCCACCCTCGCATACCCCGGCCCTGAGCCAATTCCGGATCAGGCGTACGATGCGCGGGTCGGCCACGCGGTGTTCTACGAACTTCATCAACCACTCTTAACCACCAACGAACTTACACCACTTGACGGGGCACAACCGTTCAGGCTTGGCGGTTCGACCGGGAACTCCGGCATGGCCTTGTCGTAATCCTCCCTGAGCTGCCCCGGCCGCACTGGTCGTTGCCTGCGTGGTGTGGATCTCGTCCGCGATCCTGTTGCTGGACGGCCGCCGCAATTTACCGCTCGTCGGAAGCCAGTTCTGACTCGACAGATTAAAGTCGCAGCCCTCAAGGACGCTAGATCGGCTCGAAACCCAATGCGGTCAGGGCGCTCGTGGTCCAGACCAATGGTAGCCCGGTGATCGCCGTATGATCGGCGCAAACCACCGCACTGAACAGGGCGATCCCACGGCATTCCAGCTTGTAGGCTCCTGCGCAATCCAAGGGCTGGTCAGCAGCGACGTAGCGGGCCAGGGCGGTGCCATCCAGGCGTCGCATGCTCAGCTGGGCGAGGTCGGTGTGTCGCTCCATGCCACCTGGATGTACGATGCAGACCGCCGTAACCAGTTCATGGGTCCGTCCTGACAGACGTCCAAGCTGCGCACAGGCCCCCTCGACCGTGCCAGGTTTGCCAAGAATCTGGCCATCAAGATGGGCGAGTTGATCGCTGCCGATGACGACAGACAGAGGATATCGTTCGGCCACCGCCCGCGCCTTGCGCTCGGCCAAGATCTCGGCGACCTGACGGGGCGTGAGTCCTGCCTCATGTTTGACTAGATCTTCGTCGACTCCGGGGGATTGGCAGGTGAATGGCACCCCCAGACGGGCTAGGAGTTCCTTACGATACCGGGAAGTCGAAGCGAGAATCAGGTCTGGCATGTGCGGAATGATCCGAATCAGCAAGGAAACGCAAATCGATGCATAAGGTTTCCCCACCCTGGCTTGAGCCAGGTGCCCCGCAGCAACACTACCAGCATGAGCTACAGCGACCGCACCCCAGTCCGCACGGCCAAGCGTGGCGCCATGCCGGACATCGCTCATGAATCGCCGATCGAATTGAGCGGCACGCTCGACAAGGTCGGCATGTCGCACATCGAGGTGCCGGTGCGCCTGCGCGACGACAACGGCAACATCATGCTGGTGCCAGCCAAGGCCGACGCGTACGTCTCGCTTGACGACGCCACGGCCAAGGGCATCCACATGTCCCGGCTGTTCCTCTCGCTTCAGGCCATCCTCGGCGAAGAGGAGCTGAATCTCCTAGTGATCAAGCAACTGTTGGCGGCCTTCATCGGTTCGCACACCCCGATCAGCCGCAGTGCTGCCGTGAAGCTCTCCTTCGACCTGCTGGTGCGCCGCAAGGCCTTGGTCTCGGCCAACCAGAGCTGGCGCACCTATCCGGTGTTTGTCGCGGGAGAGTTTCGGGATGGGAAGTCCTACTTCCGCCTCGGCATCCAGGTGGCCTACAGCAGCACCTGCCCATGTTCCGCGGCTTTGGCACGCCAGCTGATCCAGGAGCGCTTCAAGGCCGACTTCGACGGCCGTCCGGCCGTGCCGACCGATGAAGTGGCCGATTGGCTGCTCAAGGATACCTCGATCTGTGCCACGCCGCATAGCCAGCGCAGTTACGCCACTCTGGAGATCGAAGTCGCTGATCCGGCCAATTCGCCGACGTTGGTCGAACTGATCGACCTAGTGGAACACACCCTGCAGACGCCGGTCCAGGCGGCGGTGAAACGTGAAGACGAACAGGAGTTCGCCCGCCTGAACGGCATGAACCTCATGTTCTGCGAAGACGCCGGACGGCGCCTGAAATCGGCTCTGGACGCCGACCGTCGCCTGCGCGACTGGAAGGTCGAGGCCCGGCACGTCGAATCGCTGCACCCGCACGATGCGGTCTCTGCCGTGGCCAAGGGCATTCCCGGCGGCATGCGCGTCTGACACCTGGGTCTGGACCGGGTGCCAGCGGCCCCTTAAAGTCCCGCCATGCCGCAGCCACCCATTGCCGTCACCCTCTCCGATTGGCAGAAGATCGAAGCGCTGAAACGCGTTCGAGAAGGCTACCAAGAGGAGCTGACCAAGGTCG
Source organism: Planctomycetota bacterium (assembly GCA_038318565.1). Taxonomy (GTDB): domain Bacteria; phylum Planctomycetota; class UBA11346; order UBA11346; family UBA11346; genus UBA11346. The sequence goes on from JBBQCI010000029.1 coordinate 2,647, forward strand.
AAAGCGAGATCACCGACATCCTCTCGGCGTGTGCCGAGGCAGATTTCATCGCGCAATACCTCGGTGACCAGCCCGAGGTGAAAGAGCGTCGGGCACGTAGGCCCGAGGCCGAGGCTAAGGAGAAGCGGCGCCAATACGTCATCGCGCTGATCGAGCGGCTCGACGCGGTCATCCCCAAGCAGGCCGAGATCAAGGCCCCGGTTCCCGGCAGTGGCGGCAAGAGCGCCGGACTCAAGCGCTTCTGATGGACGTCCGCTATCGTCCTGCGCGGCTTGCCGATGTCCCAGCCATGGCGGCGATCATCGCAGGCTTTGCTGAGCAGAAGCTGATGCTGCCTCGCCCGAATTCGGAACTTTACGAGAACGTTCGCGACTTCCTGGTCGCCGAAGCCGAGCCAGGCGGGCTGTGCGGGTGCACCGCCTTGCACATCGACACTGAGCGTATCGCCGAGATCAAGGCGCTGGCAGTGGCTCCTGCCGTTCACGGCCAAGGTGTCGGTCGCGGCTTGGTCGAGGCGGCGATGTCAGCGGCACGCGATCTCGGTCTCGAACGGGTATTCTGTCTGACCTACCAGGCCGAGTTCTTCGCCAAATTGGGCTTCACCAAGGTCGACCGGGCGCGCCTGCCCGACAAGGTGTGGGGCGAGTGCGTGCGCTGCCATCGTTTCCTCGACTGCGACGAGATCGCGATGTGGCGCGCCGTCTGAGGCGTTCTCAGAGCGCGCCGCTCTGCTGCTTGCGCCAAGTGCCCGGCGTCATGCCCCGTTCGTGCGAAAACGCGGTGCACAGGTAGGCGGCCGAGGCGAATCCCGTGCGATGCGCCACCGCCTTCAGCGGCAGATCCGTTTCAGCCAGCAGTCGCGCAGCCGGATTGAGACGCAAACGTAGCAACTCTTCCGCTGGACCATGACCCAACGCGACCGCGCAACGCGCCTGCAAGGTGCGCAGTGAGACGCCAACTGCCCTGGCACAGGCCGTCAATGAGGCCTCGCCCCGGCATGCAGGCGCAACTCCTCGGTCATGAAGGCGCAACTCCTCGGTCATGAAGGCCTTGGCATTGCCATCGATGGTGCCGCCGCCGGTGATCGCCAAGTCATGCGCCTGGTGCGCCGAGATGAAGACGCGCTTCTCGCCCTCGAACGCGTTCGGGTCGTCGGGAACGGCGTAACCAGTGTAGTCGGTCTTGTGTGGACTGGCGAGGATACGCGCGCCGTGTTCGAGCCGGAATTCCATCCCGCCACGCAGCGTGAACGATCCGCTCAGGAACGTTGCACCGGCCGGCACCAACGCGGTGCCTCCGCCAAGTGCAGCGCAGGCATCGATCGCCCGCTAGATAGCTGGCGCATCGTTGGTGACCCCATCGCCACGAGCTCCGTGCTGACACATGTCGAAAATGGCCATGCCATCATCCTCCATCGCCGTACATGGGCAGCAATCCACGGCCTTTCACCGTGACGCGGCTTGATATCGTTTAGACGCGGCCTCAGCCCGCGGCAGCAGCTCCGCGGCCAGGCACGAGGTGGGCGACGACGTCAGGTTGGAACGGATCGATCGCCTTGCCGATGCCGGCATAGACCGCCACACGTTCCGCAAGCGACCGGCCAGCCAGCGGATTGGCCGGTGAGAACAGCGACAGGTTCGGATCGTAGTTGGCCAACCGCTCGTGAGCGAACAGAGCCCAGGTGGCGTCCACTAGATGGCGGAACTGGGGATCCAGAATGATCGGGCAGGTGAAGGCCTGGCGCGAGCTGTTGATGTCCACGCCGCTGATCTCGAATAGTTTATGCTGTCGGCACAACGCTTGCAGGCGGGCCAACTGCTCGCTGGTATTGCGTGGTGGCATGTAGGTGATGCCCTTGAAGCCAAGACACACGATTTCCTCGACCAGCAGATCGAGGAAGGCATCCTCAAATAATTCGGCTTTCTTGTCTCCGGTCGGAGACTCGCCGACGTCGCCGAGGTAGGCGTAGACCGGTATGGCGCCGACGCGATTGCCGAACTCCACCGCGCGAGCCACCGGTACGCACTCGTCGCCATTCGGCTGGATGAAGATGCGATCCAGAAACGAGCTTTTCAGCACGCCGATCATATCGTAGACACGATGCGGATTTGCTGGGTCGGCAAGCAACGGGGCTAGCTTCGCCGAAATGGCCAGACTCAGGGGCCCGCGCAGCAGCGCGAGTAGCCGTTCACCGTCCCCGCTGATCGCCAGCAGCCGCTGGGCCAGCGCACACATCAAGTGACGCTCGGTGATGCTACCCTGGTCGGCGGCTTGGCTGATCGCCATGACATCCCGCTCGAAATCAAGAGTGGGAATGCCGAGCGGGGCAAGCACGGCGTTGAGCGCGGTCAGCATGCGACGATTGCGTGCATTCCGCGCCGCGAACATCGGGGCCAGAAAGGCCTTGGCCTCGCCGAACGCCCGCCGCGGCAGTCCGTGGATGGCGATGTAACCGATATCGACCGAATCCGGATTGTTCAATTTTCGGCCAGCAACCCGGGTGCCGGCAAAAGTAGTGCGTATTTCGAAACCAGCCGTCGCTGCGATGCCCAGACTGGCCCCCGCATCCAACATCTCGCTGCAACCACTGACCGAATCGTGATCGATGATGCCGACCGCCAGCAGCTTCGCTTCGATCGCCTTCCAGGCCGCCATGGTCGGATAGTACGGGCTGAACGAGTACATGGTGTGGACGTGGCAATTGACCTCGTCACTACGTTCGCGCTTCAGGACCCCGTGACGTAGCTTTTGGCCCACTCGGGCAGCAGCCGCCAGTCGGATGGTCCGCTCGGGGTGGTTGAGCAAGTCGATATCGGCAATGGTCATGGCCATGGTGTGTAGTCGTGTTCCCGCTGCGTACACGCGTACCACTCCAACTATGTCCTCATTGGGTCAAGAACGTGCTCGATCCATGCATCTTTTATTTGACAGTGTTATTTTCACTGTTGTGTTAAGGACGTGCCTGCGGTCCGTTGTACCATCAGTGACCTAGCCGCCGACCTTGCCACGGCGATGGACGGCTGGCCTGAACCAGACAACGGTCAAGTCCGGGCGTTGCCTGACGAACGGACGCTTCGCTGGTATGGCACCATCGGTTTGATGGACCGCCCGCTGTCGTGGCGGGGCCGCACCGCCCTGTATGGCGAACGTCATCTTCTCCAGATCCTGGCCGTGAAGCGGCTGCAATCAGCAGGATGGCGGATCGCCACGATTCTGGAGCGCCTGTTGGGCGCGGACGACGAAGCACTCCGTCGGGTCGCTCATGCAGTCGCGTCCGAGGTACCCCCGGCCACAGCCGTGCCGGACGAAGCGCCACGTCGACAGGAAATCGCCATCTGGTCGGCTCCGGTACGCACTCCAACCAGAAAGCACGCCCCCCGGTTGCACATCACGCTCGACCGGGACGCCGAACTCGTCCTGCCCGAGGGGTTGGTCGACCTCGATGGACTCGACCAGGCCATCGCCCCCCTGCAGGCCTGGCTGGCATCCCACTCGCGAACCACGACCGAACAGCACCCGAAGGATCTTCCATGAGCGCTGTTAACGCACCGGTGATCGATTGTGGAGCTGATACGACCGCGCCGAACGTGATCCTGTCATGCGAAAGAGCTGTTGTCATGCGTATACACAGATCATCCTGACGGTCCTGTGACTACCGCGCCAGCCGACGCTAGTCTTGGACCAATTTCCAGAATGACCCGGCGGGCGGCGGTCCTGGCCGCTGATCTAACCATTCCCATGGCATGCACAGTCGCGGATGAGTTCGCCGAGTACGATGACACGCTGCATCCGGGCTACGACGTCGGCAAGGTGCTGGGCCGGGGTGGCGAAGGCGAAGTGCATGAGGCCAAACAGCTGTCCTTCGGCCGACCCGTGGCGATCAAGGTCCTGCGCTATGGGCACAATGACCAGCGTAAGCTGCGTCGATTCCGTGCCGAGGCGGCGATAACTGCCCTGCTGGAACATCCAAATATCGTGCCGGTCCATGATCTGTGCCGGGACGACGGCGGACGTCTGCAACTAGTTATGAAACGGGTCAGTGGCAAGACTTGGCGTGAGATCCTGAACGCCGGCACCACCTCACTGGAGCAGCACATCTCCGTCCTGCTGAAGGTCTGCGATGCCATGGGTTTCGCCCATGGACAGGGCATCCTGCACCGTGATCTCAAGCCCGAGAACGTGATGGTTGGCGAGCATGGCGAGGTGCTGCTGATGGATTGGGGTTGCGCCATCCATGTGGGGCCGGTGTCCCCACATCCGGACATCCCTGTGCTCAGCAGCCTGCGTAGCATCAGCGGAACGCCGGCATACCTGAGCCCAGAGCAAGCCCGGGGCGAGCATGTCGCGTGCGGCCCGTGGAGCGATGTCTACCAACTTGGCGCGATCCTGTATCGCATGATTGCCGGCGTTCCGCCGCGCCCAGGCAATGACGTTCCGCAGATCATGTCGCTTACCGCCCGCGGAGCGCCGATAACCGAGCCCAGTACGCTGGCCGGCAAACGGGTGTCCGGGGAACTGTGTGCGATCGCCATGGCGGCGCTCCATGCCGATCCGACCAAACGCACCCGAACGGTGGCGGATTTCGCCAAGGCCCTGCATACCTATCTGGAACACCGGGAAGTGCTCGACCTGGTCGTCGACGCCCGCCGGGAACACACCCTGGCCAGCGCTGGAGGCGCTGAGGCCGAAGACGCCTTCAGACGCAGCCTGTGCGCTGCCGAGCAGGCGGTACGCCTGTGGCCCGAGCTGCTGGCCGCGCAAAAATTGCTCGTGACCATCGGCATCGACGCCTCGCAGCATGCCAACGAATCCGGAGCCTTCCTCAGCGCACGGCGCCATGCCCAGGCCGCCGCAGCAGCTGCCGCGCGTCTTGGCGATGAGACCTCGGTTCGGCAGGCGAGGAAGCTGCACGCCGCGGCCGCGGCCAGCGAAAAGGTCGCCGGCCAACGCGAGCGGCGGGTACGCACCCTGAGACGCGCCGTCATCATCGCCGTGTCGATCGCCGTCCTCATCCTGACCGTCGGCTCGCTGATGTTGTCGAACGCGCTATCCAAGGCCCAGGCCAATCTTGACGTCGCCGAACGTGAACGCACAGCCCGCGTGGCTGGCGAAAAGCTCGCAGGCCCTGCCCTGCTGGCGCAAGCGCGAGAACTTGCTGGCAAGCGTCAGTTCGCCGCTGCGCTTCCTCTGGTCGATGCGGCAGCTGGGTTCATGCTTGGCGACCCAGAACCGCTGCGTCAGCGCGCCCAGCTGCTGATCGCCCTGGGACGGCGGCAGGAGGCCATCCCGGTACTTGATGCGGCACTGACCTTCACCACCGACGCTGACACCAGCGAACTCCGCCGTCTGTGCGCCAAGCCACCTGCAGATGCCGAAATCCGCTTGGCGGAAGTATTGGTGCGCATGGGCGCCAGCGCGGTGGCCGGGACGCTCAGCTTGGCGGGAGAGGAGCGCGTTGCGACCGCCATTGCGCAGCTCAAGCGGTACTGGCCAACCCTGCCAAATGGCTGCGTGACACCCGCCCAGGACGGGACGCTGTCCATCCGGCTGACTGGACGTGATCTCAAGATCGACTCGCTTGAACCACTGCGCGGGATGCCCATTTCAATCCTGGACATCAGCGGTCAAGACAGGGTGCGCGATCTCGCTCCGTTGACCTCGCTTCCTTTGCTCCAGCTGACGGCAAAGGATACCGGAGTGCGTGATTTCACGCCGCTTCGTCAATTGAAACCCAGCAGATTGTACCTTGGCTGGTATGACACCGGATTCGACCTCGGCCTCGTTCGCGGCATGCGCCTGGAGGCACTCGACGCCCCTGGCACGAATGTTACCGATTTGGCCAGCCTGGCGGGCATGCCGCTGAAGGAATTGCGACTCTACGGATGCAATAGCCTGGTCGACATCAGCGCGCTGAAAAGCATGCCGATCGACACCCTCACCCTTGATGCGCCGCTTAGTGGGTGGGACGGCCTGTCGGATCTGTCTCCGCTCGCCAGCACGCCGTTGACCGAACTGTGCCTATCGCGTCAACGTGGCGTGCATGATATTGCTCCGTTGCGTGGCAAGGCGATTGGACGCTTGGTCCTCAACGGGACTTCAGTTAAAAGCCTTGCCGGCGTCCCCGGAGCGCAACTCCGCCATCTGGCCATCAGTGGAACGCCGATTTCCGATCTCCGCCCAGCCTTGGTCGCCCCATTAGAGACACTAGAATGTTCGCCACAGACTATCACCACCGGCCTGGATGCGATGCTTGAGCTGCCGACCCTGCGAGTGGCCTGCGGCCTCCGTCCAGTCGACTGCAAACGATGGATCAAGATCTCTCAATCCATCGCCGAGGTGAATCCCGACTACTCGTGGATGGGTACCTGGATCTTCAACGATGGCAGGCTGGTTGAACTCAGACTAGCGCATCCAATCGGGAATCTGGCTCCGCTGGGCGCACTTAGCGATCTCCGTATTCTGCAGTTAGCTGGTCCGATCGCAGATCTGCGCCCGATCCTGGGACTGCAGCTGACCGAACTGGTCTGCAACCCGATCCCCAATGCATTGGGTCTGGATGGACTGCGCACAATGCGCACGTTGAAGAACATCGGGCCAAGCGCGCAGACCGTCAAGCCGGCGGCCGACTGGTGGCGCGAGCGCAAGTGACGGCTGGCTTCGAAACAGCACCCACAACGATTTCACAGCCGTACAGACCATCGCGCCTAAGAGAATGCACAGAACCTCATGACCAACGACAGTCGGGCGCCATCGTCGCCAAGCGATAGGACTTTGAAGGCACCGCTGTTTGACGCCACATACTTGTCACAATCGACTTCAGCACGTCCGACGATCTTCAGTCCAGCGACCGTGTCAGACTGGGATATCAACGCGGTCATCTCCTCGGCAGCGGAGGTGAAGGTGAGGTTCACGAGGCCGATCAGCTGCCATTCGGTCGCAAGGTGGCGATCAAGACGCTGCGGAGCGACCGCACGGATCCGAGACAAATCAAGCGCTTCCGTGCCGAGGCTGCGATCACGGCTCTGCTGGAGCACCCGAACATCGTCCCCGTGCATGATCTGTGCTACAATGCATCTTCCGAGCCACAGCTCGTGATGAAGCGGGTAACTGGTAGGGCCTGGAGAGGACTGCTCAATGACAACACTGCAAACTTTGACGACAACATCCGCATCCTGCTGAAGGTCTGCGACGCCATCGGATTCGCCCACGATCGCGGCATTCTGCCTCGCGACCTGAAACCCGAGAACGTGATGGTTGGCGAGCATGGCGAAGTGCTGGTCATGGACTGGAGCTGCGCCATTCATCTTGGACCCATCTCACCGCATCCCGACATACCGCTGCGCGACAGCTTGGTCACCATTAGTGGCATACCCGTCTACATGAGCCCCGAGCAGGCGCGCCTGAAACGCATCGGTGCTACGCCGCAGACACTGAAGCCAGCAGCCGAGTGGTGGCGCGACCGCAAGTGATCACTTGGCTGACGGTGGGAAACGCCACCTATCGATCAACGGTCACGCCGCCAGGCCGGCCCCCTTCGTCCGTTCGGCGAGCACAGCCAGGGCATGCCGGCGATAATGCCCACGCACGTCGGACACATAGCCATTCAGGATACCGGCCGCCATCTCGGTATGATCGCCGCAACGCAGCAGTCCTGCAGCAAGGACAATCTCCCGGAGACTACGGTTGCGCGCGATCGTCTCCTCGCTGTCGCTGGTTTGAACCCGCTGGCTGTCGCGCACATCTCCCTCGGCATGGCCGGACATTCCAGCCTGGGTCAGCACCGCCGCCAGCGCGGATGCGGCAGACTGGATCGCAACGCCACGAGCATGCATCAGTCGGAGCGCTTCGGTGACAGCCCGGCAGTGACTGAAGCACGGCTCTGCCCCAAGTTGCCCAATCTTGGCGATGATCGCGCCCAGTGCCTCTGCTCCACCACAGCTGCCGAGACTGATCACTAGGGCATCGACCGGGCTGGCACTCATGCCGAATTGGCCCATACCGCGATAGTTCCAGCCGGTATCCCAAGCGACGCCCTGGACCGCCTCGATGAGCATCGGCGCAGCGGCGACATCGCCAGTCAGACCAAGCACAAGCGCCGCCCGTTCCCGCCGTGCTGGGTCTGACATAGCGGCACGCAGCAGCGGCCGGGCCAGGTCCGGCCGATCGAAGACGATGCCCAGACCCAGGTGAAGATCGAGCCCTTGTGCGACCGCCCAGGCGACCTCGCGCCCATCCGGGCCACCGCTGTCACCGTCGATCAGGACATGCTCGTCGAGGACACCGGCCTGGACCAGCCGGCGCTGAAGTGCACCGACGTCGATGCGACGGACTTGTCCGCCAGTCTGGCAGGCCATGGCAGCGGCCTGTCCGGCGGCATAGCCCTGATTCTGCACATCCGGTTGCATCCGAATGACTGGCAGGGCATCACGATGGCTGGAGATGCCGAGGCCAGTGACGATCACTCCTTCGATACCTTTTGGCAACATGGCGCGCAGGGGTATGTTGGCCCACAGTGTGCGATGGTGCATCGCCTTGGCGAGGAACACCGGATGAACGGTGAAACCATGCGTATCGAAGTTGGAGGTCGCCTGGACCACGGTGTCGTTCCAGGTGCGCAGCCGCAGGATGTCGACCGGCTGGACGCAGACCTCGCCACGGATGCGGCGACGTTCGCGGGTGTCGACCAGCTGGCCAAGATCGAATGCGCCCGAGAACTTGACCTTGGCCGCGACATGGGCCCGGGTGCTGTCGGTCAGATCATTGTCGTCGACGAAGGTGTGGTCAGTGTTGCGGTAGAACTTGAACGGGTCCTTCGGGCCAAGTCCGGTACCCTGTACCGCGACATGCTCTGCGCCGATCGTCTCGGTCTCGGCCCCTGCTGCCGCAGCTAGATCGGCCGAGCCGCTGGCATCAATGCAGGCCTGTGCTGCCACAGTGCCCACACCCCATGGTCCAGCCACGACCGCACCGCACACCCGGGTTCCGTCGACCACGGCGCCGGCTGTCGCGTAGGCGAACCACACCGTGCCACCCGCTTTGGCCAGTTGTTCGAGGTACCAGCGGCAACGCCATTCCGGGCTCCAACTGTCGCTGCGCCGGCAGAAGGCGAGGATATCATCGCAGCCTGCCCCCACGGTCGGCCAGCCTCGGTCGATCTCGCCGGTGAAGCCACAACGGTTGCCGTAGTAATATCGGCAGATCTGACCCAGAGTGCCGACTCCGCCAAGACCGGTCATCAATTCCAGCACCACCGTACTGGCTCCGGCTCGGGCCGCGCTGATGCCTGCTGGGGCGCCGCCGGTGCCGCCACCGCAAACCACCACGTCAACGCAGCCGATCGCTGGCAGTTCGTCGAGATCCGTCGCGACCGTCCCGCTGAACGCCGCCTGGACGCGCAATCCGTCGGTGGGTACGCGGACCTGACCGGCACATGAACCCGAACGCGCTGGCCAATGCACTCTGACTGGCACGCCGGCTGTTGGCAGGGCAGCGGCGATGCGCGCACCTACGACCTGCCCACCAGCCAGACCGGCTGCCGGTTCGCGCCAGGCGGGTTTGGCGCAGGGTCCGACCAGCCACAGCGCGTCTATGCCCGAGCGACCATCCGCATCGAGCGCCGTGAACTGATCCGGCCAGGCAACCTCGACCAACTCACTGGTCAGGATGGCCCGTGGATGCCAACATGCCAGGGTGGTCGCCTGATCGAGCTCCGCCAACCGAGTTGCGCTTGGCGCATCGACCGCGGCCGTCCATGAGGCCGACCAGATCGGAGTCTCTGTACGCACACCATCGAGCCCAGCGACACGTAGCGATCCGGTCTGCACAACCTCCGCCCCGGCCACCGTCGGCGCATCAGGACCGCACAGGGCACGACGCACCCGCACCGTGCCGGTCCAGGGCGAGCGAGAAGTGCCAGCGGCGTCACCCAGCAGGCCGCGCTCGCTGGCGTCGACCACGCCACGCGCTTGGACCACCTGGAATCCGTTGCGATCAGCTAGTACGGCCCCAGCGATGCGTCCATCGGCATCGCGCACCAAGCCAGCTGGCTGGACGGTAACCAGGAACGGGATGCCAGCGGCTACCAGCGCCTGTTCGAGGGTGCGCTTGGCGTGCATCGGCGACTCCGCCCGGCCGCCATCGGCGAACAGCTTGGCCGCCAACGGACTGATCGCGGGATCCCCGCCATAGCGCAGCATGCCGGCCACATCCTCACCGAGATACGGCCTCGGCGCAGCCAGGAGCACGCGCAGGCCGGCGCCGCGCGCGGCCAGCGCGGTGGCGACGGCGGCGCAGGTGCCGCCCATGATGAGGAGATCGCAGGTGTCGACGATCGGGAGATGGTGGAGGCTGGTCATGACTGCAGCATGCCTTGGCATCGTCTCCGCCGATATGAATTATAATGGTATAGATTGCTCATTCGCGGCCAGCTGCGATCATCCGACATGGCTACGTATTCGGCATTTATCCGCTGTCGATTCGAACTTACATCTTTTTACGACCGCCCGGTGGCGAGCGCCAATCGGATTGCCACCTCATGGGACTTCCTGCTCACGTCTTGGCAGATTCGGCGCGGCTCGGTCGAGCTGTTCCACGCCGGAGGGCGCATACAGGGCACGCCCGGGGACTGGCTGCTCATTCCGCCCGGCCTCGCCCGCAGGCACCGTTTCACCGACGACGCCGAGATCCGTTCCATCCGCTGCCAGATCGCCGATGCCAGCGGCCAGCCTCCAGGGGTTGGCTGGCCACCACGGATCCTGCACACCGATCCGACGCTGCAGGCCGCAGCCGATGCCTTGGGGCGGGACGTCCCGCGCGACCAGGACTTGCGCGACCGCGATCTGCCCGCTGCCGCCTGGGCGGGCATTCAGGGCGCCCTCATCACCTGGTGCACGCTGGCGTGCGAGCGACTGGGCATCGCCGATCAGCCATCGCCAACTGAACCACGCGTCGCCGCTGCACGACGTCTGCTGCTGGCCCGCCGATCGCCAGCGGCCCTGCCGTGGGGCGATCTGCGCCGCGCCACTGGTCTGTCGCGACCACACCTCGACCGCCTGTTCAGGCAACATTGCGGACGCAGTGTCCGCGCCTGGAGCGAGGATCGCCTGCTGGCCGAGGCCTGTACCGCCCTGGCCGATCCCGCCGATCCGGTCAAGGCGGTGGCGATGCGCTTGGGATTCGGCGATGACAGCCATTTCTGCCGGTGGTTCCGCCAGAGGACTGGAACGAGCCCGGCGGCTTGGCGGAAGAACGGGGGCGTCTGAGCGATGCCGGTGCACCGTCCCGCGATTCACACCGGCGCCACGGTCGTCACCTGGACGGTCAGGACACCAAACGATTCCTGCAGCTTGCCTTCAATGCGCAACGCCTGGCCACGAGCGAGTAGTTCGCCGTATGTCCGATAGACTTCCGGAAACCACACCGTCTCGATCAGACCCGTCTCGTCCTCTAGGGTGACGAAGGACATGGCGGCACGCTCGTCACGGCCTGGCACATGCGCATCGATCTGCTTGCTGGTGATCGGCAGGCCGAACAGCGTGACCGTGCGGTTGCGCATCGCCGGGGCCAGTTCGGCCGCATGCAGGCGGAGCTTGGGCAGCGGGTGCAGCAGCAACGGATGATGCTCAGGCAGGAAGCCGAGCAGGCGCAGGCGGTCAGCCCGCGGATCGATCTCTGGCAACCCGGGTGGCAGCGGGTCGGCATCGGGGGCTGCCGCCATCGCCAGGTCGATCCACTGATCGTCGGGAAGTGCCTCGCGCAGACGCGGCAGCGGCCGCAGGGACAGGGCCTCGACCAGCCAGCGTCGCTGGGCGTTGGACATCGCCGGCGTCAGGGCGTCGAGCGCTCCGGCGCGCTGCAACACGTCCAGCCGCGTGGCATCCAGGCCACAGCGCCGACGCAGGTCGGTGATGCCGGCAAACGGCGCGCGGGCGCGTTCAGCCACGATGCGTTCAGCGGCCGGATGGCCGAGGTGCGGAACCAGGTGAAAGCCGCAACGGATCGCTCCACCCCCCTCCGGCGCCGTCTTCCAGCCACTGCGCAGCACACATGGGCCGCGGATGGCGACCCCGCAACGGCGGGCCTCCTCCAAATAGGCACCTGGATCGTAGAAACCGCCCTCGTTGGCGATGACCCGGGCCAGGAACACCGCCGGATGATGCGCCTTCAACCAGGCGCACTGGAAGGATACCTGGGCGTAGCTCGCCGAGTGCGCCTTGCAGAACGAGTAGCCGGCGAACGAGGCGATCATCCCCCAGACGTGCTCGCACACCGTTGACGACACGCCGTTGGCAGCGCATCCACTGCGGAAATCGTCGGCGAAACGAGTTAGGCGTGAACCACTGTCCCAGTGGCCAAGGGCCTTGCGCAGGGCGTTGGCCCCGACGTCGTCGAAGCCGGCCAGACGTTGCGAGGCCAGCATGATGTCCTCCTGATAGGACAGCACGCCATAGCTGTCAGACAGGAGTTCGCGCAAGGCCGGATGGGGAAACCACGCCGGATCGATATGGCCCGTGCGGCGATGCTGGTGCAACCTCGTGAGGTAGGTTTCGATCCAGGCGCTGGCCGCTGGGCGGATGATCGAACTGTGCACCACCAGGCGGTCGAACTCGCCGCTGCCGGCCTTGGCCTGCAGCTGCCGCATCGCCGGGCTCTCAATGTAGAAGCAGCCAAGGGTGTCGCCGCGGGCGACCAGCGCGCGGGTCAGTGGATCGTCGGCGGGTTGCCAGCGGTGCTCGTCGATGTCGATGCCTGCTGCCCGCAGATCCTGCAGAGCGTCGCGGATCACCGCCAGCGACCGGTTGCCGAGCAGGTCAATCTTGACCAGGCCCATGTCCTCAGTGCCGTCCTTCTCCCACGGCAGGGTCGGCAACCCCTCGCCGTCGATCTGCTTGGCCGCCGGATGGATCGGCGCCAGGTCGGCGATCGGCTCGCGGGTGATGACGATACCGCCGCAATGCAACCCCAGGTGGTGCGGCGTGTCGACCAGACGCGCCGCAGCGGCCAACACCGCCGGCCACGGCCCGTCGAGGCGGGCCGGGGTGCCGTGGCGCTCTTCGGCCCGGATGCGGCCGCGGGCGGCGCTGATCGCGCGCTCGTCGAGACCGGCCACCCGCGCCACCGCACGCAAGGCACCCCAGCGCTTGAGATGCAGGTGGTTGGCGACCGCAGCAACGTGGTCGGCGCCATAGGTGGCGATCGCCGCGCGCAGCACATCGTCGCGCTCGTCCCAGGGGAAGTCGATATCGAGATCGGGCGGATCCATCCGCGACGGAGCGAGGAAACGCTCGAACAGCAGATTCCAGCGCACCGGATCGACGTTGGTGATGCCCAGGCAATAGCAGACTAGGCTGGATGCGCCGCTGCCCCGGCCGCAGGTCCGCCGCGAACCCACCAGGTCGGCGACTGTGAGGATGTAACCGCAGAAGTCCTTCTGCCGGATCACCGCCAGTTCATGATCGAGGCGGCGCTGCACCGCCAACGGCAGATGCTCGCCATAGCGTGCCTGGGCACCGACCCGGGCCCGACGGGCCAGCTCGGCAGCAGCATCGACATGCAGCGATGGCGGCATGTGCCAGCTGCCACCCGGATGGTACATACACCGCGCAGCAAGCTGCGCACCGGCCGCCAGCAGATCCCCGCGCTCGGCGTAGGCGCAACGCATCGCGGCAAGGCCGGTAAGATCGCCGGACGCACCGCACGGACGACCCTCGCGGACACGCAGCCGCTCGATCAGCGGATCGCTGGCGCGATCACCGGGCGCGATGTGCGCCAGTTCGGCCACCGCAGCCGCCGGACAATCGCCCGGGCCGTCGTCAGGTACCGCTCCCGAACGCCACCACGTTTCGACCCCGGCCTCCCGCCATGGTCGCGGATCGCTGCGCACCAGCGCGATCAGGCCATCAAGTCCACCGCGTACCCGGCCCTCGGCCCAGGCCGAACGCTGATGATGCTTCCAGGTCAGCAGGTGGCACAGGCTGCGGTAGCCCTCGGCGCTGGGTGCCAGCAGGATGATGTCGTCATCGTGGCGACGGACGGTGGCACCGGGCACCACGCGATCACGGCCCCACGCCTTCTGCGCTGCCGGCAGGGCGGGGAGATCATCACGATCGCACAGCACGGCGCGCGCGGCGCCCAGCCGGGCCAAGGCCTCGCCCCAGGCCTGCGGACTGCCGCTGCCTTCCAACGGACTGTGGTGGGTGCGCACCGCCAGCAGGGGTAAGGTCCAGTCGTCAGCAAGCGTCATGATGGTACTATGGGTCTATTATGACCCATTCCAGGGCAAGTCTGAAAGCGCGTCTGCCTTCACGCAAACCTAACGTCCGGTTGGTAGCGAACGGCATGGTGGTACAGACCGGTCTCGACCTGGAAACCGCGCAGAAGCTTGCGGAAACTGGACGCTGGTTGCATGCCCACGGCTGGGCTCCGGCGACCTCGGGCAACTTCTCGCAGCGCACAGACGCTGGCATCGCCATCACCAGCAGCGGACGCGACAAGTCACAGCTAACCGCAGAACAGATCCTGCTGGTCGACCTCGACGGGCGTCCGCTGGGCGAAGGCCGGCCAAGCGCAGAGACCCTGCTGCACTGCCAGCTCTACCGTCGCGATCCCATCATTGGTGCGGTGCTGCATACCCACAGCGTGGCCGCCACCGTGCTGTCACGTCGCATCGGCGCCGGCGGTACGCTGGTGGCGGCGGGTTACGAGCTGGTCAAGGCCTTCCCCGGACGCAGCAGTCACGAGATCCCGCTGCGCCTGCCGGTGGTCGCCAACAGTCAGGACATGCAGGTGCTGATGGCGGCGGCCGAGAGAGCGCTCGACGCCGAGCCGTCCGCTCCGGCCTACCTCATCGCAGGCCACGGCAGCTATGTCTGGGGACGCGACCTGGCGGCTGCCCGCAGCCAGGTCGAAGCGCTGGAATTCCTGCTCGCCTGCCTGCTGAACGAGTGACACCGCCATGGCCACCCTGCGCATCTTCGCCGCCGATCATCCCGAGGCATCGCCATCGACGATGACTGCCCCGGCCGACGTGGCGATAGCGCTACGCGAAGCCGGCATCATCTACCAGCGCTGGACGCCGCTGCCGGACATTGCACCTGGGGTTGACCCCGCCCTGGTCCTATCGGCCTACCGCGAAAGCATTGCCGCCGTCCAGGCCCAGGGTGGCTACCGGGCGGTCGATGTCGTCAGCATTGCTCCGAATGATCCTGACCGTGCTGCCAAGCGGCTGAAGTTCCTGCCCGAGCACACTCACCGAGAGGACGAAGTGCGCTTCTTCGCCGCAGGCGGCGGTCTGTTCTGCCTGCATGTCGGCGAGCAGGTGCTGCAGGTGAGTTGCACCGTTGGCGACCTGCTGGTGGTTCCGGATGGCACCCGCCACTGGTTCGACATGGGCGCCAATCCGGCCTTCGTCGCGATCCGCTGGTTCACTGATCCGGCCGGCTGGATCGCCCAGCCCACCGGCTGGGCCGAAGCTGCCCGCTTCCCGCGGCTGGAGGACTGACATGGCGATCACCTGTGTTCTCACCGATGTCGAAGGCACGACCTCGTCCATCGCCTTCGTCAGCGAGGTGCTGTTCCCCTACGCCAGGCTCCATCTGCCGACGTTCCTCGCACAGCGGCAATATGAGCCGCATATCGCCGCTCATATTGCCGGAGTCCGGCGAACCGCACATATCGGAGACGAGGGGATCGACACCGTCTGCGCGACTCTGCTGCAATGGATCACCGCCGATCGCAAGGATCCCGATCTCAAGGCATTGCAGGGCATGGTCTGGGCCGACGGCTACGCCACAGGCGCATTCACCTCCCACGTCTATCCCGATGTACCCGCGGCATTGGCCCATTGGCGTTCGGCGGGTCTGCGCCTAGCCGTCTACAGCAGCGGTTCGGTGCAAGCCCAGCGACTGTTCTTCGCCCACAGTGGGCACGGCGACTTGTCGAGTCTGTTCTGTGCGCATTTCGACACCCAGATCGGCGCCAAACGGGATCCGGAGTCGTATCGCCGCATCGCCGCCGAACTGGACGGCGAGATCCTGTTCCTCAGCGATACGGTCGCCGAACTCGACGCCGCCGCCATGGTCGGACTGCACACCCATCTGATCTGTCGCGACCACGTTCAAGCCGTTGCCGGGCATCCCATGGCCAAGGATTTCCACGACGTCGAACGGCACTGGGCACTTGGATCCATGCTGACAGCAGTACAGGCATGAGCGGCGTACTGCATGGGGTGACCTGGGCGGGCAGCTACGCCGATGGGCACCTAGTGATCGTCGACCAGACCCGACTGCCCGGAACCATCATCCATCGTGAACTGTCCGATCTGGAGGCGGTACGCGAGGCCATCGTCAGCCTGTCGGTGCGTGGAGCGCCAGCGATCGGCATTGCTGCGGCCTACGGCGTCGTCGTGCATGTGCGTCAGGCTGGGCATAACGATCCCTCGGAAGCCTGTTCGCACGCCATCGACCGTCTGGGATCCAGCCGGCCGACGGCGGTGAACCTGGCCTGGGCGCTGGCCCGGATGCGGCGGCGGTGCGACCTTCTGGCGGGCGGACCGGACGAAACGGTCGGTCGGGCTCTGCTCGATGAAGCGCAGCGCATTCATGACGAGGACGCCACCCTGTGCAATCGCATCGCGCGACACGGGGCCGCCCTGCTGCCCGCGGGCGGGACGGTCTACACCCACTGCAACACCGGCGCCCTGGCCACCGGCGGCGTCGGGACCGCCCTGGGCTGCATCGTTGCAGCGCATGCCGCCGGGGCGGGCATTCATGTGATCGCGGGCGAAACTCGCCCCCTGTTGCAAGGCGCACGCCTCACCGTGCCCGAGTTGATCCATGCCGGCGTGCCAGTCGCCCTGGCCTGCGACAGCGCCGCCGGGGCATTGATGTCGCAGGGCCGCATCCAGGCAGTGATCGTCGGAGCCGACCGCATCGCGGCCAACGGCGATACCGCCAACAAGATCGGCACCTACGGTCTCGCGGTGCTGGCCCGGCACCATCGCATCCCGTTCATCGTCGCCGCCCCATCGAGCACCTTCGACCTGTCGATGCCGGATGGACGCACCATGGTGATCGAGGAGCGCGCGTCCGCCGAAGTTAGCGCACCTTTTGGTGCGCGCTTCGCCCCGGCTGAAGCGGTGGTGCTGAATCCAGCCTTCGATGTCACCCCAGCCGGGCTGATCACCGCGCTAGTCACCGAACACGGCGTGCTGGCACCGCCAGATGCGGCCGGCATCGCCCGCCTGACCCTCGCGAACTAACCGCCTTTGCGGAACCTCCCGGTCTTGATGCGCTGTGAAATGCGCTTCGTTTCGACGTCGGCGCTACGGCTGCAATCCAACTGCACGCGGCAATGCAGATCGTGGGTGCCGCCCTCGGGGGCAAGGTGGAAGCGTCCGTGAGCGATCTCGAACTGCCCCAGTTCGACGCGCTTGCCGTCGTGCTTATCGAAAGAGAGGCGATGAGTACCCAAGTCGCGACCATCCTCGACCACCTGGACGACGCCGCCTCGGACATAGAGCGCCTCGTCGAACTCATTGACCACCGAAACGATGATTTCACAGCCCTTGGTTCCGAGATCCTTGATCTCTAGGTGCTGGCTGATGCCTTCGTGATCGTCCATGGCAACCTCCCGTTGGGACCATCCTACGCACCTGTCCGGCCACGAACAAGGCGCGTCATGCGGGATGTCGAACCTCAGACCTGACGGCGGGCCTGGTCGCGAACGATCGACGACGTCAGGAGATCGGTCAGCGCAGGCATTAGATCCTTGGCTGGCCCACGGATCGAGCACGCCACCACCGCCGACAGCGGCGTCTCCTCGGGATTGATCTCGACCACCGGATGACCGTGCTCCTGGATGTCGAGCGGGATGCCGGCCGCCGGCTGGACCAGGCATGACGAGCCAATCAGCAGGCAGCCATCGGGATCGAAGCCATGCAGGTGGTCGAGGGCGGCGCGCGGCAGCGATTCGCCAAACCACACCGAGCCGGGACGCACGCGGGCTCCGCAACGCGGACACGGCATCAAGCTGAGGGCGTTGTCGACATGGTCGTCGTCGCTCCAGGCACACACCGTGCAACGGGTGGTGAACAGGCTGCCATGAATGTGCACGACGTCGGTGACCCCGGCTCGCTCCAGCAGGTCATCTTCGTTGGTGGTGGCGATCTGCACCTGAGCCGCGGGAAAGTGGCGCTGCAGCAGGGCGACGGCACGCTGTCCAGCATGCGGCTGGCACGAGGCGATGTGCAGTCGTCGTTCGCGGTACCAGTCCCACACCGTCTCGGGATCGCGGGCGAAGCCCACATCGCTGGCCAGATCCTCGGCCTTCCAGTCATTCCAGATCCCTCCCTCGCCACGAAATGTCGGTACGCCGGCATCGGCCGACAAGCCTGCCCCGGCGAGCAGCAGCAGCCGCCGGCACGGAGCCAGCAGCTTTGCCGCCTTGGTCAGGGTCTCACGCTGGCCGGAATCGCCCAATCAGCGATCCGTGCTCTGGTCGGCAGGACCGGTCTCAAGCTGGGGGATGAGCAGCCCATCCTGCGGGAAGGCCGGAACCTTGGCCCGGATGGCGGCGACCAGCGCATCCTTAACAGCGACGTGATCGGGATCGAGGAAGATCGACGGTCCCATGCCGCGCAGGGTGGTCAGCACGGCATCCTGGATCACTGGGGCTTGAGGCTCCATCGCTTTCGCCGCAGTCGCATCCGGGAAGGCCAAGGCCAGGGCGATCGTCAGCTGACGACGGCCACTGCCTTCGACGAGGCGCGTAATCGTGGCAGGAGGCAGCCGCACCAACACCGGACCGGCAGCAGCCAGGGCCGCCGGCGCAGCGCCAGGGGCAGGCGCACGCGGATTGGGTTCGGCCCGATAGGCTAGTAGGTCGTGGACGATCGCATCGCGGGCAGTCGGCGAGACCGAAGCCGGCAGTCCAGCAAGGGCTGCGATCAGCGATTCCCGTGCGGTAAAGGCCTGGATCAGCACCTGACGCATCTGCGTCTCGTCAGCGCTGGACAGCGTCGCCGACTTGCCGTCGGGGGCGAACAGCCTGTTGCGGGCATGGCGCATCGAAACCATTAAAAGGGCATCCAGATCGCGCTGCCGATAGATCGACGCACCCTCGGCCACGACCGACAAGGATGGATCCGGGGCGATGGCTGACCCAGCCGGTGCGGCAGGAACCGCAACGGCCTCGCCAGCGATGAGCAAACCACCGGCAAGCAAAGGCAGGAGCATGAGCAGGCGCATGGCCGTGGTCTACCGTGCCTCCGGCAAGACAGAAGCGACGGATGCTACGGGCTCACGCTTTCCAATACTCTTCGACGAGGAACCCGCCCATGCCGAGTTGACGGGCCGGTTCCCGCAGGTGGTCGATCATGCCCGGGTTGCCGCACACCATCAAGGCAGCCGGCTCAGCGCGGATGACGTCGCGCAGACGCTTCTTGTCGACCCCCTGCGGCAGAGTGACCGGCTTACGGGCATCGGTCGGCAGATCGAAAAGGCTGCGGAACACCTCGTTGACCCGTCCTGAGCCGTGAGCGTCGGTCCAGCCATGACCTGCATCGGCACGACTGGCCGTGGTCAGGTAGGTGAAGTCGAAGTCGGCCGCATGCGCGTTGGCATAGGTCAGCAGTTCATCGTGGAAGCCGAACTCGTCGGCATAAGCGCAGCCATGCATCAGCACGACCCGATATCCAGCCGGCACACCGACTTCATGCAGACGGTAGAGCGTGCGGATCTGGCCGAGGAACGGGGCCAGACCAGTGCCGGTGGCCACCATCACCACCGTACGCGCCTGCGCCTTGGCCAAGGTGAAGTGGCCCTTGGGCAGCATCACATAGACCGGGGCGTCGACGGCGGCCGCAAACAGGTGCGGAGTCAGCGCGCCGCCGTCGACACGTACCACATACAGTTCAAAGGCGTCGCGGTCGAGTGGGCACGAAGCTATGGAATAGGCGCGCGCGACAAAACCGGCAGGCGTATCCATGCCCAAGGTGATGTACTGGCCGGCCTGGTAACTCGGTACCTGACCGCTGTCGAGCCGGACCGAGAATACTCCCAAATGATCGGGCATCGCCGCAGTTACACGGCGCAACCGGGCTGGGAGCATCTTCTTCTTGAGGGCTTCTGTGGCGGCAGGGCTGAGGACACTCATGCCGGCAGGCTAACGCCCCGCGGCCATCTGCCACATACGCAGTGCCTATACCCTACCTGCATCGGACAGCAGCCATTCGCCATCATCGTCGGACTCGTAGGCCCGCCAGCTGCCGTGCACGCCCTCGGCCAAGGCCCAGGCACGGAAACGCTCGATCGAGGGCCACGTCTCCTCGCGCTCTTCGCCGTCATGGCTAACCCATGCAATGCGGATATCGGCCATGCCTGGCAGCCTGACCGGACTGGCGTGCCACGGAAGCGGGCAATGCTGGGACGCCATGGACTGGTACGCGCTCGCCAAACCCTTCATTTTCCAGCTGCCGGCCGAAACTGCGCACCACGCCACGGTCGCCATGCTGGCAGCCGGTCTTGGCCCACGCATGCGCATACCGGATGACCCACGTCTGCGTGTCCGGCTGGGCAATCTGACCTGCGCCCATCCTGTCGGCCTGGCTGCCGGCATGGATAAGGAAGCGGAGGCCGTTCGCGGATTTGCCGGTCTGGGTTTCAGCCACGTCGAAGTCGGCACGGTGACCGCGCGGCCGCAGCCCGGCAATCCCAGGCCACGCGCCTTCCGGCTTGGCGACGATGCTGCGTTGATCAACCGTTTCGGCTTCAACAACCAGGGCGCGGCGGCGATGGCGCTCCGTCTGGATGCGCTGGGGGCAAGGCCCTGTGTGCTGGGCGTCAATCTGGGCAAATCGAAGATCGTCCCCAACGACCAGGCTCTTGAGGACTACCGTGCCTCGGTCCGCCTGCTGGGTTCCCGAGCCGACTATGTCGTGGTCAACGTCAGCAGCCCCAACACCCCAGGATTGCGTGATCTGCAGGCCGAAGGCGTGCTGTGCAACCTGCTGACTGGCGTACGCGCCGAACTCGACGCCTGCGCGCCAGGTCGACCGCTGCTGGTCAAGATCGCCCCCGACCTAGCCGACGCTGGCATCGATGCCGCGGTCGACGCTGCCCTGCAAGCCCGGCTCGACGGCATTATCTGCACCAATACGACGATCAGCCGTGCAGGCCTGTCCTACGATGCGCAGTGGGTTGCTGAACGTGGTGCGGGCGGACTGTCCGGAGCGCCGGTGCGCGCGCGTTCGACCGCCGTGCTGGCCCGGGTTGCGCGTCGCCTCGACCGGCGGCTACCGCTGATCGGAGTCGGCGGCATCGACAGTGCCGAAGCCGCGTGGGAGAAGATCGGTCACGGCGCCAGCCTGGTCCAGGTCTACACCGGCTTGGTCATGCGCGGCCCGACCCTGGTACGCGAGATCGTCCGCGGACTGTCCGAACGCCTCGACCGCTACCGCCTCGCCAGTATCACCGACGCCGTCGGCCGCGAGTTGTAGCGCGGCAGACCTACGGGACGCCAACCACTTCGCAGCGACCGCGCAATCCGCAGAGGATGTCGTAGGGTATGGTGCCGGCGAGGCGGGCCAGCTCGGTGACGCTGATCTGGTCGGTGCCCTGCGGGCCGAACAGCACCACCGGCTCGCCCGGGCCGACTGCCGAGGGCAGATCGGTGAGATCGACGATGATGTAATCCATTGTCACCCGCCCGAGCACAGCACAGCGACGACCCTGGATCAGCACGCTGCCTTTGCCTGACAGCGCGATCGGATAGCCATCGGCATAGCCGACCGGAATGATGCCAGTGACGGTGTCGCGATCGAGGATGCGTGTGCGGTTGTAGCTAACCCCATGGCCCTTGGGCAAACGCTTCACCAGCGACAGCGAACTGATCCAGCGCACAGCCGGAGTAAGACCCGGATCGGGGCAGCCTGCCGGCACCGTGCCGGTCAGGAGGATGCCGACACGCACCACGTTGGTGCGGTCGGCGGGACGGAGCAACAGACCCTCGGAGTTGTGCCAGTGAATCCAGAGGTCGGCTGGCAATGGCGGCAAACGATCAAGCAGCGCGTCCATCTGCCGTTCCTGGCTGCCGGCGATTTCCGGCTTGTCGGCCATCGGATAATGCGTGGAAATGCCGGCTAGGCGCAGGCTGTTCCAGGCCAGCACCTCACGGATCATCGCCTCGCCGTCCTCAGGCACGGCACCGAAGCGGCCCATGCCGGTGTCGATGTTGACGTGGACCGCAAGCGGACCGCGTGGACTGGCCAGCTGGGCGAACTCATGCACCTCATCGATGGTCGACAGGCTTGGCTCGTAGCCGCTGGCGACCGCGGCCTCACGTTCTTCGGGCAGCGGGCTGCCGAGCAGAATGATCCGCGCTTCGGGCACGACGCGGCGGATCTTGTCGGCTTCGCCGATGGTGGCGCAGGCCATCGCCGCCACCCCGGCCTCATGATAGATGCGGGCACAGCGCTCCAGCCCCAGGCCGTAGGCATCGGCCTTGACCACCGCGATGACGGCACGTCCAGAGGCAGCCGCACGGATCGCTCCGACGTTCTGCCGGAGGGCGCTGTAACTCACCTCGACACGATTGCGCCAAGCCATTAGGCGAGCAATGCTTGGCGTGCGGCCGCCCGCTGCAAGACCGGTGCCGGTTCCTGATGGTATTGGGGCAGCACCTGATCCCAGTTGACCGCGGGCACCTGACCAGCCAGTTTGGCAACACCACGCGCATCAGGACCGGCCGGATCGCCAGTGGCTAGACGCGGAAACCAGCGATCAACCAAGCCTGGCTTGCCGGTAAGTGCAGGGCCGACGACGACCGCGCCAGTGGCGTCAGGCAACTCTGGCATCGCGTCGTCACGACAGGCGCAGGTCGGCGACAGCGTTTCAAGAACACCAGCCGTGATCCGGAAGAGACCATGGAAGGTAGTGTCGCGCTTGAGCGGCATGACGACCAGCCACAAGCCGTCACCCTGCTGGACTGCGCAAGCGGCCAAACTGTCGACCGGATGCACCGGGAGGGCATCGGTCCAGGCAATGGTGCGGGCAGCCATCGCTGCGACGCGCAATCCGGTGAACGACCCCGGCCCGGAAGCCACCGCCAAGGCGGATACCGGCCCATGCGTCCGCATGAACCGATCAATCAATGGGACGAGGTGCGCTTCAGCGTGGCCGGCACACCGCTCGAAAGCTCGTTCGGTGCCGTTCCAGGCGCACACCGAGCCAGTCCGTTCTACCGCTTCCAGGGCGATCAGCATATCCTGGAGGTTGCCTGCCCCTGGCTGGTTGCCAGCAGCACCAGTGCCTTGACCCCTAGTTCAATCAGCAGGTAAGGCTTGGCGATCAAATCGGTACCGGTGCCTTCGCCGGCAGCAAAAAAGGTCGGAAAATCATCCAGCCCGGTAACGAAGAGAACTGGCAGGACTGCACAGCCCGGCAGGGCGCGCACCCGCGCCGCCAGCTGGAATCCGCTGATATGATCCATCACCACATCGGTCAGTAGCATGGCATAGCGGCCACCGGCCAGACGTTGCAAAGCTTCCTCCGCAGTGGCCACGACGTCATGCGGAATGCCAACTCGGTCGAGGGCCGCACCGACCAGAGCGCGGGCCATGCGATCATCATCAACCGCCAGCGCACGCTGGCTGCCAAGCGGGCAGGCCGGCGAGATGATCATCGGTCGCAAGGCTGCGACGGCATGCTGCAGCGTCCGTCGATTCGAAACACTGCGACGCTGCGGCTGGGCGATCAGTTCACGGGCCAGAGTTTCTGTGGCGGCTGCGAGGGTTGCTGCTGCACTGACGCCGGCAGCTCCGGCAGCGGCTGACAAGCCGCGGGCCGCGGCGGCCAATTCGCTGAGCGTCGCATCCTCGCTGGCGGCTCCATCGAGTCGGCGCACCAACACCTGCATACGGGCAAGAGCGGTGTCTGCCGTGGCAAGGGCCTCCGCAGGTTCTGAAACCGCGGATACAGGCAGGTCAGCGGTGCTGCGGTTGTCCGCATTCGACCTGGGCAGCATCGCCAGGAGCTCGCCCGCGAGAATGCTGGGAGGCGTCTGGGCCTTGGCGAATACCTTGGTGGCTCCGGCCTTTTTGGCTGCCGCCAGTTGGCTGTCCCCGAAGGCGTTGGACAGCACGGCGATCGGCAAATGCGGGTGGGCCAGACGTAACCGGCGGACCACCTCGGATCCATCCATGTCGGGGAGGACCAGATCGACCACGGCAATCGCCGGATGCATACGGGCCGCCAGGTCGATGCCCCCTGCCCCGTCGGCGGCAGCGATCGGAATCAATCCGCGCGAGCCGAGGCCGGAGGCATAGATCCGCCGGACCAGCGGATCATCGTCGATGATCAGGACGATCGGCCCCGTAGGTGCCGGGGCGGCGGCCAGCATCTCGGTTGATGATCGCCAGCGGGCATGCACCGGCGAGCGACCAGCCACGACCAGTACCAGATCGTCCAGGAGCACCTGGGCATTGGCATAGCGCTCGTTACGTGGCTTGGCTCCCAGCTTGCGCATGACCGCACCAAATCCGGGACCAAGGTCGGGGCGCATCACCAGGACATCGGGAAACGGTTCGGCCAGCACGGCTCCGAGAACCGCCCAAGCGGTGGCCCCCAGATGCGGTGGTCGCCCAGTTGCCAGATGGTAAAGCGTGGCAGCCAGGGCATAGAGATCGGCCCTGCCATCGAGGGCCTCGGCACGGGCCTGTTCTGGCGCCATGTAGTCGGGTGTGCCAACGGTGAAGCCGGTGCGGGTGATTCCCGGGGCACCATCGTCAAGATGGGCCAGGCCGAAGTCTGCTACCAGGGCATGGCCAGCTTGATCGAACAGCAGATTCGATGGTTTGAGATCGCGATGGATGATCCCCGCGGCATGCAGGGCGAGGAGGCCTGAAGCGGTGTCCTGGGCAATCGACAGCAGCACGTCGCGCGGAATTCGTCCCTTATGTCGCCGAACCAGACCATCACCGTCGCCACCGGACACCAGATCCATGACCAGGAACGGAACACCGGCGTGTTCGCCGACATCCAAACAGCGAACTAGACGCGGATGCGACACCGTCGCAGCAGCGCGGGCCTCGGCGAGCAGGCGCTCGCGCAGATGGCCGGTGCGAGCGGGATCAAGGATCTTCAGGGCCACCTCAACCGCGGCCGGACCATGTGCTGCGTAGACCGACCCCATGCCACCGGTGCCAAGTTCCCGCACTGCGGTCCACGGACCGACCTGGGGCCAGGTGGCAGAAAGGCCAGCGAACGGACATATCGGCATGGCCACGCTCTAACCCGTTCCGGAGGGCAAGGCTAGGACCTGGATGACCAGTTGGAGATTTGCCTCGATGCCCGGGATGCATGACTTCCCGGCAGCCAGGTCGCCGGAATTCCCTGCCGCCTCGGCCTTGGCGCAAATCCCTGCCAGCGACAGCGCACCGACATTCAAGGCGGATCCGCGCAGACGATGGGCCGCCATGGCCAAAACTGATGCCGATTCGGCAGCGACGCATGCGGCCAGCTGGACTCCCGTATCCTCGCGGAATGCGATCAGCATCTCGTTGATCACCACATCGGCATCCGGACCGAGTTCATGCCGTAGGCCGGCCAGGATCGTCGGGTCGATGATGACTCCGGTCGGCAATGACGATTGGACGGCCTTAGTCGGAACCGCCTGCTTCGCTCCCGGCGCTGGCGGTGCGACGCTGCGCAGATGACGGGCGGCAATCCGGCTGAGTTCTTCGATGCGGATCGGCTTGCTGAGGTAGTCATCCATGCCAGCCGCGATGCAGCGATCGCGATCACCGCGCATGGCGTGGGCAGTCAGGGCGATGATGGGCAGACGCGAAGTGCCAGAGGTGGCCTCGCGGGAGCGGATCGCAGCGGTTGCTGCGTAGCCGTCCATCTCAGGCATCTGGCAGTCCATCAGCACCATATCGTAGCTGACCCGCTCGCTGACCGAGACGGCCTCGGCACCATCGGCAACAGCATCGGCACGCAGACCCAGCTTGGCGCATAGCGCCAATGCGACGCGCTGATTGATCGCGTTGTCATCCGCGATCAACACCCGGCCGTGAAGCCGCTTCAGCGTGGTCTCTCCTGACATCGCGGGTAACTCAGCGCTCATTGCCGGACCGATCGGACAGCGGATGGTGAAGCGAAAGACGGATCCGCGGCCAGGCTCGCTGCTAACCGAGATGCCACCGCCCATCTGCAAGGTTAGCTGACGGCATATCGACAGGCCCAGACCGGTCCCCCCAAAACGCCTGGTCATCGATACGTCAGCCTGGGTAAACGGCTGGAAGAGTCGGGCTGCACCTGCCGCGTCCATACCGATGCCGGTATCACGGACCACCCCGGCCAGCTCTACCTGTCCGTCGGCCACCTCGGTTGTCCGAACTTCGACCACAATCTCGCCCTGCATGGTGAACTTCACAGCGTTACCGAGCAGATTGACCAGGATCTGGCGGAAGCGGCCTGGGTCTCCGAGCAGCGACCCATGCAATCCCGTGGCGGTCACGAGCCGCAACTGCAGCTGCTTCCCAGACGCCTGCTGGGCAAAGAGTGAGACAGCATCGGCACACACCTGGCACGGATCAAAGGGGATGCTTTCGAATTCCAGGCGTCCGGCCTCTATTTTCGAGAAATCCAACAAGTCATTGACCAGACTGAGTAGCGAGTCGGCGCAACCACGTACGGCATCGGCGTGCTCCCGCTGCGAGACATCCAGCCCGCTGTCGAGAAGCAGGCCAGTCATGCCAACGATGCCGTTGAGTGGCGTGCGGATCTCATGGCTGACGTTGGCGAGGAAAGCGTTTTTGGCTAGGTTGGCCGATTCGGCAGCGGCCTTGCCCTCGCGAAGGGCGGCCGCTGCCTGGTGCCGCAGCGAGATATCGCGCACCGTGCAGATGACCACCAGCCTGCCGCCAATCTGCGCCTCGGCAGCAGTGATCTCGGCAGGGAATCTGGTCGCGTCCCGCCGTTGCATCACGATTTCGCGAGTCACCGACGCGGCTTTGCCGAGCCACAGTGATTCCAGGGCGGTACCGGATTCAGCTTCAGGCATGATCAGGGCGATGCTGCGACCCAGCAGTTCAGGAACCGACCAGCCGAAGCATGCGGCCGCGGCAGGGTTCACATCGATGATGTCTCCGCGCCCATCAAGCACGTAGATGCCATCGGCGGCGGATTCGAATACGGCGCGAAAGCGCTGTTCGCCTTCACTGGCCTCGCGCTCTGCCAGGCGCAGGGCAGAGACGTCGCGGGCCACTCCAAGGTAGCCCGTCAACGTGCCGTTGGCATCGCGCACCGCGGTGACAGACAGCAGCACTGGAACCCGCCCACCATCTTTGCGAACGTAGGTCCACGGACGTTCGTCGGCAACCCCCTGCTCGCGGGCCAGCAATACAAAGACCTCAAATCCTGGCAGCACTGTGCGACCCAATTCGGCCGTCATCTCGGCAGCACGATGGACGACTTCTGTCGGGTCGTGGAACACACCGGGGTTCTGCACATCGACCAGTTCCTGGGCCGTCCATCCCAGCAGTCGTACTGCGGCAGGATTGAACAACGTGATAATGCCGTCAGGTCTGGTCGCAATCAGCGCGTAGGCCGTTGAGTCGAAGACTGCACCGAGAAATGCATCCGGGGAGCGATGGGGCACATCTTCAGTCTAATCCACCCGGGCATCACCCGCAAGCCAGGGACACCCAACACCAATCAGCAGTGCTGGGCGAACGCGGCCTTGAACAACTCGGCTATCTGTTGCGGATGCCGACCCTCAATCTGATGGCGATGCAGCATCCACACCACTTCGCCATCTTTCAGCAGGGCGGCACTGGGCGAACTAGCAGGATATTCAGCGAAATGCGTCCGGGCAGCCTGAGTGGCCTCGCGGTCCACCCCGGCGAAAACCGACAAGCTGCGGGCCGGCTTGGCAGCGGCCTCGGCCAAGGCCTTGGTCAGGCCAGGACGGGCACCACCGGCAGCGCATCCGCAGACGCTGTTTACGTAAATCAGAGTCGTACCAGGCTTGGCCATCTCGGCGTCGACCTGGGCGGCAGAAATGGCTTCTATCAGGCCCATGGCCTTGATTTCCGCGCGGATTGGGTCAGTCAGCTCAGGAGGGTACATGGCGTTACTACTATCAGGATATGAGGTTCGTCGTCTGTGACCGCTCTCAGGCGGCTAAGGACATAGTCAGCCGTTTCGCGACCTGGGTAGATCTAACGCCCCAGGGTTCGGCAGACGAACCGGCTCAGGCGGGCTGCGGAGCCGCTTCGTCAGTGATGAGCTCGACTGGCTTGGTAACCGGCTTCATCCGCAGGCGACGCTCGCGGATGCAGTGGAAGCTCATCCAGGCGAAACCGGACAGATAGATGGCCAGCAACGGCGTGATCCAAGTGTGCGCACCGATGAATCCGACCGTCATACCGACAATGGCCCACAGGGCGCAGATCGCCTCGGGAACACCGCTATGGGCACGGGCCTGGTAGCTACTGGTGCCTGACGAACCAGCCTTGGGCGTACGCACGAAGGCCGACTGTTTACCACGAATGGCCTGCCACACGGCCGAGCCGTTGCTGATGGCAATGCCGGTTCCAATAGCGGCCAGGATCGGGAGCGAGCGCAAGTTGCGCCAGCCCTTGCTACCGTGCAGGGTCAGCTGGCTGGTGATATAGACCAGGATCGGGGCGCTGGCGCCAACCAGGAACGAGAAGACGCCGAGCATCAGGACCCACCAGGGGATCGCACCCTGATCGACCAGCAGCAGAGCAAGCGGGGCGCAGAACAGCGACAGCAGGATGAGCGGATGGACCAGGTAATGGGTCATGTGCAGCGAACTGCAGATCTTGGCATGCATCGACCACGAGCTGCGCCAGATCCGGGGCAACAGCTTGATGGCCGTCTGGATCGAGCCCTTGGCCCAGCGGAACTGCTGGCTGCGCCAGGCGTTCACATCTGCGGGAACCTCGCCGGGCACTCCCAGGCCAATGCGGTAGGTGCAGCGCCAGCCGGCCAACTGGGCACGGTACGACAGGTCCATATCCTCGGTCAGGGTGTCATGTTCCCAGCCGCCAGCGTCGATGATCGCGGTGCGACGCCACAGGCCACAGGTGCCGTTGAAGTTCATCGGCAGGCCCGACCAAGCGCGAGCGCCCTGCTCGACAGCGAAGTGACCATCGATGCCCACGGCCTGGGCCTGGGTCAAGATGTTGTCATCGCGGTTGATGTGCTCCCAGCGACCTTGGACCAGAGCGAGGCCGGGATCGGCCAGCAGGGGCTTGATCGCCTTGCGGATGAAATCCGGTTCCGGGGTGAAGTCGGCATCGAAGATAGCGATGAACGGAGCATCGCAGTGCTTCATACCGTTCTCAAGCGCCCCAGCCTTATACCCGGTGCGATCGATGCGGTGGATCGAGACGGCGTCCAAACCCGTACGAGTACACAACTTGGCGATTTCCGTCCGACCGATGTTCACGCTGTCGTCAGTTGAGTCATCGAGCAACTGAATGTGCAGCTTGTCCTTCGGCCAATCAAGGCGGCCGATCGAATCGAGCACGCGTACCACCACGTCGCGCTCATTGAACACCGGCAGCTGAATCAGCACATGCGGCAGCTCGGTATCAGGCGGTAGCTCGGTCAGCGCTTCGCAAGCTGCCTGCTTGGCAGCCGCACCGCGATGCTGCAAAAAGAGGACGAGCAGCCAGAGGCTGTGCAGTCCGTACATCGCCAGTGCGGCAACGGCCAGAACGTACAGACCACCGGCGAACCAGGTCAACGGAGCGATCGCATCAGCGACTACTTGCGGGAGGATGGTATCGCGGGCGGCGCCAGCGAGCTGAATGGCATGTGCGTGGTCGAACATGAAGGGGGCCAAGTGTGTCAAACAACCCAGTTTCCGCAAGGTCCATGGTCCCTTGGCAACCAGGACCTCATCAAGCCCTCACACGGATGTCCAGCATGACGCGTTTTTAACCTGGTCATCGACGGGCGACATCCCGTCGGCGGATCGGCAGATCCGCACCAGGGTGTAACCGGCCTCTCGTCGTTCCTGGGACCACTCTAATCCGACGGCCGCGGCCAAAGCAGGCAGCTCCGGTTCCAAGGTCCTTCTTGGGTCGACGAGATAGGCCGTTCCGGTAATGCCAATAGCGGATCCAACCGAGGCGATCAGGTCGGCGAACGTTGGTGGACGATAAAGGATGTCACCGCCCACGAGCACGTCACAGGTTGGCAATTCTTCCCCCCATCGGTGTTCCAGGCGCCGGGTCGCGGGGGACATCGGGATTGCCGCCAAGGCTTCGGCAGAATGGTCAGCAAACACCACGCTGGTCGCCCCCGCCTGGGCAGCCCAAAGGCCAAGTCGGCCGCGACCGCACCCGAGATCAATGACGCGCTGGCCACGCACAGTGACCAGGGAGGCGATCTCGGAGAGAAACCGCTCGCCAGCTGGCCAGACGTAGCGCCAGGTGGAATCCTCTCCGGCGTGAGCGCAGGGCGGTAGGCCGTCGTCAGCCACCGACCCACTCCGCCAGGGTCGCTAGTTCGCGGGCCGTGCCGTCACGACGCGCCCGATCATCCGCAGCCAACAGCGGCCACGTGTAGGTCTCGACCGAGACATGCGCGCAGCCGGAAGCGAGTCCGGAAACGAGCCCAATCCGGCTATCAGCTGCCGTGGTGGCCAGCCCATTGGCCAACCGGACAACGTCTATCGGAACGTGGAAGTGGCTGCGCGCCGTGCGGCCGCCAGGCAGCCTGGACAAGGCGCCGCCCAAGCCATCGAGGTCCACACTGCGGGACAGTGAACCGGCTCCGTCGGAAACCGCCGTCTGATGAAAGAACCGTGGTTCCGCCATGGCGGCGAGCGCTGCAACCTGAGCTGGATCCCGCGCATCAGCCTCGGGAGCGGCAGAGACCTGGATCTTCGCGATGCGCACACCAGCAGCTCGCATGCGCGCCATCGCGGCAGTCTGATCCTCGAAGGCCACGGACAGATGGCAGGTATCGAAGCACACACCGAGATGCTGCTCCACCGCCTGCCGTGCGGCCACCAGATCGCCGTCAAGCAGCCCGGCGGCCGAAACAATGCCGACCTTGATCAACGGTCCGCTCCAGAACGCCGCAACATCCCAGCTGGTCTCCAGCTGGCACCATGGTTCCGGTTCTAGGCAGAGCACGACGACCCGGTTCGTGCGCCGCCAGGCGAGATAGGCCGCTGCCGCCCAGGAGCCAAGCGCCGTGGCGAAGGCGTCCGGTCGATTGCGCTGCGGACCGAGTGGCCGGAACGAGCCTGGACAGGTCGAGATGGTGACTAACGGATCATCACTCAGCAGTAACGCCGCATCAATCAGCCTGAGGCTGTCGTCCAGGCGCCCTGGCTCGCTCCAGTCCGGCAGATAGGCATCCTCCTTCACCCGGACCGCCTGGAACGGGCGCAACGGAAAGCCGTTCAAGGTATGAGCAGACAGGCGGTGGTGGTCCAACATCCGACGCAGAATCCGCAGGTCGCCCCGCAAGGCCAGGCTGCCCAGCCGGAGATCGACACCAAGCCAGTCCCAACCCAGTGCGTTCCGCAAGGGTCCGGCAAAATCGTTCATCGCTTCAGCGATTTCTGCCGCCGACTCGGCAGCATGCAGATTGGTCGAATAGGCCAGTGGGCGCATGTCTCGCAGGATGGTCTTTGGTCCGGCCATGCACCAGGAATCACCAGGGCTGATCGACTTGCGCCGGGTTCCCCCCTGCTAGGGTCGCCAGCGTGCACCACGCCACGGCCAGAGATGCAGTCTGCCGGATACTCAGCGGCAGCGGTTTCGCCGAGTCTGCGATTGGCCTAGCGCTCGCCACCCGCCTGTCAGACGATGCGTCCTGCCCTGACGATCTGCGGCACATGATCATCCGGCGTTGCCTGGATTGGCAGCCGGACCAGGCGGCACCCTACACCCACCCCCTCAATCAGCAGCCGGTGCCTGATGATGGCGCTGCGTTAGCCGCCCAGTTGATCCCCGCACTGATCGCCCATCCCGCTGATGCCGCCCTGGGGGCCAGTTCGTTGTGGAGCCTGGTCCAGCTATGGCCCCATTGTAGTTCTGACGAACGCCCGCTGTTGCGCACCCTTTTTCTCAACAGCATTGCCGGCCACAAAGAAGTGGCAGATGGCGTGTTGACGACGTTCCAGCTGCGCGAGTGGCAAAAACAGGTGCCTACACACTACGGCACGCTGACGCCGAGCGTGGTGAGCATGCGCGGAGTGCTGGAAGCAACAGATCCATTGGCTGCATACCTGTTGCTCGCCGAGCATCTCGGCATGCAGGTCGACCTGGAGACGATGTGCTGGGTATTGGGATCTCTGTCGGTCCAGCTGCTGCAGTCCAACCATGACCGCCAGGGGCGTCTCGCCGGCCTGCTGCTTGGCGCAACAGCGTGCGAACATCTGGTGCCATTGGTCCAGGTGGAACATCTGGTAACGGTCATCTCGCAATTAAACCACCGCATCTGGTGGCTGAAGGCGCGTGGCAGTCTGCATGTGATTCTGCGCAGCACTGATCTCAGCCAGCGCCCGCTTGGTTCAGCGATCGTCACAGGTGACATCACCATGTCGCAGCGTGCGGGGCGTGCCCTGGCCAGCCAGCAGCCCGGCCGTTTTTGGGACGAATGCTGGCAATCGACGCGGGAATTACTGCCCACTAATCGCATTGCCCTGCTGCGCCTATTGACCGTCTTTGATACAGCCCGCTGGCGCTCAGAAGACGGCATTGTCGCTGTTGACGATGCGTCTGCCATTGCCGCCACCCTGACCGACCTAGCCTGGCAGCGCACTCCACGACCAGCCTGAGCCGCCAGGAGTCATTGCATCGCTTCATCGCGATGCAATGATACTGCAATGCCTGCCTGCGCCGGATCGCTCCGACTCTTAGCCGACGAAACCCGTCTGCGCCTCCTCCATCTGCTGGAGCGAGAGCCGTTGACCGTAGCTGAATTGACGGCGATCCTCGACCTCGGCCAAAGTTCGATAAGCGGTCATCTCTCCAAACTCAAGCAGGCCGGCTTGGTCCATGACGTTGCAGAAGGCAGCGCCCACCGCTATCGGCTACGCGATGACGCGCCCGAAATCCTGCGCACCGCCTGGTTGGCGACACGCCAGCTGTCAGCAATGGACCCGGCGATCGCCGCCGATGGCGCAGCCCTGGAACGCCATCGCGCCGCCAGCGGCAAGGACTGGGTCGCCCGCGTCGCCGGACTGCTGCACCGCGAATACGCTCCAGGTCGCACCTGGGACAGCCTGGCCCACGCCTTTGCTGCTGCCGGACGCTTCGGGCGATGCTGCGATCTGGGCGCTGGCGATGGAGCGCTCGCCGGAATGCTGGCCAGCGCGTCTAGCGAGTTGACCTGCATCGATCCAGCACCAGCCATGGTCGCCGCCGGTCGCGCCCGCTGCGCCGAGTCGCATCTCTCCAATGTGCGCTGGATCGAAGCCGCCGGTGAACAATTGCCATTGCCGAACGGCAGTCAGGACACCGTGCTGCTGCTGCAGTCACTGCAATATGTCGAACGCCCAGCCGACGTACTGCGTGAATGCGGACGGGTGCTAGCACCTAAGGGCCGCCTGCTGCTGCTTACCCTGGCCAGCCACGATCACGACGAGGCCGCGCGTTACGGCCACCGTCATCGTGGATTCCGCGACAGCGACCTGCGCACCTGGTTGAAATCGTGGTGCCGCGAACCGCGCATCGTTCAACTGCCGCCAGAGGCGCGCGCTCCCCGTTTCCAATCCATCCTCGCAACAGCTGACAAACCATGACCACCCACGATCAACCTGGCCACATCTGCGACACGTTGTGCCCCCATCATGGTGGCCTGCCGAAACTCGATCCGTGCGGTGTGGTCAACCACCTCGGCTATCGTCGGGATGCCCGCGCGGCGAAATTCCCGTTCCTGGCCGCCCTGCGCGACCGTGTGCTGATCTATGATGGCGGTTTTGGCACCGAACTGTTCAAGTTCGATTTGGCGCCGACCGACCTGGGCAGCGGAGCGCAGGACGGCTGCGTCGAACTGATCCACCGCACGCGTCCCGAGATCGCCGGCCTCATCCACCGTCGCTATCTGGAAGCCGGAGCCGACGTCGTCGAGACGCATTCGTTCAACGCCATACCGCACACGCTCGGCGAATTCGGCATCGCCGATCAGGCCGAGCCGCTCGCCGAGTTGGCCGCCCGCGCGGCACGCGGCGCCTGCGACGATGTCTCGACGCCATCACGACCGCGGTTCGCCGCCGGTGCACTTGGTTCCGGCACCAAGATGCCCTCGCTCGGACACATCGGCTTCAGCGCCCTGGTCGAGAGCTATCGCGCAGGCTCACGTGGTCTGTTGCGTGGCGGCGTCGATCTGATCCTGATCGAGACGGCGCAGGACATCCTCCAGGTACGTGCCGCGATCCTCGGGGCCCGCGCCGCCATGGCCGACCTCGGCCGCGAGGTACCGATCCAGGCCCAGGTAACGATCGAGACCACCGGCACCATGCTCGCCGGCACCGACATCATCGGCGCACTGACCGCCTTGGAATCGCTGCCTGTCGACATCGTCGGTATCAACTGCGCCACCGGTCCAGATCTGATGGATTCGCACATCCGCACCCTGGCGGGTGGCGCCACCCGCTGGGTCTCGTGCCTGCCCAACGCCGGACTGCCGCGCAACGAAAGTGGCAAGGCGGTCTACGATCTCACCCCCGAAGAGTTGGCACGCTGGCACGAACGCTTCGTCACCGAGTATGGCGTCAACCTGATCGGTGGCTGCTGCGGCACCACGCCAGCGCACATCAAGGCGGTCGCTGACCGCCTGCACGGCGTCCAACCAGGGAAGAAGCGGCGCGACAGCTTCCCTGCTCAGCTCTCCAGCCTGTACAGTGCGACGACGATCAAGCAGGAAACCGGAATGCTGATTGTCGGCGAGCGCACTAACTCGACCGGCTCAAAAGCGTTCCGCGAGCTGCTTTTCAAGGACGACTTCGACGGCATGGTCCATCTCGCTCAGGAGCAGGTGTCCGAAGGCTGCCACGTCCTCGATGTGTCGGTGGCATGGACCGGACGCGATGAGCGCAAGGATATGGACGCGGTGATGGGCCGCTTCGCCACTGCTGTGCAGATTCCGATCATGGTCGACTCGACCCAGACCGATGTCATGGAGATCGCGCTCAAGCGACTCGGTGGCCGTGCAATTATCAATTCGGTCAACCTGGAAGATGGCGAAGAGAAACTCGACAAGGTTTGCCGCTTGGCCAAGGAGCACGGCGCTACCTTGGTCGCGCTGACCATCGACGAGGATCGTGAGGCCGGCATGGCCAAGTCGGTCGAACGTAAGATCGCGATCGCCGAACGGCTCTACAAGCTGATCACCGAGCGCCACGGCATCCCCGGCAGTTCGATCCTGTTCGACCTGCTGACTTTCCCGATCACCCAGGGTGACGAGGACACCCGCAAGCTTGGGCTGTGGACGCTGGAGGGTATCGCGGAAGTGAAGAAGCGGCTGCCCGACGCCGGCTTCATCCTCGGACTCAGCAACATCAGCTTCGGCGTCAAGCCGTATGCCCGCCAAGTGCTGAATTCCGTCTATCTTGATGAAGCGATCAAACGCGGCCTGACCTCGGCGATCATGAACGCCTCAAAGATCATCCCGATCGATCGGATTCCGCCCGAGGAGGTGGATATGGCGCGGGATCTGATCTACGATCGCCGCACGCCCGACAAAGATCCGCTGCACATCTTCGTCAACCACTTCACCAAGGCGACTGGCCCGGTGCAGTCGGAATCGGAGATCGCCGCCCTGCCGATCGATCAGCGGCTGGCCAAGCGCATCATCGACGGCAAAAAGATCGGCATCCAGGTCGACCTCGACGAAGCCATGCTGACCCACAAGCCGCTGACCATCATCAACGAATTCCTGCTCGCCGGCATGAAGACGGTCGGTGAGCTGTTCGGCTCGGGCAAGATGCAATTGCCGTTCGTGCTGCAGTCGGCCGAGACGATGAAGCTGGCGGTGAAGCACCTTGAGCCACACATGGAGCGCATCGAGGGCAGCCAGAAGGGCACCATGGTCCTAGCCACCGTGCGCGGCGACGTGCACGACATCGGCAAGAACCTCGTCGACATTATCCTCACCAACAACGGTTACCGGGTGATCAACCTCGGCATCAAGCAGCCGATCGAGGACATCATCGCTGCGGTTGAGAAACATCGTCCCGACGCCATCGGCCTGTCCGGGCTGCTGGTCAAGTCCACCGTGGTGATGAAGGAGAACCTTGAGTGGATGGGTTCGCGTGGCCACCGTCTGCCGGTAATCTGTGGCGGCGCGGCACTCAACCGCGCCTACGTCGAAAACGACTTGCGCGCCTCGTACCGCCAGGGCCAGGCCGGTCGTGCCGACTGCCAAGTTTATTATGCTGCTGATGCCTTCGACGGTCTCGGTCTGATGGAAGAACTCAGCGGCCAAGTGCCGTTGGAGAAGCGCAAGCTGACCACCCGCCCAGTACGCGTCAGCAACCGCAAGACCGCGTTCGAGGAGTTGGAAGAGAAGCTGCGCGCCGGGAAGGCCTATGTGCCGACCAACACGCCACCCCCACCGCGCATCCCCAAACCGCCGTTCTGGGGTCGTCGCATCGTCCGCGCCAACGAACTGGAACTGCCGACCATCGCGCAGTACCTCAATCCCAATGCGCTGTTCCGCGGCCAGTGGGGCTTCCGCCAGGGCCAGACTCTGTCTATGGAGCAATGGCAGGAGATGGTCGACCGCGAGGCCACGCCGGTGCTCAAGCGCCTGACCGCTGAGTCGGCCAAGCATGGCCACCTCGATCCGGCGGTCGCCTATGGCTATTGGCCGGTGGCTGCTGAACGCAACGATCTGGTGATCTTCGATCCTCTCAGCGGCGCCGAAACGGCGCGCTTCAACCTGCCACGTCAGATGGACGACGGCGGCAAACACCTGTGCATCGCTGACTGGTTTCGCCCGCTCGGCGCTGCACCCATCGGCGAGGAGCAGTCCTACATCCCGGCCGCCGCCTGGGCCAATGGCGCACGCGATGTCCTCGCCTGTCATGTCGTCACCATGGGCGAAGCCGCTTCACGTTGGACCGAACGGCTGTTTGCCGCCGACAGCTACCAGGAGTATCTCTATGCCCACGGCTTCAGTGTCGAAATGGCCGAGGCTCTGGCGGAGTACTGGCACAAACGCATTCGCCAGCAGCTCGGCATCGCGCAGGACGACGCCATGGACATCGCCGACCTGTTCACCCAGGGCTATCAAGGCAGCCGCTACAGCTTCGGCTACCCGGCCTGCCCACGCCTTGAGGACCAAGCCGTCCTCGAACGACTGCTGCAATGGCAGGAGATCGGCGTGAAACTCAGCGAGGAGCACCAACTGGCGCCCGAACAGAGCACCAGCGCCCTGGTCGTGCATCATCCAGGGGCGAAGTACTTCAACCTGTAGCGGTTAGACGGGTCAGCCTGCTCCGCTGAGCACCGCGTGCATTTGGGATACGGACATCTGTCCGCCCCTGGTGTAGGGGCCCGCCGGGGTGCCATGGACGGCGATTCGACCGGGGTAGGTCTGACTCACGGCAGCACGGTGCCGCGGATCAGCAGCATTACCGGATAGAATTCGCTGACGCCGTAGCGCGTGGCGAAGTCGGTGTCGTCAAGGGCCAGGAT
>JBBQCI010000030.1:0-39457 GCA_038318565.1 Planctomycetota bacterium
CGACGACCGGTATTTCCGAGTGGCCGAATTCCAGAGCCGGTAGCGCCAGCGTTTGCCCTCCCGGTGACCCTTGATTTCCCACTGATCTTGGATGACGACACCATCGCGTTTGCGGGTGGACAAGGTCTTGGTCATGGGGCCTCCGGCGATACCCGGAGCATAGTACGGGGCAACAACGGGGCAACAGATACACGAAATAACGACCGTTGCAAAGCACGTAAAGTCATGGTATTACAAAACAATCTGCCTCATTTACGCCATAGCTAAGGCTTGCCATGCTGTAGGTCGTGAGTTCGAGTCTCATCGCCCGCTCCAAGAGATAACCCCCTGGGAAACCAGGGGGTTATACCTTTTGTGGGAACTTGGGGGAAGCCGGTGAAAACGCCCCACTCCCTCTTTCACTCCCCCACGGTGGTTCAAAGGTAAAGATGAGGGTACCGGCCGGCGGGGATCACCCCTTGCGATCCCAGGTAGCCCGCCGCGTGGGCCTTTTGAAAGGGCGGCAGAGCATCGGCGGTGCCGAAGTTGGGATCGTAGCGCAGACGGGGGCCTGGGTGCTGCCGCGGGCCTCGCCCAGGCCGCCGACACGCCCATCCATCCGGTGTCGGTCACCGCCAGCGCCTCACAGGGGTCGCGGCCCGGGTCGCTGATCGACGGGGCCGGCCTGTCCCAGGTCAACGGGACTTGGTCCACACCAACGACAAGTACGCCAGCGAAGGCGCGATGTGGAACAGCAGCTACGAACCTGCTGGCTCAGCTGGTACCGCATACCTCGTGTTCGACCTCGGGGCTACCAAGCAGGTCACCAGCCTGTTGGTGTGGAACTACAACGAGAAGGATTATCAGGGCCGCAGCATCAAGGAAACGGAGGTCTCGGTCTCGGTCTCGGTCTCGGCCGATGGTAAGGCCTTCACATCAGGGCAAATTCACCCTCAAGCAGGCGTCGGGTCAACCCGGTGAGGCATGCCAAGAGGAGAAGTTCTCAACAGCTGCCGCCAAATTCGTTAAGATCATAGCTCTGACCAACTACTCGAATGAGACCCCGGTCAGCTTGTCCGAAGTCGCTGTCCTGGTGGCCGACCCGGCTGCCAGCGACAAGATCCTGAAGAAGCACACCCTTATCGCCAGAGGCCACTATGCAAAAGTCATTAATGGCCTCTGGGATTGAGGCGAGGTGATGGAGGCCCCAACTATCGTATGGGGTGCCTCCATCGCTGCGTAGGGCGGATTGGTTGCTGATCAGCGTGTGGCGCTGTAGATCATCCGCGAGACGCTGTGCCTGTCGTTCAGTGCTTGTTGTGGCCGGGTGCGTTCCCGGAGTTGCCGGGCGAGCCGTCACGGACAACTCCGCAACCGGCGGCTACGAGGGCTAGGAAGGCGAGGATAGCGAAGATAGCGAAGGTCAGGCGCATAGGGGCTCCGTGGCAAACCAGGCTCCGCGAGTTTGCCTCCCTGGCAAGGATGGCCTTGGGGAATGCTACCGCCCACGCCACGCTCTGGCCATGAGGAGCAGAACGGGCACGCGATCTCAAGCTGGTCGGCGAGATCCTGGCGGCGCTGTAGAGGTTCTGCGAAAGCGCGGCGTAGGGGTTGGCGGGTCGAACGAACGGACCAGACGTGTACTGCGCGCAGTTCGACGTGCACCTGGAGGTGGTGACCCTGGCTAGCGGTTCGCCAGCGGCGGGTCGAATACGAACACCCGCAACTCGCGCCAGCCCTGGCTGCCGCCGAAGTCGCGTGCTGAGGATTCATGGCGGAAGCGCAGATCTATATGCAGGATGCCGCTCGCGTTGGTGCGTCTACGGATGGCGCCACCGCAGTCGTCGACTGCGAAGGTTCGGTCAGCAGGGCTGCCGCTCCGGTCGAGGTAGCCCTGGCCGGCCGGGATGAACACCCGGGTTGCATAGGGCCAGA
This sequence comes from Planctomycetota bacterium, assembly GCA_038318565.1. Classification (GTDB taxonomy): domain Bacteria; phylum Planctomycetota; class UBA11346; order UBA11346; family UBA11346; genus UBA11346. The sequence continues at coordinate 1,915 of JBBQCI010000030.1, forward strand.
TCGGCCGGCCGCCGGGAAGCAGTGGAACCGCGATACCGTAGGGGACACGGCGTACATCGGTTCTGCCATCTGCGGTGATCCAGCGCCAGCGTTCACCCTTGCTCTGGTGGTAGGTGCCGTCAAGGGCGTCGTGCGGTGAGTAAGCAGTGGCGCGAACGGTCAGCCAGTGGCCGGCCGGTTCCGGCGCCGGCGCCGGCGCCGGACGCGCGGCCTGCTCGCGGAGAAAACCCGCCTCGATAGCGGTGAACAGCCCGCCGATTTCAGGTATCAACACAGTCGTCTCGCTTGCGGCGGCGGCGCCGATGACGATCAGACCAAGCAGTCCCAATCTGATTCCTCTGCGGTGGTTTTTCATGCTGGGAAGGTGGTCATTACGGTTCCTGATCCTATGGGGTGATCACCCCTGGTGCCGGCGCCAGGACCATGCTAGTTGACCACCACCAAAGGTCCTGGGTCAATTACATCTAACCTCATCGCACCACTGTGTCTCCGCGCATCCTGTCTTTCGACATGCGGGATTAAGGATTAGCGTGCGGCCGGTAGGTGCACCATGCGCCGAACCACCGGCGACCACCACCACCGTTCCCCGCGTCGACCTATCACCATTGGGATCCGTCTGTCGAAGTGGCCAGCGCTGCAGGAGCCCGTCGGTAAGCTCAAGCGGGGCAATAATGGCGTGGCCTTGGCCGGGTTGTCGGGCAGCTGCGTCACCGAAGTGCCAGCCGCCGCCTCCTCCTGGATTTGTCGAGCCTGCAGTCCGGCGGTGGTGTGGGGCGAACCACTCTTGACCAGCCTAGCCTGGGCGACCGGTTCGGCATCGCAAGGCGACTGGACATGCAGCGACCTGCGGCATGGCCGCAGGTCGCTGATCCCGCCATCGCAGGTGCCGGCCCGCGATCGGACCTGGCGTCTCAATCCTCAATCCTCGCCTTCAGTACTTCTTCTCCAGCTGCTTGGCCTCGGCGAGATGACTCTTCAGGGTCGGGAGCATCTTGACGGCGAAGGCGCGGACGTCGGCATCTTTGGCATCGTCGCTGGCATCATCGAACAGGTCCACCGCGTCGTCGTGGGCGTCGATCTGGCACTCCATATACGCTTCTGGGAAATCCTTGTCTTTCTTGGCACCAAGTTCCTGCCCTTTTTTCTGCAGATCCTCATTCAGTGCTGTAGGCACGCTGACACCCTTGCTTTTAGCGAGGGTCTCCAACTCGCCACGGGCGGCCTTGTGCTCGCTGATCATCTTCTCGGCGAAGGCCCTGTCGTCAGCCGGGAGGTTGCGCTTCAGCGCCATCTCCGACATGGAGATCTCGCCGAGGTTGCAGAGAGCGGCCTTACGCAGGAAGCGGGCGTCCCACTTCTCGAGCGAGCCGTTACTGACGTTCTCGGCGGCCTTGGTTGTGGTTGTGGTTGTAATTGTGTCGGCGGCAGTCGCCTGGGTGACAGGGAGGGCCAGCAGGCCGGCAAGTAGGATGGCGCAGGAAGGGATGATCGTGGTCATGGGATGTCCTTGTTCGTGGTTGGGAGGCGCTGCCTCAGGCTCAGACCATTGCACATACTGTGCCAAGTCCGAATACTGGTGTGGGCACGATATTCCCTGCATTGCACCTGAATGGAGTCCAGCAGCGATGCAGTATGCAGTAATTGCTCTGCCGCGGTCGATAATTCCGAGACCATGGGCTTCACCAAAGGCGGCCGGGACCTGTCCCAGCCATTTCGTTCTGCGGCATTCGCCATCGGCCTGCACTCCACATTGCACGACGCGACGGCGATAATGATGCAGGCTGGATCTGGATTCGTGTTGGTCGAGGTGTCGCGGCGACGTCGCGGGCGGCCTGACCGTCATCGTCGGGTGGTGGTCGACCTGCGCGATGGCACGCGGCTGGGATTCTCATCGAGCAGTTCCCCGGTCGTGGTGCGGGCCGTTGTCGAGGCGGTCTTGGGACTGGAGCGTCGGCGATGCTGAGCTTCTCATCATCGCGACGGATCTTTCTGGCGCGGTCGGCCACCGACATGCGCCGGAGCATCGACACGCTGGCGTCGATAGTACTCGGCGAACTGGATGGCGATCCGCGTAGTGGTGACGGCTTCGTGTTCATCGGCCGGGATCGGCGGCGTCTCAAGGTCCTGGTCTGGAATGAGGGTGGCTATTGGCTCTGTGCCCGGCGACTCGATGCCGGCACCTTCGGTCTGCCGCCGCTCGACGATCCGACGTCGACGCGGGTGGAGCTCTCTCCAGCGCGGATGCACCTGCTGCTGGCAGGCATCGGTGTCCGATCCGCACGCTATCGCAAGCGAGTCTTGCGCTGAACGCATACGGTGCTGATGTCGGGTGACACGCATCGAATCGTCTGGTATAACCTGCGCATCGTGATCGACGACCGCGAAAAGCTTCGAGCCGAAAATGTGCGCCTGACGGCAGAGGTTGCCCGTCAGGCAACGGTGATTGCCAGCCAGGTGATGCTTCGAGGTCGCTTCGGCCGCTCTACCGAGAAGCTCCTCAACATTCCCGAGACGGACAACGCTGGGCTATCTCTTTTTCTTGCTAAGCTTTTCGCGACCTTCGGTCCACAGTTCTGGCTCGGATGGCAGGCCAAAATCGAAGTAGCCAGCAGCGTTTCGGTAACACACGTCCTTGACCATATCGCCGACCAACTTGAGGTCGCGGGGAATCAGGCCGTTCTCGATGTCTTGGCCGAGCATGTTGCACAAGGTGCGGCGGAAATACTCGTGCCGGCTGTAGCTTAGGAAACTACGGCTGTCGGTCAGCATGCCGACGAAGCGAGACAGCAGACCGAGATTGGACAGCGCATTGATCTGCTTCTCCATGCCGTCCTTCTGATCGAGGAACCACCACGCCGAGCCGAATTGCATTTTGCCAGGGACGCTTCCGTCCTGAAAATTTCCGAGCATGGTGCCGAGCACTTCGTTGTCGCGCGGATTGATGTTGTAGAGGATAGTCTTGGTCAACTGATCGGTCTGGTCCAGGCGGTCGAGCAACTTGGCCAGCGGTTTGGCAAAGTTGGCGTCCCCGATCGAATCGAAGCCAGTATCAGGCCCGAGCAGTTTCATCATGCGTGAACTGTTGTTCCGGATTGGACCGATATGGTATTGCTGAACCCAGCCGCGGGCATGATCCATGCGACCCCATTCGACCAGGATCCAGCTCTTGAAGATGGCGGCGTCTTCTGGTGTGACCTGTCTGCCGTCGCGAGTCTTGGCGAAGATCTGGCGCACCTGCGATTCAGTGTAGTCCTCTCCGTAGACCGTCTCCAGGCCGTGGTCTGACAGGCGGCATCCGGCGGCATGGAAGGCATCGTGGCGACGGCGCAGGGCGACGAGGTAGGCGTCCAGATCCTTGACGTCGGTATTCGATGATGCCCCCAGTCGGTCGAGCCAGGCGTTGAAGGCTGCCGGATCCTCGACCATCATGCCCTTGTCAGGGCGCCAGGTTGGACGCATCTGGACATGCCAGCCGCTACGCGCGACCTTCTTGTGGTGGGCGAGGTCGTCGCATGGATCATCGGTGGTGCAGACGACGGCGACCTGCCATTGCTCCATGATGCCGCGTGCCGTGTAGCCGGGTTCGTCGAGGCGTTCGTTGCATTCCTCCCAGACCGCGGCGGCGGTAGTGGCGTCGAGCAGGCGGTCGCCGATACGGAACGGCCGCTTTAATTCAATGTGGGTCCAGTGGTAGAGGGGGTTGCGCAGACATTTTGGCACCGTCTCTGACCAGGCGAGGAACTTCTCCCAGTCGTTGGCGTCACCGGTGATGAATCGTTCAGGAACGCCGTTCGAACGCATGGCGCGCCATTTGTAATGATCACCAGCCAGCCAGACCTCGCTCATATTGCGGAATTTGCGGTCCTCAGCCACGTCCTTGGGCGGCAGGTGGCAGTGGTAGTCTATGATCGGCAGGTCGCGCGCGTAGTCATGGTACAGTTCCTCGGCCGCCTCGGAGTGCAGCAGGAAGTTCTTACCAATGAACAGGTCTTTGCGCTTTTTGGCCATATCGCCTCCGGAGGTGCCGGTGTTTTGCTCCGCAATATGGCGCCGCAAGGGGGTGAGACTGGCGTCTCCACGCGACCTCCTACCCTGCTCGTCCATGCCGCGCTGGTGGACAGGTCTTGTTGTGGCTCTGCGCAACCGACCAGGTTGGAGCCTGTTGGCTGCTGCCTGCGGAGCGGCTGCCCTGGGCTGTATTCCCTGGGACGGGTCTATTCAGCCACCGATCCGCGCCTGGACAGGACTCCAGGGCGTACCCCAGTTGTTGGACCTGGTACGACCATTTGGGCGCGGCGAGGTTGCTGTGCTGGTCGCGCTGGCCGTGGCGGCAAGCGGCCGTCGGCGTCTGGGAGGGCAACTGCTCCTCGCCTTGGGACTGTGCGCCGCGATAACATGGGTCTTCAAGGTCGGAGTAGGTCGGATCCGTCCGAACGATCAGCTCTTCAGCTTCGTCAGCGGCGACACCAGCACCGCCTTCGCACTGGTGCCTCTGCTTGCCCGCTCGGCCATGTGGGGTGTAGGAACGATGCTGGTTGCCACGGGCGTGGCATTGTCCCGGGTTGTACTGGGCTATCATTGGCCTGCAGATGTGCTTGGCGGTGCAGCGGTCGGCCTGTTTTGTGGCGTGGTGGCTGCGCGGATCACCGTGCCGTCAACCTGGCGCTGGTGGTCTGACCGGCGCACCTGGGTCGCCCTAGCGCTGATCGCTTGGATTGCCGCTGCGGTGTGGGGCTGCCTCTCCACCAAGAACGGTTGGCTACGTGTCTTTTTATTAGTTTGGGGACCGGCCATCGCAGGTTGGGCAGTCTGGCCGTGGCTGCGACTGCGACTGCGCGTTCGCGAATCCTGGCAACCGCCGCTGTGGCTGGTTGCAGCCGGGTTAGCGGTGGTGCTGGCTGGTCTGGCCTGCGCGACCACGCTGCTCGATCGCGATGAACCCCGGAATGCCTTGGCTGCTCGCGAGATGCTGGCGAATAACGCTTGGCTAGTACCAACCTTCGATGGCGAACCCCGACTGCACAAGCCGATCCTGCCGTACTGGTTGATGACCGCAGCCCTGCGCAGCGGGCTGCCATATGATGTGGCCTGCCGCTTGCCGGCTGTCTTCTGCATGGCTCTGGCTGTCCTGTTGCTGGGGCTGACCGCCCGTCGACTGGTGCCAGGACGTCCCGCTGTCGTAGCCATGCTGGTACTGACCGGATCGCCACTGGTCCTGGTCAGCGGTTCGGCGGCTACCACCGATGCGGCGTTGCTGCTGGGCATCGCTCTGACCATGTGGGTGCTGGTGCGTTGCATGTTGGATGGGGCCCGCTGGTGGCATGCCCCAGTGGCCGGCCTGGGTATCGGATGGGCGCTGTTGTCCAAGGGGCCGATGGCTGTGCTGGTGCCACTAAGCACCGTCGGTGTGTGTGGGGCCTGGGCCTGGAGTTCCGCTGGCCGCGGCTTGGTCACTTGGCGGACTTGGGCAGTCCTGATCACCGCAATGCTGATCGGTGGAGGCCTGGCCCTGGCGTGGTTTCTGCCTGCGAATGCCAGTACGGATGGTGCGGTCTGGCGAGTGATGATCGGTGACCATCTCGTGAAACGATCGATGGAAGCACGCGAGAGCCATGGTGGCGGCTGGTGGTACTATTTGCCTGTCCTCGTGGTCGGCTGCATTGCCTGGGTGCCGGCCGTCTTCGTCGCGGTTCGGGAATCATGTGCCGGGCTAGGCGATCAGCCACGCGCTCGCCTGATCCTGCTGACCTGGGCGTTGCCCGTGCTTATCGTGGTCAGCGTGGTGCAGACCAAATTGCCGCATTACCTGCTTCCGATGCTTTGGCCGGTCGCTGTGCTGATCGCTTTAGCGTGGCAGGGCGAAGGGTTTCCGGCCTGGTGGCGCTGGGGCCGTCGGGTGCAGGCGACGCTGCTGTGGACTGTTGCCGTGGCCCTGGCGATTGTTCCCACGCTGGCAGTCCTTGCCCAGGTTACCGGCATCCTGTGGATGGTGACTCTGCCGCTCGCACCGCTGGCTGCTCCGGCGCTGGCACTATCGCTCGCTTTCGCCATGCTTGCCTCAGTAACCAGCGGTTCCCGCCCACGTTTCGCTGCTGCTGCCGCCCTGGGCATGGCGACCGTGGCGCTGGCCCTGGTGTGCAACGCCGGACGCCTAGAGATCTACAAACCCGCCCCCGCCGTTGCCGCCGAGATCTGCGCACGGATCCCTCTCGGGACACCGATCGCTACCTGCGGATTCGATGAGCCGAGCCTGTATTTCTACCTGGGACCCGAGCGTGGACCGATCACCACCCTGCATGGTGGCGGAGAGCTGCTCCGCTGGAGTATCGAACCCGGCCCCGGCGTCGTTGTGGCGACTGCCGGCAACCTGCGCGAAGCGGGCCAGCTGACCTCGGTTCAACTCGCTCGTTTCACGGGCTACAACTACTCGAATGGCAAGTTTGCCGACCTGATAATCCTGGGTCGCAACTTGCCGGCCCGCGGTCGGGTCCGTGTGCGGAATTAGGCGAAGTTGAATATCAACGCCCGAACGCATCGATCACGATCACCGGTTGGCTGTAATGGCCGCGGACATAAGCGCGGGTTACGCGGCTGGCCAACCTGCTCAGCCCACTTGCCGCCCAATTCCCCAGCAATGGCAGCTTGCTGAGGATCTCGAAGGGTAGCCGTGGGGCGATCTCGATCTCCAGCTTGCCATCATACGCGATACGGCCACGCGCTGCCAGGAGGATGGCGGGGCTTTCCAAGCGCAGCCAGATAATCTCGATGCCGCCGTCGCGCAGCTGGAAACGGGCCGTCAGCTGATCCTTGCCACGAGACGCAGCTGGATTGCCGGCGAGGAAGTTGACCAGCAAGGGTAGCTGGACGAGCGAGGCATCGCTGATGTCGATCTGTCCCCGACCGCTGATCCCTTCATCGCCGATGGGGATACGCAATTCGAACCAGCCGTTGATCCGACCGCCGAGTTGCTCGTTGGTCGACCCCAGGCTGCGCAGCAGGGTCGACAGGTCGCACCCAGTGATGTCGAATCGGCAGGTATGCGCCCGGTTGTTGCCAGCCATGTCGATGGCGTACCAACCAGCCACAGTGCCACGATAGGCCTTGGCCTCGATGTCGAGGAATCCGAGCAGACCTTTGGCGTAGCGTGGCCGGGCGGTGACGTCGCGGAATGCGAGACCGGCGACTTCCAGCGTGTTGGCGTGCAGGACTTCGCCATCGATGATGGTCGAGGACAGAGCCGGCAGCGGTGCATCGCCGGCGCGCAGCACGGCACAGGCCAGCAGCGCGACCAGTGGTTTCACCCGACCTGCTCCTCGGACTGACGCAGGGCAGCCAAGAGAGGGGACGAAGACGCATGCACAGCGGCATCGGGAGAGCCGGCCAAGACGGTCGACCAGGCGGCGCGCCCGGCCCCGGCGAGCAGATGGACCCCGACCCGCACATCGCTGAGGAGCTGAGGATTGCAGCACGGAGCGAAGGCGGACAGGGCGACAGCCTGATCCACACAGAGCGCCAGCACTTGCTGCGGTACGGCCATGGCCTGGGTCTCTGCGGCGGCTTGGGCGGCGGCATCGCCGGCACGCCTGGCGGTTTGGGCATTGGCGAAGGCGGCTTCATCCTCGTCTGCGAGGGCCATCAGGCGGTGGGCGGCACTATCCAATGCCATCGCCAGAGCCTGGGCAGCCTCGGCGCGATCCGCCCATTTGCTGCCCGTGGTGTAACGGGCAGCCATCGCACCGGCGGCGCAGCCGAGGGCGGCGGTGACGGCAGCGGCCGCTCCTCCACCTGGCGTCGGGCTGCGGGCGGCGAGCTCGCGGACGAGTTCGCCAAGCGGGCGTGTCGCCAGCGAGCTCATCAGGCCCCCGCGGCAGTTACTTCAGGCGCGTCCTCCGCGACACGCCTGATTCGCGCACCAAGCTTGCGCAGGCGTTCCTCGAAGCGTTCGTAGCCACGCTCGACGTGGTAGATGCGGCTGATGCGGGTCTGGCCCTGGGCGACTAGTCCGGCCAGCACCAGGGCGGCGCCGCAACGCAGGTCGCTGGCCATGACCGGTGCGCCCTGCAGTCGTTCGACTCCCTGGATCACGGCCTGGCCATTGCTAACCGCAATGTTGGCGCCCAGGCGTTTCATCTCGGCGGCGGCCATGAAACGGTCCGGGTAGATGCGTTCCGTCACGATCGAGGTGCCGTTGGCGATGGCGAGCAGGGCTAGGATCGGCGACTGCACGTCGGTCGGGAAGGCCGGATAAGGCAGCGTTGCCAGTTCGGTGGCCTTCGGACGCCCGCCTGGGACGATGGTCATCTTGGTGCCCGAGCGCTTCACCTCGATGCCCATCTGGCGCATCACGTCGAGCACGGCCAGCTGATGGTCGGGACGACCATCAGCGATGGTGATCGGACTGTTGGTAATGGCGCCCGCGATCAGGAAGGTAGCAGTCTCGATGCGGTCAGGGATGATTGTCCAATTGACACCCTTCAGACTGCGTACGCCGCGGATGGTGATGCGCGGGCTGCCGGCACCTTCGATCTGAGCGCCCATGGCGTTGAGGCAGTTGGCAAGGTCGACGACTTCAGGCTCGCAAGCGGCGCATTCGATCACGGTCGTGCCCTTGGCGAAGACCGCGGCGCACATCACGTTGTCGGTGGCCAGCACCGAAGATCCAAACTTGCCGCCCAGATAGATGGTTGCGCCTTTCAGGCCGCCACGGGGCGCTTTCACATGGATGTTGCCCTGCTCCATGCTGATTTCGGCACCGAGAGCGGTCAAGCCCTTCAGGTGCAGGTCGATGGGGCGTTCACCGATGACGCATCCACCTGGCAGCGAGACGGTGGCCTGGCCGCGCATGCCCAAGAGTGGACCGAGGACGCACACGCCAGCGCGCATGGTCTTGACCAGTTCATAGGGGGCGACTGAGTTGTAGGTGTCGACCACCTTGGTGGTCACGGTGTGGCCTTCCCACTGCGACTCGATGCCGAGCGTGTTGAGGATCTTGACCTGGGTCTGCAGGTCGCGGATCACCGGCACATTGCTGAACGAGCACCGTCCGGTGGTCATCAGAGACACGGCGAGAATCGGCAGTGCCGAATTCTTTGAGCCGTTGACGTGGATGGTGCCGGCGAGCTGAGCGCCGCCGTCGACGAGATAGCAGTCCATCTGCGCAGGCTATGGCGGCTTCGGACGGTGGAAGGGGGGTCCGTCGGTCAGTCGAAGGCGACTTTGACCACGCATTTGCGGAACGGCGCGGCAGCGTCGGCAAGCTGACAGCACGGCTTGTGCCCTTCCAGCGGGAGGAAAATGGCGAAATACCCCGGTGTAACGATCACCTGCTGGGGCAGGGTCGGCTCGGGATGGAACCAGATGTCCGGTCCACCCTGAATGCCGGCGGACAGGGCGGACGCCGGGCACCAGCCCATCCGTTCACCACCGCTGATCTCGTACTGGATGTCGAGATAGCGGCGATGACTTTCAAATTTGCGGGTTTCAGCCAATGCAGTCGTACCAGTTTCAACGATTCCGAAGAGGTCCTCGTCGGCGATGAGCGTCTTGCCATCGGCCACGCGGTTCCAGTCCTGGGCCGTCAGCCAGGCGAAGGCGGGGGCCAGGCGGTGATGCAGGGTGAGATAGGAGCCGTGATTGGCCAGCAGGTCGAGGATCATGGATGGATGAGAAAGCCTGGCTCAAGGAAGGGAAGCCTGCCCGATCGAGCGGCAATCTGGCATTCCTGGAGGCCGCTCCATGCTGCGACGCCATGCTCCGTGCTCTCGCCCTGGTCGCCGCCATCCTCGTCCTCTTCCCTCTCGCCGGCTGCAAGTCGCGCAAGAAGCCGGTCACCGAGACTCCGCCCGACTTTACCACCCCGCTACCCGAAGGCTCCAGCGCCCTGCGCGAGGTCGACATCTCGACTCTGCCGCCCTTCCGCTTGAGCGCAGCCGAGCGTTCCGGCCTGCAAGAGGGTATCCGACACAGTCAGGCTTTCCTGGCCAAGCCATCCTCGGCCAAGCGCTTCCCGGTCGAGCAACCGATTACTCGCGAGCAAGTCCAGGCAGCCCTCGTGGATCTGTCCAAGCTGCTTGTTTCCGCCAGTGACGACGAACTCGACCGGGCGATCCGCTCGCGCTATCGCGCCTACATCTCGGTTGGTTGGAATGACAAAGGCGGCGTGCTGTTTACCGGATATTACACACCGATCTTCGCCGCCTCGTACACCAAAGAGGGGCCATACCGCTTCCCGATCTACAAGCGTCCGTCACAACTGGTTGGCGGATCGGTGCACGAACTGGCGCAGTGGAAGCAGCCCGACGGTACGCTGCGTCCATGCCCCGAGGCGGCCGAGTTGGAGTCGTCCGGCATGCTCGCTGGCCAGGAGTTAGCGTGGCTGTCAGATCCCTTTGAAGCCTATGTGGTGCGTATTCAGGGTTCAGCCAAGCTGCGTCTGGGCGACGGCAAGGTCATCGATGTCGGCTACAATGGGACCAGCGGCCACCAGTATCGCGGTATCGGCGCACAGCTCGCTGCCGACGGTAAGATTCCCAAGGACAAGCTGAACTTCTTCAGCATGCGGGCCTACTTCGACGCCCACCCCCAGGATGTGCCAGTGTATACGGCCAAAAACCCCCGTCATGTGTTCTTCACGGTGACGAGTGGTGGTCCGTTCGGCTCACTGGGCCAAGCCGTTACTGCGGATGTCTCTGTGGCAACCAACAAGGCGATCTTCCCGCCAGCTGCACTGATGTTGGTGCAAACCACAGTGCAGGACGGCGCTGGCCGTTCAGGTCCGTACTGCTCGCTGCGCCTCGATCAGGACACCGGGGGCGCCATGCGTGCCCCCGGTCGTGCTGATCTGTACATGGGCGTCGGCGAGGAAGCCGAGCGGCGCGCCGGTGTGCAGGAGTACGAGGGGAAAATGTGGTATCTGGTTCTGAAGTAGGCGAACCACAGCGCGACTCGACGTACCGGGTCAAGGAACTGTTCGGCCCCACCATCCAGGGCGAAGGCCTGCATGCCGGGATGCCGTGCGTGTTCGTGCGACTCGCGGGATGTAATGCGTGGGACGGCCGGCCGGAATCGCGTGCTGCGTCTGCCTGCCCGTACTGTGATACGGACTTCCGCGGCGGAAGCGCGATGGACCTGGCCACCCTCATGGCCGGGCTCACCGCTCTGTTGCCGGCCGTTCCGATGGGCTGCGTCCTATCCGGCGGCGAACCACTGCTTCAAGCGGATGCCCAGTTGCTGGCTGCGCTTGGCGCCTCGTTTGCCTGGGTCGATGTCGAGACCAACGGCACCAGGCCATGCCCAATGCGGCCTGCCAACGTGTTCGTTTCGTGCAGCCCCAAGGCTGTGCCTGGTCAGCCGATCGTGGTCGCTCCCGACTGGTGGAAGATCCTGATCCCCGATCAGTCGACGTTTATCGAACGGGCCTTGGCCAGCGGCAAGCCCGTCTTCGTTCAGCCAACCTGCCCTGACAGCGGGCCAGGCGGGCCGATCTACGCGGCAAACCTAGCGTCATGCGTCCAATGGTGCACGACGCGGGGATGCCGGCTGAGTCTCCAGCTGCACAAATACGCTGGAGTGCCGTAGTCGTTTTGCGGCGTGTGGCTATGCCAGTTATGCGCTGGTCAGCGCAACAGGGCCCAGCCCGCCACAGTGATCAGGCTGCCGACCAGCAGGGACAATCCGAAGCGACTGGCGCAGCCCTTACCTGACGTTCCACCACTGGCTGCCGAAGCTGCGGCCGCAGGCGTCTTGTCCAGATCGTCGATGAGTTTGATTAGTTCATCCGCGGTCTGCGGGCGTTTGGCTGCATCCTTGTCCATCATGCGCTCGATCAGTTTACGCACGGGCACGGGCAGATCGGGCACCAATTGGGCCAGCGAGGGCGGCTGTTCGCGCAGCACCTTGGTCAGCACTTCGGTGCCGGTCTTGCCATCAAACGGCAGTTTGCCGCTGACGATCTGGTACCAGGTTGCGCCAAGCGCGTAAATGTCGGCAGGCCGGCCGGCTTCCTTCGCATTGCGGATCTGTTCAGGCGGCATGTAGGCGGGACTGCCCAGGGCCATGCCCTGCATGGTCAGCCCGGCGGCGTCTCCACCGGCGTCAATCTGTTTGGCCAGACCGAGGTCGGCCAACTTAGCCACATTGTTGGTGCCGACCAAGACGTTGGCCGGTTTGATATCGCGGTGGATGATGTCCTTGCCGTGTACGAAACGCAGGGCCTCGGCGCATTGGCGGATGTAGCCAGTGGCGGTTTTCGCATCCAGGCGACCGCTTGCATCAGCCTCGATGAGACCCGCCAAGGTTGTGCCGTCGACATATTCCATGAGCAGGAAGTGGACGCCGCGATCCATGCCGCAGTCGTAGACGCCGACCACATGCGGGTGCTGGATGGCGGCTGACAACTTGGCTTCGCGCTGGAAGCGGGAGACCACCTCGGGCTGGGCGGCAGCACGACTGCTCAGCATCTTGATCGCGATATGGCGACCGACCGAGATCTGCTCGGCTTCGTAGACCACACCCAACGCACCTGCACCCAGTCGACGCAACAGGCGGCATCCACCCAGTTCCTTGCCGACCAGCTTGTCCTCGGTCTTGGCGGCGGCGATCGTAATGGTGCGTTGGCAACTGGGGCAGTTCAGCTGCTTGCCGGCTAGGCGGGAGGGGACCCGGAACTCGTGCTGGCAGTATTTGCAGGTGCTGAGTAGGTCGGCGACATCCGTCATGGGTGCTGATCCTGCCAGCTGGGGGCGATTTGCCAACGCTGCGCGCCGCCTACAACTGTGACGTGGACGACTTACCCAAACCCGAGACCCGCCTGGAATTCGCTGAGCGCTTGCTTGGCCACCGGTTTTCGAATCCCGAACTGCTGCTCCAGGGCTGCACCCACGCCAGCCGGCTGGGGGCGCAGGCGACTCCTGAGGATCGTCGCCGCAGTGCCAACGAGCGCATGGAATTCCTCGGTGACGCGGTGCTCGGGGCGGCGGTGGCGATCGCGGTGTATCGGCGTAACCCGCAGGTTGATGAAGGCTGGCTGTCACGCGCCAAATCCAACATGGTGTCCCGGGCGATGCTCGCCCGGGTTGCAGAACGCTGCGGTGTGATGAAACATGCCGTGATCGGCGGTCAAGTCGGGCCGATACCACCAGAATCGGTGAAAGCGAACATCGTCGAAGGCATTATCGGCTCCGTATTTCTAGATGGCGGCTGGGATCCGGCAGTTCATGCCGTCGAGCGGTTGTTGGCTAGCGAACTTGCCGACCAGACCCAGGGTGATGCTGATCCACGCATGGCACTGCAGGAATGGTCGCATGCCAACCACCAGAAGCTGCCAACCTACGTTAGCGCGCGTTCGGGTGGGACCGACCACTCGCCCGAATTCAGCTCGACCGTCAGCGTGGCCGATCGCAGCGCCACCGGGAACGGGGTCAGTCGCAAGAAAGCCGAGGCGGCGGCTGCATGCACCCTGCTCGCTCTGTTGAAGGAGCCTGGCTGATCAGCGATCAGCGTTTGCCGTGCAGCCAGGCCAGCAGTGCGCCGCCGATGCACAAGACCGGCATGATGATCGCTAACACGGCAAGCAGGATGTCCAAACCACGGTCGGACAGGTTGACCTGGAAGGCGCGTAGTTCGGCCTCCGGGACATCGGGAGGCGCTTCGCGGTGAGCCAGCCAGCGGCAGGCACCAGCGAGGAATTGGCCATTGGCGAAGGCGGCCTGCCCCAGCGAGGCATCGGATGCTGCCTGCCGGCTTCCCCAGATCACCAGTCGTCCTGACCGCGCTGCGGAAGCGGCGTCTGCAGCGGGTTGGTAGTCGACTGCCCACGCAATTGCCCGTCCATCGGCTTGCTCAAGCCCCTTGGGAACAGCAAGCGGTTCGCCGCGGGCCCGTTCCCACACATCCCCAGGTGCGGTCGACAGCAGTGGTACTGGTTCGTACGGCGGTGTGCCGGCGGTGGCGACCAGCTGGGGCGGCAGGATCTCGCACGCGGCGGTGAATGGGCTGAGCAGCTGCAGACCGCCGCTGACCAGGGCCGCCCCCAGGGGATGTTGGGGATTGATGTTCTCGGCTCCGCGTAACAGAAGATTTTGGTGAGGCAAATCGCGTTCTGCTCCGGCCCAGTGATGGGTCAGACTGACAAGATGGCGGGCAGGCAGCACGGCTGCGGTACGGTCGAGGATGCTGGCGGTGTCCTTGGCATTCGCGAGAGCCTGCGGAACCGCGCCGCTGACCAACACGCCACGCAGGCGGAGCCACACCCCAAGATCACGAGGCCCACGATCGTCGACCAGCACCAGGATGCCGCCGCCGTCACGCAAGTGGGCGTCGATGCGTCCCATGGCGGTGCTGCCCACAGGACTAGTCGGTCCAAGGATCGCCAGCACGTCGCCCGGATCGGGGGGTTGGCCGGCATCATCGAGCAGAGCCACCTGCAGTCCTGCCGCCGCCAGGGCTCCGGCCAGCTGGCCACATCCGTCGTCCCCTTTCCCATCCAACCGAAGTTCGCCATGTCCTTGCAGGATGCGTACCGTCGGGGGATGCGGATCGGACAAGGTGATGAGTGCCCCGGCGACATCGCGTTGCAGCGTTAGACGGCTGGCGCGAGTCAACGGAATGCGAGTGGCGCGATCGCCTTTCACGACCCAGATAGACGGATTGCCCGGGTCGCCGAAGCGACTGGCGAAGTCAACCAAGGCAGGCCGATGGCGGACGGGATCCAGTCGCTTCCACGTCCCGCCAGGGGCTGCCGCCGCCATGATGCGGCCCGCATCGCCGATTGCGGAAAGAGCTCCATCAAGGCCATCATCCCAGACGCCGACCAGATCGAGCGGTCCGCTGCTTGCAGCCAGCTGCTTGGTCAGGGCCGGGTCGATCGAGAAGCGTCGGTCGGCTGACAGATCGATCGAGGCGCCACTGCGACTCGCCGCCGCTACCGCAACCAGGAGCATGATGGTGATGGTCAGCGACGGACCACCGATGATGCCGGCCTTGCGCCACCAGCGGATGCTGGTGCTTTGCCGCTGGGCTACGATCGCGCCGTGGGCCAGCAGCAGGAAGATCGCTGGAGTGGCGAGGAACCAGCTGACGTCGGCAAGGGCGATGCGACCAGACAGGAAGGGTCCGATCCGTCCGCCCAGTCCAATGGCGTTGGCGATCGGGCCAAGCGGGCCGTCGGTGCCGCCGATGCCGGCAAGCCATAGCACGGCAATTACCCCGAAGGTCATGATGTAGGCTGCGACCGGCCCCTCGACCATCAGGCCGATCCAGGTGCCGAGAGCAGCCAGAAAACTGGCAAGCAGGATCAGCCCCAGGTAGCAGGCCAAAGCGTGCGGAGCAGACACTTCGCTGATCACTGCCAGCGTGGCTGGCAGGCAGACGGTGGCTGCGATCAATACCAGCATCAGACCGAATGCGGCGAGAAACTTGCCGATCACCAGATCGCGTTCGCGCACAGGTACGGTCATCAGCAGTTGCCAGGTGCCCTGGGCCCGTTCGGCCGCCCAGGCGTTCATCGTCAGGGCCGGAGCGAACATCGCGAGGACCAGCCCACCCCACCACAGCGCATCGACGTACAGCGGCGTCACGGCAGCGCCGGAACGGCCATGAACTTCCAGCAAGGTCAGGGCGAAGGATCCATGCACTACGCCCAGCCAGGCGGCGAGCAGCAGCCATAGGAGCGGCGCGCCTGCAGCAGAGCGGATGTCCCGTCGGGCGATGTGATACCAAGCCATCAGCGCTCCGGACTCGAGGCGGCTGTGATCACCTTAGAAAAAGCAAGCGAATGCACAGGAGACACCGAGAGACAGAGGGTCGAAAGAGTTGGGAGGAATGGGTCCTTCACTAACAGGGTAACAGCTGGGTTGCACGAAACCTCATCGCGCCTCTGTGTCTTCGTGCCTCCTGTTTCTCGAAATGCAGCTTGAGGGATCATGGCTTTAACAGCATCGCTTCCACCCACCGGCCGACCGGGTCGGTCTCCAGGTTGACCGGATCGCCGGCACGCAAGGTGGCGAGCGTGGTCCGTGCCAGCGTGTGTGGGATGACGGCGATCGAACAGCGCGAACCACGGCAATCCCAGGTCGTCAGGCTAACCCCGTCGATCGCCAGCGAGCCCTTTTCGACCACTTTGACCGCGCCACCATCGGGCAGGACCAGGGTTATCCGTTCGCTGTCGCCGTCGCGACGACGTTCAACGACTCGGCCGACCCCATCAATGTGACCGCCGACGAGATGACCACCGAGCCGGTCGCCAACTCGCAAGGCGCGTTCCAGGTTTAACGTCCGACCGGATTTCCACCCTGGAATGGTGGTTTTCCGGCGAGTTTCAGGGGAGCAGTCAAACAGCACCAGACTGCCGTCGATGGAAGCCACGGTTAGGCAAGCCCCGGACACGCAGATGGAATCTCCCAGTCGGGTTCCGTCGATCAGCGGCCCCAGGTCTACCGTCAGCCGGCTACCGGCGTGGCCGTGTTCGGCACTCTGCAGAGTTCCGACGTGCTCGATGATGCCTGTGAACACGCCCGCTAGGATCTCAACCGGTCCTGCTGGCGCAACCCGTCAGGGCGCGGTCGCAGCTGGCGTTTCGGTCTTTTCGACCGGGGCTTCGGCCGGGGCTTGCTCAGCCTTGGGCGGCGCGGCCGGCTTCTTGCCCTTGGGGGCTGCTTCAACGGTTGGGTTCTTGGCATCAGACTGGTTGGTCAGGCTGCGCGACGTCAGACCGGCCTTCTCCTGGGCCGGAGTCGGGACGAAGCCGAACATGCGGTAGGCCTGCACGAATCCGCTGTCGTCCAGTGCGATCACGCCGCGCAGCTGGTCGGTACGGTCATGGTAGGGGACGATTTGCTCCACTTTCGCATTCTTGATCGGCCAATCCTTGGACAAATCCCAGGTCCAGGCGATGGCGCCGGTTCCGCGATGCACCGCCCACAGCAGGTCGGGCTTGGCGTCGCCAACCATCAGATGGAGCGGGGTGCTGCCGACCAGGCGGGTCGCGCCGGGAACGCGCCATTCCTCGCCAAGGCGGACGACCTCGATGGCATGCTTGCCGCCATCGGTGAAGGCGATGTTATCGGGCTGGGCCTTCAAGGCGACCAGGCCGCCAATCGCGAGATCAGGGCTGTCGACCCAGACATACAGGCGTTCAGATTCACCGGCGAACCAGAAGGGACGGCGGTGGACCGGGCCTTGCAAGTTGAACTGGCCGAGCCGCTCGCCGGTCAGCCGGTTCAATGCATGCACCGCATTGCCGTCATTGCCGACGTACAGGACGCGTCCACGGGTTGTCGCTCCGCCGTCTGCGGCGCCGCCAGTGGCTGCTTCCCAGACGATCCGGCGATCAAGCTTGAAGCAGGTGACTGAGCCCGAGGAATCGGTGGCGTAGACCTGTTCTTCGCTTTCCGTCGGTTGCGACAGGACCGGTCCAGATAGGTTCATCTGCCAGACCACGTAGGGGAAGGTCCGTTGGTTCTGGTTGGTACCTTGGTGCATCCCGATCACGTGGATGCGGTTGTTCCAATCACCAATGAAGACCCGCAGGTTGCCATCGCTGGCCCCGGCCGCCATCGGCCCAGTGCTGGGTGCGAAGGGCAGCACGAAGTGCCAGATGCGCTGGCCAGTGCCGATGTCGAGGCAGTAGAGGGTGTCGTCGACCACCACGTACAGCCGATCATCGACAATGATTTCCTTCTCGCGCTCGCCAGGCATGACCAAGTGGTGGACGAAGGCCTCACCCAG
Source organism: Planctomycetota bacterium (assembly GCA_038318565.1). Taxonomy (GTDB): domain Bacteria; phylum Planctomycetota; class UBA11346; order UBA11346; family UBA11346; genus UBA11346. The sequence goes on from JBBQCI010000030.1 coordinate 19,639, forward strand.
GATTTGGCGTTCGAACGGTTCACTGACCCAACGCGTCACACCCGAGCGGGAATCGATGCAGTGGATCTCGTGGTTCTCCGCCATCTGGAAGAAGACGAGGTCAGGCAACTGTTCGCCGATCCAGCTGCGCTCGACCGTGCCGGGCAGCTGCAGGGTCCATGACAATTCAAAGGGGACCTGACTGGTGCTGCGCGGAGTCATCGCCGTGACGACAGATGACGTGGGTGCTGCACGATCGGCCGATCCGCAGCCAAGGGGCAGGAGGCAGGTGGCGGCGATGGCAGCGGCAAGGACGGTGCGGCTCAGGGAAATCACGGGCGGTTCTCCGCAGTCTGGGGCTGTTGGCTGGTTGAGGCGGTCTGTCCGGCCAGACCATGAACTGGTCCGCTGGCCGATGCGGGGATCAGGGCTTCACCGCGGGCCGTTTCGTAGGTCTTCAGGCGATGGATCCAAGTCAACACGTCAATGTCCGGCAGATCGACCCGGTACAGGTAGGGTTTGCCGGCCTGGCGCCTACGCAGGTCCTCAGCACAATCGTCCCAGTTGCCGGCATAGAGCGTGCCGACGATGGTCGTCAGCCGACGTACGCTGGCGGGTGTGGTGGCCAGGATACGCTCGGGAGCGACGGCAGGGTCCAACTGGTGGGTCGCCGTGCTCACTGCTGATTCAGTCCGGCCTTGATATCAGGCAGCTTGTCGTTGGCCGCACGCAGTTCTTCGTAGTACGGCCAGAACTGCTCCTGGACCGGAGCGTTCAGCACGCCCTTCTCGTCCGAGATGTTGGCCAGATAGTAGCGAGCGTACGCGATGGTGCGACGGACATCGGTGCGCTGGAACGATTCGACCCAGCGGTAGCCGCTGAAGGCGAGTTCAAAGCGATCGGTGTCGCGGAAGAATTCGTCGCCAGGCCGGTTGTATTCCAGGACCATGGTCCGGCGCATGACGCGGGTCTGGAAATAGTTCTCAGGCTTGCCGGCCTCGACCGCCGGATGGCGGAAGCGCATCTTGTTGCACAGGCCGTTGATCTGAATGGTGAAATGGTCGCCATAGTCCGACAGACGTGGGAACAGCAGCACCCCGTGCGCCTCGCCGACGAACCAGCCGTTGGTGTCGTGCGCCGGATCTTCGATATTCGGCACGTCGATGCGGGTGACGCCGTCGAAGGGGGGCAGTGCGAACGAGCGCAACCGCTCGGTGGAGAGCAGTTTGCGGCCTTCTTGCTCTTCGACCTTTTCGAGAATCGACTGGATCACCTTGGCCGAGTTGGGTTCGCCCAGATCGGGGAAGGCGTACTGTTCTTGCGGCCCGCTGCCGGGTGGTTCGTCGAGCAGGCGGATGCGCGTGCCGTCCTCGTCGGAGGCGAAGGCGGTGATCGAAACGGTGCGCGTGCGCAGCTTGCTTTCGGATCGCTCAAGGACGACGCCATCCTGGCCTTCGACGCCGTCGATTTTCAGTTTAACGCCGCCTTCGGTCTCGACCTTGGCCATCTCGTACTGCTGGGCGATTGCCTGCAGCACCTCGTTGTAGCCCTTCGATCGGGTCGCCAACTGGGCGGGGTCGATCGTCGCGATGTTCCGGATCGAGAAGGTCAGGTAGTTATAGACATACTCCTGACCCCGGCGGTCGCGGATAAGCACGCGTCCGAGCTTGCCAGGAATGAACTGCAATTCGAACAGATCGAGCTGCCGGCTAGAGACCATGGCCTCAAGCTGGGCCTTCTCGGCCAGGAATTCTGGACTCGGTTGGCCAGAGTCGGCAGCCATGATCGGCTGGCCCAGACAGGCAAGGGTGGTCAGACTAAGGCAGAGGCGGCGCAGCGGCATGACGTCTCCGGGCATGGAACAGACACGCTAGGTGAGGCCGGATGGACCCGCAAGGTACCCACCCGCCATGAGTTCGCGATGTATCAGACGCTCTGACTGGGCCTGCCCAGGGGGGGGCGGATGGTTGGCGCACTTCGCCCTGCGTACTCAACGGCACCACCCCGCCGGAATCCCGGCGGGGTGGTGGAGCGGACTTGATCAGATCACGAGATGATCTGGGTTCAGAAGGCGAACGCCCACTGGACGCGCACGATGTCAGCCTTGGCATTGGTGACGCCGCCAGCAGTGGCCCCGCCTTCACTCTTCCAGTGCTGGAATCCAAACGCGACCTTGTGGTTGTTCTTGTTCAGATAATAGGTCGCACCCAGTTCGATCTGGTAGCCCGACGCACCGTACTCGGCCGCCGGCGTGCCGGTGCCGTAGTTACCACCCTCGGTGGCGGCGTCATTGAGGTCGATGCGGGTCAGGCGGACGGCCGGTTCGATGATCTTGTCGCCGGCGGGCAGGGCATAGGCGGCCTGGATCAGGTAGATGCGACGGCCGATCACTGATTCGGTCGCGGCATGAGTGACTTCTTTGGCCATGCGTGCTTCGGCGACCACGGTCAGGGCATCCAGGTGGACGAATAATTCGCTGCCGTAGGCCTGGGTGTTGATCGTCGTGGTATTGCCAACGTTGTCGCCGCGGTTGGTACCGGCATCGACGGTCAGCAGGACGCCCTTGCCGCTGGCACCCAGGAAGGACTCCTGCGGCTTCATATGCGGTTTCTCGGCGTCGTCCCACAGGATGGCTTCAACGCGGCTGCCGTAGAACAGGCCTTCGCCGTTGCGGGTCTGACCCGTGCTGCCCGCATCGTCATTGATGTTGTTCTGCATATCGACGCCGACAGTGAACTTCGGGGCGGTGTACTTGTAGCCGACGCCGACGCCGCGCGGAGCGACCATTCTCGCTTGTTCGGTGGCGCGGGCGGCGACCAGCGGCGACCAGCCGGCCGAGTTCAGGCTTGCGCCGTTGAAGAAAGCGTAATCCAGGCCGGCGCGGACTTGCTGGGTGACTGTCTCACCCTTGAAATCGCGGGCCAGATAGGCGACATGGGTCTGCGGCACGCGATTCTGCGAGGTGCCAGCCGTGTTTGCCGAGGTCGGCGCCGAAGTCGCCTTGTCCTGCTCGTCATTGCGCAGGATGTAGGCGAACCGATAAACATCCTTGTAGGTGCCGATGAAGCCGATGCGGGCGCGGCGGACGCTGAAATCGACGTCATCCGGTTCGACGTTGGCCGTATTGGTCGTGGTGTCGAAGCGGTCGCCGTTGGCGTCCTTGGCCCAGCCCTTCTCGGCGCGGACCTGCAGTTGGAGTCTCAGCCCCAGTTTGAAGTCGGCGTCGGTGACGTCGAGGGCAGAGGCTTTCGGGGCGATAGCGGCGATGGCGGCGAGGGCGAGAAGGGTGCGGGATGCAAAGGTCACTGGGTGCTCCGGGGTGTGTCCATCAAGGATTGATGAATGTTACGTGAATAGCCATTCACAAACCACAGAGCAAGAGGGAACCGTGTGCTTGTCATGGTTCCCAACACGTAGCGCGCTATGCCAATGGCGATTTCAACGACTTACGCAACAGTTCACGGTCAGGCTTCCCCCTAAATTCATAAAGATTCAGTGAAGATGATTAGAAATTAATCTCAAAGAAATGAAAATGCCCAGCCCGGAAGACCGGGCTGGGCAAGGAACGACAGCGTCGTTGGAGTCAGTTCAGAAGCTGATCTGCCATTGGGCACGGACAATGTCGGCCCGGGCGTTGCTGCCTTGTATGGCTGCACCCAAAGAGCCATCCCCACCAAGTGACGGAGTGGTACCACCTTCCGAACGCCAGTGCTGCCAAGCCAGCTGGAATTTGTTGCTGTTGCCATGCAGGTAGTAATTGATGCCGACGTCGTAGCTGTAGCCAGAACCACCGAATTCGCTGGTTCCGTATTCGCTACTCTCTGACGCCTGCGAGATGCTGTTCAAGCGGGTCCAGCGGAACGCTGGCTCGATGACTTCATCGCCCCAGGGAATGGCGTAGCCAATCTGGAACAGATAGGCGGTGGCGACGTTCACCCTGTCTGGGGTGGCCTGGTTGTCGTAGTTCGCAACTGTCTGGCGCCACTCGGCCAGGAAGGTGATGGCGTCGGCGTGGGCCAGCAATTCGAACCCGTAACCCTTGGTGGTGGTGGTATTGGTAGCCGAGGTGTTGTCGAACTGGTTCACACCGAATTCGCTGCTGATCATCACGCCAGTGCCATCCTTGCCCAAGAAGGACTCAACCGGCTTCATGTGGCCCTTCTCCGCGGAGTCGAAGGGGATGATCTGCAGGCGGGTGCCGTAGAACAGGCCTTCATTGCCGCCGGTCACGCCATCGCTGGCTACAGCAACGGAGTCACCGGTGTTGTTCTGGACGTCGAATCCGAACTGGACCATCTTGCTGTTCAACTTGTAGCCAACACCGGTGCCGCGCGGCGCCAGCATTGCACCCGTGGCGCGTTCGGTCGGGAAGAGGAACGAGCTTGAGGAGAACACGGCGCTGGTGCCGTTGAACCAAGCGTAGTCGAGGCCAGCGCGAATGCCGTGCTCAATGCCGAGGTCTTCCTGCTTGATGATGCGCTCGATGAAGGCGTAGTGGGTCTGCGGAGTACGACTTGCGGTGCTGTTGGTGGCCTTGTCCTGGTTGTCATTGCGCAGGAGGTAGGCGAACTTGTATGCACCCTTCCAGGTGCCGGCAAACCCGATGCGGGCGCGACGGATGTAGAAGTCGACCTGGTCGGCTTCAGATCCGGCCACGCTGGCGGACTCGGCTGCGGAGTAGGCTGAACCGCTACGGCTGGCAGCCCAGGACTTCTCGGCCCGGACCTGCAACTGCAGCTTGAGGCCCAGCTTGAGATCGTCGTCCTTGACATCTAGGGCCATGACTGCCGGCGACAGGGCAGCAAGTGCGATGAGGGTGCGGGAGGTATACTTCACGTGGGCTCCTAAAGGGGGGGTGCTCGTGATGAGCTTCCACGTTCCGGATCCCCATGAAGGAATTGTGAAGTATCGAAGAATGTTCCGCCGGAATCAGCGACTCACGGTCGCGCAGCCAGCCAGCGTGCGAGACTGTCCGCCACATCCGTCGTGGCAGTACGCACGGCGGTGTTTTCTTCCACTCGGCTGCCGGCATAGCCGGTGCCGCTGCCGGTCCACGTGGCCGTGCCGTTGGCGGTCACCAGCAGCGCCGTGACCGAAAGGCTATAGCGCCAACGACTGGCGATGTCACGTTCGTCGCGAGCGGTGGCGCCGAAATCATCCTTGTCGATCGACAGATCCAGACGCGCCGAACCGTCGCCCCTTACCTGCCAGCCGGTACGGTAGGCCACTGATTGTGCGACTGCCGACTGCAGTTCAGGACCTGCACGCGGCAGCCGGCCACGATCGGCCACCACCTGAATGCGTACGGTCTCGGCCAGTGAACTTGGCGAGGCCACGCGCCAAGTGCAGGCAGAAATGCTCAGGACCGCGAGCAGCAGTCCGACCAGTCGGACCGCGCGACTCATTGGCCGAGTTGCCCGGCAGGTGCGGGCAGCTGTTCAGACAAAACCTGGGCTTTGGCCGCCTGCGGCGAGGTGCGGTCGCGTTTCACCACCGCGGCGGCGTAGTACCGCGCGCCGGCGTCGGCATCGGTCAGCTGCGGCGGACGCTTCAACCAGGCCAGCCACCACGGCCGCGTCCGGGCCGTATACCACATGGCGACCGACAGGTCACGATCCTGCAGCCAGCCGCCAATGCGCTTGCGGTAGGCGGTGACGAGGGCGGCGCGGGCTGGATCGCCGCCGGCTTCCAGTTCAGCGAGGTCAACCAGATCGCGGGCATCAAGCAGCGCGCCGACGTCATAATCAGCGCCTTTGTAGGTCACTAGATGCGATAACGCTTGTTCGATCACCGCCTGGAAGACCAGCGGACTGTCAGGAAAGCGTTCGAGAAAATCCTCGTAAGCGCGGCGGGCCTTCCAGCGGTCTTCACGTTCGCCGGACAGCAGTAGGGACCGCGCCAGGCCAAGGGCTGCGCGTGGTGCAATCTCTTCGCGGTCGCCGTTCTTGGACAGAAAACGGAACACGTCATCGATGTCGTAGACGAAGCTACGCCCGTCGATGCGCACGACCTGGCGAGGGTCTTCGACATCAAGATCCACCGCAGCTTCGAATTGCTGCAGGCGCTCGGCCATCTCCAGCGTGGTACGCATGGCGGCCCGCAGGTCTGGGTAGTTTGGCAGATAGAACCACAGCTTCTGCAATTCATTCAGGGTGCCGCGCACTTCGCTCTTGCCGGCCCGGCAGTTGAGCGTGAATGCGATCACCTCGCCGGTATGCGAGCTGTACGGGTGCTCTTCGAAGGTATCCTCGGCGATCCAACGTGCCCGGGTCAACGGGCTGACCAGCCAGAGCTGGTACCAGGCGCGACCGCCTTCGGTGCGCATGCGTTCGGCCTTGGCAAGTCCAGCCAGGACAGCGGCGTCGGCGGCGGGATCGGCGGTCGCGGTAGCGCTGCCGATGCGATACTGGGCGGCTTCTCGCATAAACGTGCTGGTACGTCGTTCTTCCTGCTCATCGGCATCAAGCGCATCTGCGCTCTGAATCTTGGGGTCGCCGGCGACAGCCAGAGGGGCGATCAGGACGAGCAGCAGCAGCAGGAACCAGCGCATGGGCGGACAGTCTGCCGACTCAGGAGCGCCGCGCCACCCGCCAGACCAGCCGGGTCGCTCCGGTGCCGCCGGCGGCCAGGGCGTCGAGGATACGCCGAGTGCAGGTCGTCCGCAACTCGGCCAGCAGGATGCCGTCGACCACTTCCAAGGTGATGGTGCCGGCACGCATGGCGAGCGGCTTCACCTTGCCGTGGGCCGACGCTGGCAGGGCATCGCGCAGAGCGGCATTGATCCGCGTGAAGCGCCGCATGGCGGCAAATTCTGGGCTGCGCTTGAAATCTTCGACCAATCGGCCGAGATCCTCGGCCCGGCGCCAGCCCTCTTTGGGCTTGGCAGCAAGCCGTCGGTCGCGATCGGGATCTGAGATGGCCATGCCGTCTCTGTGCCGTCACAGTTTCGCGGCAATTTCGCTGAGTTCAGCCAACTGCAGGATTTCTGCGTCCGGCTGGCAACCGTCGAGTTGATCTTCAGGATAGATCCGTTCGGTGCGTCGTAGGCAGGTGCGGAGTCCGTGGGCCCGGCCACCTTCGACATCGCGGTAGGGATGGTCGCCAACGTGGAGCATCTCGGCCGGGGCGCAGCCGGCCTGGCGGATCGCATCGTTGTAATGATCCGGGTGCGGCTTGATCCAGCCGACCTCGCTGGACAGCGAGTAGAAGTCGACGTGCGCAGCCAAGCCGTGGCGGGCAAACCAACGTCGCACGGCGAACCCGGGCCACGGCACATGCGACAGAATGCCGATGCGGTAGCGCTGGTGCAGTGTGCTCAGCACGGCCTGCACATCAGACATCGGGATGACCGTGTCGGTCATGCGGTCCCAGGCGCGCTCCAGGGCGGGGGCAAGGCGGGGATCCTCGACCGTCAGGCCGGTGGCGGCGATCCAGCCGCGCATCAGGGCCGGGAAGTCCATCTCGCGCTGCTCGGGATTGCGCGTCGGGTCGGCGGTGGCGTTCCACTCGGCTTGCAATTCACGCAGGCAGGCTTCCGCCCAGGCGTGGTCGGCATGGCCGCCCACGGCGAACACATCGCTGGCCAACCGGCGCAACAAGGCGCGTTCGGTGGCGATGTAGGGCATGCCCCAGTTGACCGCCAGGGTGTCGCCCCAGTCGAAGGTGATGACTTTGATCATGATGCGGTTGGACGCGTACGTACCTGGCAGACGAATTTGGCAAGGTTGGCCCGGTGCTTGATCAGGACCAGGGCCGCCAGCAGCGCGAGGAAGACGAGGGTGGGCAGCAGCACCGGACGGGCGGTTCCGAGATAGGCCGGCACCACTGCCAGAGCGGCAACGATTGAGGCTGGGCCGACCGCGTCGCTGCGTTTGAGCCTCAATACCAGCCAGACCAGCAGCCACGTGATCATCCAGCAGCCGAAGATGACGCCTGCGGTTGGAGGGGCCAAGCCGACCAGGACGCCGAGGCTGGTCGCTACCGCCTTGCCGCCTTTGAAGCCGTGGAAGCAGGTGAAGACATGACCGAGCACCGCTGCCAGGGCGGTGGCAATCGGCAGGAAGCGCAGGATGGCGATGTCGGCCTGATGCTGCATCGCCTGGCTGAGCACCAAGCCCGCGATCAGCGTCGGAATCAGGCCTTTGGCGAGATCCAGGGCGAAGACCGCCGCGAACCAGTGCCAGCCCAGCACCCGACCGGCATTGGTCGCCCCGAGGTTGCCGCTCCCGAGCGTGCGCAGGTCCTTGCCCTTGATCCGTCCTGCCCAGTAGGCGAACGAGATCGAACCAAGCAGGTATGCGGCCGGGACAAGGAGCCACCACATCGAGATTATCTCCGCTTGTTCCGACGTTCCGGCGCCTTGCGCTTCTTGCGTTCCGGGGCCTTACCGGCGCGGACGCTGGGTACCGCCTGACGGCGTTCACTAAGACCAAGTTCCTCATCCTCGTCGTCAGGATGACGGGCCAGCGACTTGCGCGCCGGGCCGATCACATCGCGATCATCGAGGGCATCCATGCGGCGATGGCGGTCCTCTTTGCGTTTGTCGACCGCCATGCGCACAGGCAGGACGAGGCCGGCGTTGCGTTCAGCCTTGGTCCGGCCGCGCACGACGCTGTGCTTGTCCTGTTGTTCGTGGAAGCGGCTGTCGCGCGCCTTGAACAAGATGCGCAGGGGGACGCGGGCGAACTCGGCGGCTTGGCCGCGGATGAAGTGTTCCAGGAAGCGCGAATAGCCCGGTTCGATCCAGTCGGTGCGGTTGACGAAGACGATAAAGGTTGGCGGCTGCGACTCGGCCTGGGTGGCGTAGTAGATGCGCGTCGGCAGCGGGCCGACCTTGCGCGGACGGCGCTGCTGCACAGCCGCCTCGATGATGCCGTTCAGTACCGACGTGCTGATACGCGACTTGGCCTCTTCCTTGAGCTGGGCGGCGATGCCGAGCAACTTGTGGACATCGAGTCCAGTGGTCGCGCAGGTGAACACCGACGGGGCGTAGGCGAGGCCGGGCAGGCGGTCCTGCAGCCACGTGAGGTAGGTCTGCTTGCTGGCGTGCGACTTCTGCGCGAGGTCCCACTTGTTGACCACCAGGATGGTCGGCTTGCCTTCAACTTCGACGAAGCGCGCGATTTTCTTGTCGACGGCAGCGATCTCATCGCTGGCGTCGATCACCAGCAGGATGACATCGGCGCGACGGATTGCGCGTTCAGTGCGGCAGGCACTGAAGAATTCGAGGTCATCCTCGATCATCTGGGTGCGCTTGCGCAGCCCGGCAGTGTCGATCAGGGTGAATGCGGCACCGTCGCGATCCAACTGGACGTCGACCGCATCGCGGGTGGTCCCCGGCATATCGGCGACGATCACGCGGTGGTCACCGCACAGCGAGTTGGTCAGCGATGACTTGCCGACGTTGCGGCGGCCGACCAACGCGAGACGGATGCGGCCGTCGTCCGGTTCTTCCGGAGAGCCGTCGTCCTTCATTGCTGGCAGCTTCTCAGCCAAGTGCTCAAGCAGGCTATGCAGGCCGGTCGCCTGCGCAGCGCTAATAGTGTGCGGCTCGCCCAGGCCGAGTTTCAGGAACTGGAAGGCGTCTGATTCCAGGCCGTCGTGATCGACCTTGTTGACCACCAGATCGACGCGGTCGTGGATCTTGCGCAGGTTGGCGGCGATGTCGTGATCGAGCGGCAGCAGCCCGTCGCGCACATCGACCAGAAAAATGATGCGGTCGGCGGTGGCGATAGCGCGCTCGACCTGCTGATAGACATCGCTTTCCAGTTTGCGCTCGTCGACCACGCCGATGCCGCCAGTGTCGACGAGGTCGAAACGGACGCCGTCACGCCGGACTGAATGCAAGATGCGGTCGCGGGTGGTGCCGGGCGTGGGATCGACGATGGCAATGGGCTGCCCCACCAACCTGTTGAACAGGCTGGATTTGCCGACATTGGGCCGGCCGACGATGGCAATGATGGGGCGCATAAGGGAGGAAGCACGGTACGGCCTTTCCGGGGAAGGCCAGCGGCGTCAGCGCGTACCGAGGGCCGCATCCAGGCGGGCCCGCAACTCGACCGCTGGTGGATTGGTAAGCCCGGCGATCAGGTCGTGGGCCGCGCGCAGCGCCGGGTTTCGTTCGGCCGGGGCGAGTTCCCCACGCTCGGCAGCTTCCAGTGTAGCTCGTGCGGCCAACAATTGGCCGAAGCGAGGGGTATTGGTGGGGATCTCAACTCGAGATGGTGGAGCGGCATCACTCATGGCTGCGGCGATGGCTGGCGCTGCTAAAGCTACAGCTGTGGGCGCCGGGGCCATAACCGGTGGGCTTGCTGGTGCATCCTTGGTGGCCTTCGATGCCGCTGGGGGTTGAGCATCCTGACGGCGCCGTTCGGAACGGGCCGCGACAATCGGTTCAGCAGGTACGTCGCCCGCGACAGCCTCGCTGGCAGCTCGGCCCTCAAGCGGTTTCGCCACCATTGCCACGGCAGGTTCCTGAGCGGTCTGTTCGGCCAACCCCCCTTCGCCAGCGCGCGTGGTGTTGGTCTCCACATCGGCGATCACGGGCATCGACTTGGCCATCGGGGCCAGCGCAGCCGGATCGGACCGTTCCTTGGCCATCAGCTCTGGGGCGGAAGCCACTATCGGGGTCGAAGTTTCCACCGGACCCTCGACCAGACTGCGGATCGTCCAGCCGGCGACGCCGGCAACCAGGACAGCCGCGGCGGCGCAGGTAAGCAGCGTCCAGCGGCGGCGCGAGCGATGGCGGAACCAGGCCTGCCGAGCGGCGATTTGGATGGCCTGGCGATGCGTGGCGTCGAGCGACGTTGGGGCTGCCGGACCGCACTGCAGCAGTTCGGCGAGCCGCGGGGGGAGGTCGTTCATAGCGCCATCCCCGCAAGATGGGCATCGTTGCGCAGCCGGGTGACCGCCTGATGCAGGATGACCCCGATGTGGTTGGCGGTTTTCCCCAATCGGGCGCCGATTTCGTCGTAGGCTAGGCCATCGCGGAAGCGCAGCATGACTGCGGCGCGTTCCACGTCAGGCAGGCGATCGACGGCGGCCCACAGCAGGCTGGCGTCGTCTACCGCGGTGCCCTGCGGCGGCGTTGGTTGCCGGATCTGGTCGGGCAGGGGGGCAGCCCGACGTCGACGCAGCATGTCGAGGGCGGCATTGCGCACGACGGTGCATAGCCAGCCGCCGACCGAGGTCCGTCCGCCAGATCCGCCCACCACGTCGGCCGCATCGCGGCACATACGGACGAATCCCTCCTGGACGGCATCCTGCGCAGTTGAGGCGTCGCCCAGCAGGGCGTGCGCTGTTCGCAGCAGGTCGGCCTGATGGCGTTCGACGAGGGTGGAGACAGCCCCTTCGTCACCGACATCAAGATACCGCTGCAGCAGGGTCATATCGTTCTCTGCTGGATCTACGTCCGTGGCCACGATGTCTTAGCGTGTGTGGCCCTTGCGGACGACAAGCTGCGCTTGGCTGCTCGCCCTGAGTCTGGCTCTGACCTTGTTCAAGTGCTCAGACAACTGCATACGACGGGACCGTGGCGGTATCCGCCACGGTCCCATACGTCAGCGACGTGTGCCAGTGCTTCGGTTCAGAAATTCGCCTTCGGTACCTGCATGCCGAGTCCGTAACCGCCGGTGTGCTGGCTGATCTTCAGGATGAAGCGGTTGACGCCCGCCTTGAGCTGCACGGTCACCTTGTCGGCGCCGGGGTTATAGCCACGGCCGGTCTCGTGACTGTGCACAACTTTGCCGTTGAGCCACACGCGCACGCCATCGTCCGAGCCGACGCCGATGACCGCCTCGCGGGCATGGACCGAGGTGACTTCCGCGTAGCCGTAAGCCAAACACCATTCCGCCGGCGCCAGGTTGGTGGCCAGATCGACGAGGCCGCGCTTGGCCGCCTTGACCGACTTCCAGCTCTTGCCGGCGATGGCCTGCTTCACATCAATGGCGCCTTCGCCTTGCGCCAGTGCATCGACCGGCCCGACGGTGTCGATAGTGGTCTTATTCTTCTCACCAGGGAAGGGCCCAATGACGTGCCATTCCTGCACGAAGTCGCCTTCTGCATCCTTCTGCACCTTGTCCCAGCTGGCGCGCAGGACGCTGCTGTCGACCTTGGGGAAGGTCTTGCCGCTGGTGGGAACCAGCGTCTTGGCCTGCAAGGGTGGCAGTTCGTCACCGTAAGCGGCGATCATCTCGTCGCACATCTCGACGATCTGATCAGTGCGCATCGAGGCGGCACAGAGCGGGTCGAACATGCAGGCCTGGTAGACGTGATCGCGGCGGCCTTCCATGGCGGCGCGGATGAACAGCTCGTGCTGGCTGATGTGCGGCTGCATGTAGGCAACCAGTTGTGGCGGCAATTCGCCGATCTGGGCGTGGTGCAGGCCGGTCCGGTCGACCAGGGTCGGCGCCTCGACGATGGCAGTGCGCGGCAGGTTACTGATCGTCCCGCCGTTGACCAGGTTGCCATAGATGACGCTGGGCGTACCGGTGACGATCGAATGAATGATGGTCGAGCCGTATTCGTGACTGCGGCACGGTGCGACCGCAGGTTCGGCGCTACGGCTGAAGCCCTTGAGGCGGTCGAACTCATCGACGATGCCGTCGCAACGGCGCAGGTACTCGTCGATCGGGATGTCGAATTCGTCGATGGTTTTCTTGCCGCGCGGGATGAACCACGGGTTATATTCGGCGTTATGCTCCGAGCTTTCGGTGATGAAGTGCCCGAGCCGCTTCATCAGTTCGAAGCGCACCTTGTTGGAGCTACGAATCTTCTCGTCCTCCATCGCCTTGAACAAGCGTGGGTAGAGGTCGACCCCGTCCTTCTCCATCTTCAGGTAGAAGGCCATGTGGTTGATGCCGGCGCAGATGAACGAGACCTTGTGCGGATCCTCGCCGATGTAGCCCATCAGCTGGTCGAAGGTGCCCTGCACGCTGTGGCACAGGCCGACCGCTTGGATGCCCGAGGTGCGGAACACGCTCTGCATGTTCATCGACATGGGGTTGGAGTAGTTCAGCAGCACGGCGCGCGGGCAGACCTCGCCCATGTCCTTGGCCATACCGGACAACATCGGGTAGGTGCGCAGGGCTCGAAACAGCCCGCCGGGGCCAGTGGTGTCGGCGATGGTGAAGTTGAGGTTGTATTTGCGCGGGATTTCGAAGTCGACCAGGGTCGAGTTGAAGCCGCCGATTTGCACCATGTTGATGACGAAGTCAGCACCCTTGAGAGCCTGCCGGCGGTCCATGGTGGTTTCGATCGTGGGATTGACGCCCAATGCCTTGGCTGTCTTGCGGCAGAGGTTGCCGGCGACTTCGAGGCGTTCAGCGTCGATGTCCATGTAGGACAGTGTGCAGTCCTTGAACTCGGGCATCCCAAGGATGTCACCGGTCAGGTTGCGGGCGAAGACGACGCTGCCAGCGCCGATCATAGCGATTTTAGTCACGGGGAGGGCTCCTGTGCCTGACATGCTAGGCAGGGCCAGCCCTCAGTGCATGAGCGTTGCGTGACCAATCGTGTGCAGAATGTGATATACCCGACTAGGCCCTCTGAGAGGATGGATCAGCCTGCCGCACCGCGACAGGCCAACCGATAGGCGCGTGGTCCTTGGCCATGCTTGGCCGCGAACAAGCGATGCAGGCGGGCGCGTCCCAGCCCGCAGCCGGCAGCGATCTCGGCAACCGGAAGATCGGTTAGGGCAAGCTGACGTTCGGCCCAACGCAGGCGCAGGGCGGTCAGCAAATCGGTCGCCGTGCCACCCGTTGCTAAGCGGATGCTACGGCTGATGTGCTCGCGTGACCGTTTGCTCAGTCGTACCAGAGCCGAGATGCCTTCGGCCAACAGCGGCGGTTCGGCGCAACGTTCGATTGGGGCTGCCAGCCAGGCCGGCGCATTGCGCCACAGATCCGCACCGTGCGGCCGAAGGCGGTCGAGCAGAGTGCAGAGGAAGGCGTCACGGGCGAGTTCGTCATCGGGACCGCAGCGCAACATCTCGATGCGGCGACCGAGGGCCGCAACGTCGTCTTTGGACAATCGGCGGACAACCGGTTCCACTCCGTCGCCCCACAGTTCGCGGCAGTCGTAGCGCTTCTCAAGGGCACGCAGCGTACTCGTGGGGAAGGCGATGTTGACGATCACTCCGACGTGGCCTTCAACGCCGTGGATGTCGTGCTCGTGACCAGGACGGACCAGCAGCAGATCACCAGCCGTCAGCAGTCGGACGCTGCGACCACTGTCGTGGCGTACGGCGCCCATCTCAACCCACATTGCCTCGGTGAAGTCGTGGCTGTGCCGTCCGGACGAGTGGCCGGGATGGTAGAAGCCACGGGCGACGTGGCAGCCCCCTGCCAACGGCTGCAAATCAGTGAAACGAAGGACTCTCATATCACCCTAGAATACATGACTTCACGTCTAGAGCCAGTGTCCTCTCGGCAGACACCCACACTGAAGACATGATCGCAACCTTGCCAACGACCCCAACCGGCCGTTTACATGCATCCGACATTGAACACTTTCGGCGTGAAGGATACGTCTTGCCGCGGGGTCAGGTGTTTCCCGCAACGGACTTTGCCGCGTTGAAGGTCAGCTTCGAAGATCTGCTGGCCGACTGGGTCGCCTTGGGCGGTAGACCGGAGGCGATGGATGTTCCGCATTTCTATCATCCGGAACTCATGCGCTGGCTGATGCACCAGGCGGTGCTGGACCTGGTCGAGCCGATCACCGGCCCTGACATCCTGTTGTTCTCCAGCCACTTCATCAGCAAGCCTGCCGGTGACGGACGTCGAGTACCGTGGCACGAGGACAGCGCGTATTGGCGGGGGCAGTGGGATCCGATGGATGTCGTGACCGTGTGGCTGGCCATCGACGATAGCGATCTCGGCAATGGATGCATGCATGTGGTGCCACGTACGCATGGCAACGGATACAGCGATTACACGGATCTGTCTGAAAAAGCCGTATTCAGCAATGAGATCAAAGCCGGCACCTTCGATGAGCGTTCGGCAGTGCCATGCATCCTGAAAGCCGGGGAATGCAGTCTGCATCACGCGAAGGCGATCCATGGCAGTGCCGCCAACACCAGCAGCCGTCGTCGTTCCGGCTATACCATGCGTTTCATCAGCGCCGCGGCGCGTTTCAACGCAGAGAAGAACACCGGCGGCATTTTTCAGATTTACCAGGCTCGCGGCCGTAATATCGCCGGCAATCCACTCGCGGATCCCACGCAGGTTAACCAGCAATGGATCGACCGCTTCGGTGTCGCTCCCCCGAAAGGCCATTGATCAGATCTCGTAGCGCGGCCAGTTTGGCCGCCCGTCCTTCGGGGCGGTCCGCCCAGTGGAATTGGACACCCTGCATCTGCGGCCTAGTGACGTTTGTAACGCCCCCGTAAACTGATCTGGGTTGCGCTCGTGATGACGTGACTCCGGACCCAGCACAGCTAGGGTCTACCCATGTCCCGATCCAGTCAGACCTACGCCGGCCAATTCTTCGGCATCCTGTTCACCGTCGGCCTGCTCCTGGCGGCCGCCTATGGCATCATGCGTTGGGTCGGAGTCGATCCGGGCTCGATTCGCGACTGGGTCATCGGCCTGTTCGTGCTGTGGTGGCTGATCGTGGTGGTGACCCTGCCGTGGGACCTGTACTTCAAGGCGCGTTCGGTACTGGTCGATGCCGCACGTTCGCGCAAGGATGGGATCACGGTCGCCGAGTCCGACCTCGGCTACGTCGCGCGCTGGGCTTCTTGGTCGCTGCGACTGGCGATCATTCTGCACATCGTCTCCGCGGTCGGCTTCTGGCTACTTGCCGACTTCGGGATCTACCGACTGGGCTACTACGCGTCGGGAGCTTCGCTCCTGGCCATGGGCCTGCGCCCGGCCGGCCGCGCCTACGAATACCTGTCCGATCGACTTGCCAACATCGGACGCGAGGTGCATTTCCCGCGTGACGATGTGCTGGCCCTGCACGAGCGCATCAACGCGATGGAGGGGCAGGTTAAGGAAATGAACCAGCGCCTCGACCTGAAGGACGACACGGCCTGGGCCGCCACCATCGAGGCCCGCCTTGTGGCAGGGACGTCC
This sequence comes from Planctomycetota bacterium, assembly GCA_038318565.1. GTDB lineage: Bacteria > Planctomycetota > UBA11346 > UBA11346 > UBA11346 > UBA11346. The sequence goes on from JBBQCI010000030.1 coordinate 35,691, forward strand.
GAACTCGAGCGCCTGCGTGCTGCCGCCGAGGACGCCCGTCGCGCCAACGACGATGCGCACCGCCAGCTGGCCCGCGACGCTGAGGGGGCCGCGGCACGCATGGCCGAGGACGCCCGCGTTCTCAACAACGTGCGCGAGCTGGTGCGCTTCTTCAAGGAGGCCTGACCCGCAGGGCCGCGGTGGCGGAGCCCCTGAGTTGTCACGGCACAAAAAAACCCCAGGCGAAACCGCCTGGGGCTACGGACGGCCAAGCTGGCCGCGCTCCGTTTAGACAGCCTTCATCGACAGGCCGATCTTGCGCGTCTCGATATCGACGTGCAGGACCTTGACCTTGACCTCTTGGTTCGGCTGGAGGTCTTCCGGGCGCGAGGTGCCGAGCTCGGAGACGTGCAGCAGGCCTTCGAGGCCGTCGAGGATCTCGACGAACACGCCGAAGTTGGTCACTTTGGTAACCTTGCCGTCGAGCACGGTGCCCTTCTTCAACTTGTCCGGGATCTCCTTGATCCAGGGATCCTGACTGAGCTGCTTCATGCCCAGGCTGATGCGCTGACGCTCGCGGTCGATCTCGAGGATGATGCACTTCACGTGATCGCCCTTGTTGATCTCGGGCGACGGATGGGCCAGCTTCTTGGTCCAGCTGATGTCGTTGACATGCAGCAGGCCTTCGATGCCGGGCTGGATCTCGACGAAGGCGCCGTAGTTGGTCAGGTTCTTGACCGTGCCTTCGACGTGGGTGCCGACCGGGAACTTGTCGCGGATGGTGTCCCACGGGTTGTTCTCGGCCTGCTTCATGCCAAGCGAGATCTCCTGCTTCTCGTGGTCGATCTCGAGGACCATGACCTTGACCTTCTCGCCCTGCTTGACGATCTCGTTCGGATGCGTCGGGGTGCGGGTCCAGCTCAGTTCGCTGATGTGGACGAGGCCTTCGATGCCGTCTTCCAGCTTCACGAACGCACCGTAGGTCATCAGGTTGACGATCTCGCCGTCGTGGACGGAGCCGATCGCGTAACGTGCCTCGATCTCTTCCCACGGGTTTCGCATCTTCTGCTTCAGACCCAGGCTGATGCGGTTGCGCTCGGCATCGTAGTCCAGGACGACGACTTCGATGTGCTGGCCGATCTTGACCACTTCCGACGGGTGGTTGACGCGGCCCCACGACATGTCGGTGATGTGGAGCAGGCCGTCGAGGCCGCCGAGGTCGATGAAGGCACCGAAGTCGGTGATGTTCTTGACCACGCCATCGCGCAGGTCGCCGACATGCAGTTCCTTGACCAGGTTCTCGCGGTTCTTCTTGCGCTCTTCTTCCAGGACCTTGCGGCGCGAGACGACGATGTTCTTCCGTTCAGCGTCGATCTTGATGATTTCGGCTTCGATCTCCTGACCGATGTATTCGCCGACATCCGGGGCACGGCGCAGGTCGACCTGCGAGGCGGGCAGGAACACCGGCACGCCGATGTCGACCAGCAGGCCGCCCTTGATCTTGCGCACGACACGTCCCTTGACGCGGTCGCCTTCCTTGTTGGAGCCGAGGACCTGGTTCCAGCCGATCTGCAGGTCGGCCTGGCGCTTGGACAGGGCCAGTTCACCGGAGGGCTTCACCTCGGTGATCATGACCTGGACCTTGGCGCCCAGCATGGCTTCGCCTGCGGCGAATTCAGCGATCGGCACAACGCCTTCGCTCTTGTAGCCGATGTCGACCGTGGCGTTGTCGTCGTCGACGGCGACGATGAAGCCGGTCACGATCGAGCGGGGGTCGTATTGGTTTTTGTCGTTGTCGAGAGCAGCGAGGAGGGCCTTTTCGGCATCCTTGCCGAGGGCGGCTTCCATCTCTTGGGCGAGCAGCACGTCATCGACGGCGATGAGGGATTCGAAACGCTTGGTCATTGGGATTCTTCCGGTCACTTGGCAGTCATCCGCAATTGCGGCGCTGACAAGGGGTTGCGGCCGGGTGGCCTGGTTACGCAAACGGTGGATTGGGCAGAACACCCGACCAACCCGCCATCAGCGAGGGCAAGACCGTAGGGAGATGCTTGCACGGCGCAAGCGGTTGGATCCTCGGCTTGCGCAAACCGTAAGACTCCCGACATGTCAACGCCAACGAGGTCGACGCCCAGGCGAAAGCGCGTTGGACGAACATGGTTGCCAGAAGGTGATTCGGGACCCGCTACAACGAAATTTGAGACACACCGAGATCGTAGTCGGCGCCTCCAGGTGCTGACAAAACACGAAACCCTCGGTTTTCACCGAGGGTTTCTCTTGGAGGCGCTGTCCAGATTCGAACTGGAGTACACGGATTTGCAATCCGCTGCGTAGCCGCTCCGCCACAGCGCCAGCGACCCGCGCCGCAGCGCGGGTGTCAGATCATTTGGCCGAGGCGACGGCCTTGACCTTCATCGGTCGGACGACCAGACCCTGACGCATGGCCTTGGTCGAGACGTAGACGTTCTGCACTTCGCCATCTAGAACGATGCGGAGTTTTTTGAGATTGGGCTTCACCAGACGCTTGGTGCGGCCTTTGATCTTATTACCGACGCCGCCGTTACGGCGGGCGCCCTTTTGGGCCTTAGTCCAACCGCCGCAAGCACGGCGGGCAGTGAAAACGCATTCGCGGGGCATGAAAACCTCTGTCGTTAGGAGGGCAGCACGATAACGGCTCTCCTGGCAGATCAAGACCGGGCTAGATGTAGGTCGGGATCCAGTGGGTACCCTGGACGGTCCAGGGGTTAGAGCTTGATGTCGATGCGGATGACGGTGGCGAGCGATTGTTTTGCAGATCGGTCCATGATGAGCTGAAATCCGGTCGGTCTGGTTGGCCACCGCCTGCCGCTAGATACAGCTGACAGGATCACAGAACTACTCCGCTGAACCGGGGCAACTTCTCTGGACACAGGTCAATTCGGGATGGACGGTGACGGGTTGTGGGCTAAGGTTGTTGGAACTCATCCGTTATCTCCCTGTGGACGAACCTACACCACCAGCTGAGCCCGTGCCCGATGCCGAACTCCTGGTTCGGTTCGCCTTGGGGCACGACATGGACGCCGCCGCTACCTTGATCTCCCGGCACGAGGGCAGCTTGCTGCGGGTGGCCCACGCCTTGCTCGGCAACGCCCAAGCCGCCCAGGACGCGGCCCAAGAGGCGTTCCTGGCGCTGTGCCGCGAGCGCGACCGGCTCGCCGCCAATAACAGTGCGAATCGAAATCTCGGCGGCTGGCTGTGCACCGTGGTGCGCAACCATTGCCTTGATCAGCTGCGTGCCCGCGCTTGCCGACGTCACCTTGACGCCCGCGAGCTTGATCCGGCGGGCACGCTGTGCGATCCGGTCCAACCGCTTGCCGCCGTCGAGGGCGCCGAACGGGTATGGGCAGCGGTCTCGGCGCTGCCCCCGTTGGAACGCGCCGCCATCACCCTGCGCTACCGAGATGGCCTGCCCTACCAGGACATCGCCGCTCGCCTCGACAAGACGGCAACTCACGTCGGCGTCCTGCTGCACACCGCCCTCGGCCGACTGCGCAGCGGCGGCGCCCTGGCCTGCGTCGCCCCAGGGAGTGCGACATGAATCCCGATCCGCGTCACGATCACCTCGGCGTTCTGCTGACTGCCTACGCTGACGGCAGCCTGCCCGAGGACGGCTGCGCCTTCCTCGAACAGCAATTGGAAGCCCATCCCGAGTTGCGCGATCGTCTTGGCGAGATCCGTGCTGCTCAAGAGGTCTTGCGCGCCAATTTGCCTGCCGCGCCAGCATCGCTGACCGAGGATCGCCGGATCAC